>JBEEIJ010000029.1:0-2691 GCA_041169905.1 Pseudomonadota bacterium | reverse complement strand
ACACCAGCGCGCGCAGCTTGCCTTCGGCCATTGCGCCTTCGACTTTGCGCCGCGCCTCAATCGATAGCGAGCCATGGTGGATGCCGATGGCATATTTGGGCTCATTCGCGTCCCATAATTTTTGGAAGATGAACTCGGCAAGGAAGCGCGTGTTGCAGAATATCAGGGTGATGTTGTTGCGGCCAATTTCATCGATCAGCTGCGGTATCGCATGCTGCCCGCTGTGCCCCGCCCATGGCACGCGGCCTTCGGGCAGGAGGATATGTAGGTCTGGCTCTGCCGCCGCCTCGCCTTCGACCAAGCGCACCTGGTCCACGTCGCCATAAGGCGCGAGCCATGCGCGATAGTCATCGGGATCGGCGACGGTGGCGGATAGGGCAACGCGCTGCAGATCGGGCGCGAGGGTTTGTAAACGCGCGAGGCTGAGGCTGAGCAAATCGCCGCGCTTGCCATTGGCGAAGGCATGCACTTCATCGATGATGATGCGCTTGAGCGTCGAAAACATGTGCACGCTATCTTCATGGCTGAGCAGTAGCGACAATGATTCGGGCGTCGTCAGCAATATGTGCGGCGGCTTCACCCGCTGCCGCGCCTTGCGGTCGGATGGCGTATCGCCCGTGCGCGCCTCGACGCGGATGGGCAGGCCCATTTCCTCTATGGGCATCAACAGATTGCGCCGGACATCGACCGCAAGCGCCTTGAGCGGGGAGATGTAGAGCGTGTGCAGGCCGCTCGCCGGCGTTAATGTGTTTCCCAGCGCAGGCTGGGATCCAGTGCCCAACGCCGCGTTGCTTGATAATGTCTGGGCCCCGGCCTGCGCCGGGGAACGCATGTCTTCAATTAATTCGGCCAGCGTCGGTAAAAATCCCGCCAGCGTCTTGCCCGCACCCGTCGCGGCGACGAGCAAAGCGTGCCGCCCCTCACGCGCTGCCTCCAGCATCTCCAGCTGATGCCGCCGCGGGGTCCATTCGCGTGCGGCGAACCAGTCGAGGATGATGGAAGGTAATGACACCAGAGCTTAATGCCCTGCTTGCTCTCCGCGTTCCAGTCCTGATGCCGCCAATTGCGCATCTATCTGCGCCATCAGTCGGTCGAGGCCCTCTTCGCTTGACGCTTCGGCACGGGCGACGAGAACATCTTGCGTGTTGGATGCGCGCAGCAACCACCAGCCATCGGGCGTGTTCACGCGCGCGCCGTCGGTGTTGTTGACGTCGGCACCGTCCGCCGATAGCCGCGCGAGAACTTCGTCGATCACCGCGAACTTGCGGGTCTCATCGACCTGAAAGCGCATTTCGGGGGTGTTGATCATGACGGGCATATCGCCGCGCAGTTCCGTGACGCTTTTGCCGAGCTTGGCCGACGCCGCCATGAGACGCACGGCCGCGTAAATCGCGTCGTCAAAGCCATAATATTCATGTTTAAAGAAGATGTGACCAGACATTTCGCCCGCTAACGGCGATCCTGTTTCCTTCATTTTGGATTTAATTAGGCTGTGGCCGGTTTTCCACATCAGCGGCTGCCCACCAAGTTGCTCCACGCGGTCAAATAGTGCCTGCGACGCCTTTACATCGGCGATAATCGTAGCGCCCGGGACATCGCCCAGCACGTCTTCGGCGAAGATTTGCAGCAATTGGTCGCCCCAGATAACGCGCCCCTCGCCGTCAATCGCGCCAATGCGGTCGCCATCGCCGTCAAAAGCCACTCCGAAATCGAGCTGCTTTTCCGCGACAAGCTTTTGCAGATCGACCAGATTTACTGGGTCGGTGGGGTCGGGATGATGATTGGGAAACTGGCCATCCACATCCACAAACAAAAGATGGTGCTCACCGGGTAACATCTTGACCAGCTTTTCAATTGCCGGTCCCGCCGCCCCGTTGCCTGCGTCCCAACCGATGCGAAATGCCTTTTGCGGCGCCGCCTCGGCAACGCGGGCGACATATTGGTCAAGGATATCCAAATGCTCGGAAGCACCCTCACCGTCGGCCCAATCCCCTGCCGCCGCCATGCTGCCCAGCTTTTGGATATCCGCGCCGAAAAACGGTTTCCCCATGATGACCATTTTGAAGCCATTATAATTGGCTGGATTATGGCTGCCGGTTATTTCAATGCCGCCGTCTACGTCATCCAGAACGGCTTCGGCATAATATAGCATGGGCGTTGGGCCCATACCGATGCGCACAACGTCTACACCACTGTCGTTCAATCCCTTGACCAGCGCCTCTTCCAACATGGGCGAGCTGACGCGGCCATCATAGCCCACGGCGGCCTTTTTGCCGCCGGCACGGACCAGGCACGTGCCGAAGCCGCGACCAATGGCGTAGGCATCCGCTGTGCCAAGCGTTTCACCAATGATACCGCGAATGTCATATTCACGCAGCGATGTCGGGTGGAAATTATGTGTCATATCATTCCTGTTTCTGGGACATGGCGCGGCAATTACAGCCGTTTGTTGTTCAAATCGTCTAACAAAAGATCGCGGGCTTTGTTCAACGCGGCGGCGTGCGCATCGCTGCCGCCTGCGTCGGGATGGTTTTGCGCAATCAATGCGCGGTGCCGCTCGCGAATGCGTTCGGCCGTATCGAAACGGGAAACACCAAGCAGAACACGGGCCGCATCAAGATCTGCCGCGTCAATGTCTTTCGCGCCTTTGCCCAGCCGCCACGTCATCCCGCGATACCACGCCGCGGCAAT
>JBEEIJ010000028.1:0-3475 GCA_041169905.1 Pseudomonadota bacterium | reverse complement strand
GCGTGCTCGGACATATAGGCTTCAATCCTAGCCTTGTCCCAATCGGCAAGCGGATTAACCTTCAGGCGGCCGTCCTCAATCTCGAAACGGGGCAGAGCCTTGCGGGTTGCGGATTGGAATGCTTTTCGGCCCGTAAACTGCGCATCAAAGCCCGCAAGCGCAGATTTCAGCGGAAGGACTTTGCGGATTTCGCAGCAGCCATCGGGATCATACGACCAGCGCAGGCCCGTTCCATCCTTTTGCGCCAGATGCGCAGGGTCGGGGGTGATGATGCGTAGGTCCAATAGGCCAAGGATATTTTGCAGTTTCTCGCGATAGGTAATCGTCTCTGGAAAATGCTTTCCGGTGTCGAGGAATAACACAGGCGTGGCCGGGTCAATGCTGGCAATCAAATGCAGCAAAACGGCGCTCTCTGCGCCGAAGCTAGACACTATCGCCGCATCGCCCAGCATATTTTCACGCAGCAGCACGGTCAGCGTCTCGACGGTATCGCGCCCACGGAACATGTTGTTAAGCCGAACGGCGTCCGCCTCTGTGTAACGTGGTGCGGTGTTGATACGGTCCGCGATGCGAACCAGTTCACCCATGCCGTAGCTTCCAAACGGGAACCGCGGCGTCCGCGGCCTTTTGGTAAAACTGGTCATAGGTTGAAAGCGCGCGCGCGACGGCTTCGGGATTTAACGACGCTTCGGGTGCGAAGCTGTCAAAGCCACAGCGCCGCATGAACGCAATTTGGTCGACCAGAACATCGCCTTGCGCGCGCAGCTCGCCAGTATATCCCGCTTCACGCAAAATGCGCGCGGAACTGTAGCCGCGCCCGTCGCGATATTTGGGGAACGCAATTTCGATAAGCGTCAGCCGATCCAGAAACGGGATCAGTGCACGTGCATCATCATCGGGTTCAAGCCGGACGGCGGTTGCGTTTGATTGATCCAAAAAGGCGTCGAGCGTCACCGATGGCTGTTCGGTGACTTCATCCGTGCGATAGCGAAACTCAACCATAGATCGCCTCCTTAAATGGTTCGAGGCCGACACGGCGATATGTGTCGATGAAACGCTCATCGCCTTCACGCAGCGTCTTGTAGACTTCCGTGGCTTTCTCGACCGCGTCGACAACGCCGTCTTCATCAAAGCCGGGGCCAATGATTTTCCCGATGCTGACGTCTTCCGCGCCAGAGCCGCCGAAGGTCAGCTGATAATTTTCAACACCCTTTCGGTCGACACCCAATATGCCGATATGACCCGCATGGTGATGTCCGCAGGCGTTAATGCAGCCGGAGATTTTGAGCTTCAGTTCGCCCAAATCCCGTTGGCGGTCCATGTCGGCAAAGCGCGTCGCAATTTTCTGCGCGACGGGGATCGAACGGGCGTTGGCAAGGCTGCAATAATCGAGGCCGGGGCAGGCGATGATATCGCTGATCAGGTCAAGATTGGCATCTGCCAGTTGGGCTTCGCGCAATGCTTGCCACACCGCGTGCAGATCGCGCTTGGCCACATGTGGCAGGACGATGTTCTGCGCATGGGTGACGCGCAATTCGTCGAAGCCATATTGCTCAGCAAGGTCAGCCATCACGTCGATTTGCGCCGATGTTGCATCGCCCGGAATGCCGCCAATGGGCTTCAAGCTGATGTTGACGATTGCGTAACCGGCTTGCTTGTGTGGCTTCACATTCTGGTCGAGCCAAACTGCAAAATCGGGGTCACTGCGATCGGGTTCTACGTCTGCTGCATCAAATGCAGGCGGCGCAAAGAAGGCGCTGATGCGTTCCAGCTCTGCCAATGGCGGATCGATGCCCAGCGTTTTCACATGGGCGAATTCTTCCGCAACCTGACGGCGATATTCATCTGCGCCAATTTCGTGGACGAGTATCTTGATACGCGCCTTGTAGATATTGTCGCGGCGGCCATAGCGATTGTACACGCGCAAGCAGGCTTCGATGTAACTCAGCAGATCGTCGGCTTTGACGAACGGATTGATCTCTGGCGCAATCATTGGCGTACGGCCCATGCCGCCCCCTACGAATACGCGCGCACCCAATTCGCCGTTCTGACGGACAAGCTCTAGCCCGATGTCATGCAAGCGCATGGCGGCACGATCTTCGGGGGATGCGATGACCGCAATTTTGAACTTACGCGGCAAATAGCTGAACTCTGGGTGGAATGTGGACCATTGGCGCAGCAATTCCGCCCACGGACGCGGATCAGCAACTTCATCGGCCGCAGCCCCAGCATATTGGTCCGACGAAATGTTGCGAATGCAATTGCCGCTGGTTTGAATGGCATGCATTTCAACCGTTGCCAGTTCTTCCAACAGATCGGCACATTCCTCAAGCTTGATCCAGTTATACTGAATATTCTGGCGCGTTGTGAAATGGCCGTAATCGCGGTCATATTTGCGGGCGATGTGCGCGAGCATCCGCATCTGGCGGCTGTCGAGCGTGCCATATGGGATGGCGACGCGCAGCATATAGGCATGCAGTTGCAGATACAGACCGTTCATCAGGCGCAATGGCTTGAACTGGTCTTCCGTAATCTCACCAGCGATGCGCCGGTTTACCTGATCACGAAATTCGGCAACGCGCGCATCGACAATCGATTGGTCGAAATGGTCATATTTATACATATCAGATTATCCAGTCGCCTGCCGCTGGGTCAGCGGGTTTCAATGTAAGGTCTGGCCGCACCGTTGGCCCAAGCGCACGGACCCTGTCCTTGATATGCGCGGGGCGTGGCCCTTGGGGTGTTGCAACCGCGTCGACGATGTACGGCGCGTTCACACGGCGGGCACCTTCCTCGGTATGCAGCACGGCTTCGCCATGTTCACCGACATCAACAGCATCTTCAACATGGAGCGACCAGCCGCTGCCTGTCCACCAGGTTACAGCGCCAGAGCGCAATTCATTTCCAGTAAGTAACTTCACGCAATTTTCTCCGCCTGTTTGGCAAAATGTTTGAGCCGGTTTTTGGCATCTGATTTCAGGACAACGTCGCCGACCACGATGATCGCGGGCGATTGGACGCCCTCACGCTTAATCATGTCACCCAAGTCGGTAAGGATCGTCTGCATCGCACGCGCATCGGGCCGCGTCGCGCGTTCGAGTACAGCAACGGGCGTATCCGGCGACAGCCCGTCGGAAATGAGCTTTTCAGTGATGTCCGCAGCGGTCGCAACGCCCATGTAAATGACGAGCGTGCGACCTTTACCCGCAAGCCCAGCCCAATTCTGGTCGGTCAGGCCCTTGCACTGGCCAGCAACGAAGGAGACCGCGCTGGAGACATCGCGGTGGGTAAGTGGCAGCATAGTCGCCGCAGCGCCGCCCATGGCCGCAGAGATGCCGGGCACGACCTCAACATCTATTCCCGCGTCACGGCAGGCTTCGGCTTCTTCGCCACCGCGTCCAAAAATAAACGGATCGCCACCCTTTAACCGGACAACCACCCGGCCAACCTGCGCCTCACGCACCAGAATGTCGTT
>JBEEIJ010000027.1:0-16854 GCA_041169905.1 Pseudomonadota bacterium | reverse complement strand
CCAATAATCATGCCAGCCGGATTTGGGGTCCATGACGATGGCAACCGTCACAACATCGCCGGGTGCGGGGCGATTGGTTTCGATATCTATCGATGCGCGCACATTTTGCGGCGATGCGTTGGCGGGCGTCTGGGCATATGCGCCGCCAACCAACAGCGTGAACGCCAACAGAAACGCGCAGAGTGTGCGCAGAAGGCGCGGGGCCAATGCCAACGTGCCGATATTCTGCGTGCGTAGAATAGCCATTTTATTCCGGTGCCGTTTGTAGGGGCGGTGAACCCATATTGGGCATTGCCTTCGCCTTTTTCCAGCTGCCGTTCAGATAATAAGCGACCGACAACACACAAGAGGCAATGGATGTCGCGATGAAAGCGGCCCAAATGGCGTCCGCGCCAAAACGTTCATATAATCCAAAGCCGATAGTGAAGCGGACGACAACGGCGCTGAATATCAGGATGAGCAATGGCGCGACCACGGCGCCATTTGCCCGCACCGCAAAGGTCACGACGACCGACACACCCATCAATATGAAGCTCCAGCCAATGATATGGTTGATGTGAATGGCGATATCGATCGCTGGACTGCCGACGGGCAGGAACAACTGGAGTAGCGGTGTTGCAAATAAGGTCATCAGCAAAATCAGCACGCCCGACATTAGCAGGTTAATGCCGATGCCCGACCACACGATGCGACCGACGCGGTCCCATTTGTTAGCCCCAATATTTTGCGCGGCCATAGCGCTGACCGCGCCACCCACAGCCACGGCGGGCATTTGCACATAGCTCCACAGCTGGTTCATCACACCAAAGGCCGCTGTAGTATCGACGCCCTCCATATTGACGAGGCCAATCATCACGACGGCAGAGCCCGACATGATAATCATCGACAAGCCCATGGGCAGACCCATACGCGCTATCGGTTTCAGAAAGCGGGCGTCAGGGCGCAACCATTTAAGCTCGGCCCCGCGCAGGCGAATGGTCAGGTCAAGCGCATAGACCTTGCGCAGCAGCAGGCCGAGGCTGATGATCCCTGCAACGATTGTCGCCAAAGCAGACCCCGCGATGCCCATTGCGGGGATTGGGCCAAAGCCAAGAATGAAGACCGGATTGAGGATGATGTCGAGCACGACATTCAATACCGTATTCCAAAATGGCGTGACGGAATCACCGACGCCGCGCAGCGATGATGATATGAGCACCATGACAAACGAGGCGGGCATCGTCAGGAAAATCACGCGCAGATAGGCAAGCGCGAGCGGATAGACCGTCTCGGGCGTCGACATGAGCCGCAGCATGTGCGGCGCGAAAATCCAGCCTGCCGCTGCGAACAATAAGCCCGCGGCGAAAAAGACGGTGATTGCGGTTCCCATGATCCGGCGCACAGATTCAATATCGCGGCGGCCCATATTTTGGCCGATCAATATCGTTGTCGCCATGGTGAAGCCGAACAGGGTGGAGAACATCAAGAACATGATGAGCCCGGCGTTCGCCGACGCCGCCAGCGCCTCTTCGCCCAAAAACTTTCCGATCCAAACCGAATTGACCGAATTGTTAATCGACTGGAGAATGTTCACGCCAAGCGAAGGCAGCGCAAACAAGAACAATGTTTTGGCAACCGGACCAATCGTCAGGTCGCGTTGATGCGCGGGTGCGCCGCTCACCCCAATCGCGCCAATGCCGCTGTCAGCCGCTCGGCCTCGGCAGCTTTTTCCGCATGATCGGCGCGTGCCTTTTCGACTGCTTCCGGCTTTGCCTTTTCAACAAAGGATGCGTTGGACAAACGCCCTGCAAGCGCATCACGTTCCTTGGCTGCAGCTTCGATCGCCTTGGTGATGCGGCTGCGTTCTGCATCGAGATCGATGATGCCGTCGAGTGCGTATACAACCGTATCGCCGCCAACCACGATCTGCGCGATATTGTTGGTCTCGACTGGCGTAAAAGCAAAGCTGTCAATGCGGCCCAAGCGCGACAGCGCCGCGGCCTGCCGTTCGATGATGGCGATGGTGGATGGCTGTGGATCGGCGATATTCGCGGTCAAACGTGCGCCGGGCGGAATGTTCAGCTCTGCCTTAAACGAACGTGTCTTGCTGATCGTGTCAATCACCCAGTCGATTTCACGAACGGCGTCGGCGTCAACGGTTGCGTTTGGCTCGGGCCATTTGGCGTGGATGATGTCATAGGGGCGATCACCCAATGCATGCCACAATTCTTCGGTGATAAACGGCATGAACGGATGCAGCATCACCAAAATTTGGTCGAGCACCCAGCCCGCGACGATCATGGATTCCGCATCCATCTCGCCCTTTTCACCATCGACAAAAGCGGGCTTGATGAGTTCGAGATACCAATCGCAGAACTGATCAAAGACCATGTGATAAATCACATCAGCCATGCCATCGAAGCGGAATTCGGCGAAGGCCTTATTGAGCTTTTCGACGGTGCCAACCACCTCACCGATAATCCAGCGGTTTACCGCGAGTTCGGCTTTGGGGGCGTGGATGCTGTGCGATCCACTTATGCCGTTGGACTGCGCAAAGCGTGCCGCATTCCAAAGCTTGGTCGCGAAGTTGCGATATCCGGCGACGCGGCTTTCATCCATTTTGATGTCGCGGCCCTGACTTTCCATGGCGGCCATGAAGAAGCGCAAGGCATCGGCACCATATTGGTCAATCAGGCCAAGCGGATCGACGGTATTGCCTTTGGACTTCGACATTTTGCTGCCGTCTGCGGCACGGACGAGGCCGTGCAGATAGAGCGTCTTCCAAGGCACTTCTTTCATGAAGTGAATGCCCTGCATCGCCATCCGCGCGTCCCAGAAGAACAATATGTCGAAACCGGAAACGAGCACATCATTGGGATAATGGCGGTCCAGCTCGGTCGTCTGGTCGGGCCAACCCAATGTGCCAAATGGCCAAAGTGCGGACGAGAACCATGTGTCGAGGACGTCCGGATCGCGCGTCAATTCAACGTCGGCTCCGGCAAGCGCTTGCGCAGCTTCCTCGGTCTCCGCGACATAGCATTTGCCATTCGCATCAAACCACGCAGGGATTTGGTGCCCCCACCATAATTGGCGCGAGACGCACCATGGCTGGATATTTTCCATCCAGTTGAAATATGTTTTTTCCCACGACTTGGGTACGATATCGATTGCGCCCGAACGCACCGCTTCGATTGCCGGCTTGGCCAATGTTTCTGCGTCGACATACCATTGGTCGGTCAGCCACGGTTCAATCACTTGGCCCGAACGGTCGCCAAATGGTGTTTGGATGACGCGGTCTTCAACCTTTTCGAGCAAGCCCAAAGCGTCCATCGCTTCGACCACCATCTTGCGCGCATTGGTTGGCTCGCCTTCGATGCCGAAGCGATATTGGCCGATATATTCTGGCGGAATGAGGCCATCCGACGTTTGCACAACGCGGCCTTCGCCATCGAGCATGTTGAACATCTCGCTGGCCTTGAATCCGGCGCGCTTGCCAACTTCAAAGTCATTGAAATCATGTCCCGGCGTTACCTTGACTGCGCCTGAGCCGAGTTCCGGATCGGCATGTTCATCGGCGACAATCGGAATCAAGCGGCCGGTGATTGGCAGGCGGACATTTTTGCCCACCAGATGCGCATAACGTTCATCCGACGGGTTCACCGCCACCGCCATATCGGCAAGCATGGTTTCGGGCCGCGTCGTCGCGACGGAGATAATTCCGCTGCCATCTTCGAGCGGATATTTGAAGTGCCAGAACTTACCGTTGATTTCGCGGGTTTCCACCTCAAGGTCGGAGATCGCGGTTTTCAGGCCCGGGTCCCAATTGACGAGGCGCTTATCGCGGTACAGCAGGCCTTGATTATACAGTTCAACGAACACTTTGATGACGGCTTTTGAAAAGCCCTCATCCATTGTGAAGCGTTCATTTTCCCAATCCATCGAGCAACCAAGGCGGCGCAGCTGGCCGGTAATTTCGCCGCCGCTTTCCTCTTTCCATTCCCACACCTTGGCAATGAATTCGTCGCGGGTGAAATCGGTGCGCTTTTGCTGGCGCGCATTTAATTGCCGTTCGACCACCATTTGCGTGGCGATGCCCGCATGGTCGGTGCCCACCACCCACAGTGCATCCTTGCCCTGTAAACGCGCATGGCGAATGAGGATATCCTGCAACGTATTGTCGAGCGCATGGCCAATGTGCAGCGAACCCGTCACATTTGGCGGTGGGTTCACGATTGTATAGGGCTCTGCATCTGGCCGTGCGGGACGGAACGCGCCCGTGGATTCCCAATGGGCGTACCATTTTGCTTCAATTGCGGCGGGGTCGAAAGTCTTGTCGATAGTCATGGGTTTGTGCCTTAACGAGCCTTACCGGAAAGGGAAACCCTCACCACACGACATGTGCTTGAACAGCCCATAAAAAGTGCAGCAGCAGTAACGCCGCCCCCGCCGCTGACGGGCGTTGCGCTCGTTACTTTGCGTCTTTCAAATGCTTGGCCAGCCATGCGAACACAGTCTGGTGCCACTGGATCGAATTTTTGGGCTTCAGCACCCAATGGTTTTCATCGGGGAATACCAACAGCTTCGATTCCACGCCCTGCTGCTGCAATGCGGTGAAGGCGGCCAGGCTTTGCGAATACGGAATGCGATAATCCTTCTCGCCGTGGATGACCAAAGTCGGTGTTTTCCATTTGGCGACATGGTTCACAGGGTTCCATTTTTCGGCATCGGTGCGCGTTGTCCATGGCCCGCCATTATCCCATTGGTCGAACCATAATTCTTCGGTTTCATAGGCCATCGCGCGCAGGTCGAAAATGCCCGCATGATTGACGAGGCATTTGAAACGGTCGGGCCAGTTGCCCGAAATCCAGTTCATCATGTAACCGCCATAAGATCCGCCAAGCGCGCAGGCGTTTGCGGTATCCAGCTGCGTGTCGATTTTGCCAACGGCGTCCATGCCCTTTTGCAAATCTTCAAGCGGCCATCCGCCCCAGTTTTTGTTGATGCTGTCGGTGAATTTCTGACCATATCCGGTCGACCCGTGAAAATCGATGGTGACAACGGCATAGCCTTGCGACGCCATTACCGCCGGGTTCCAACGATAAGACCAGCTGTTGTTAAACGTTCCCTGTGGTCCACCATGGACCAGCAACAACACGGGCAGCTTGCCCGTCGCATTTTGCGGCTTCACGATTTGGCCAAACACCTGTTCGCCATTGGCACCAGCGAAATCGAATTTCTGGTAATTGACGGGATCGAGCGTTGCCAATGCGTCCGCATTTACGTGTGTGAGCCGTGTGGTCTTGCCCTTGGCATCCATGTGCACAAGGTCGGATGGACCAGAGATGCTGTTGATGGCGTAGACGACGCCGCCATTTTTCAACGGAACAGCCTCGGCGATGCTGCCGCGGTCGGTCAGCCGTGTGACTTTGCCTTTCAGGTCGACGCGATATAGCGGCGTTTCCAACACATCTTGCGCAGTCACGAGCAAGCTTTTGCTATCCAAAGCCCATGCGAGCGATGCGACCGAACGGTCCCATTTTTCGGTCAGCGCGGTAACCTTGCCGCTATTTAAATCCATCAGCTTTACGACCAGCCTGTCGGCTTCGTAGGTTGCGCGCGGCATCGACGTCCATGCCATCCATTTGCCATCGGGCGACATGGCGGGTGTCGTATCCGTCCCTGCATTGTCGGCCGTCAGGTTGACCGGATCCTTCGACTTTAGCGACGCGCCGTAAATATCGAGATTGGTCGACTTCGCCTCATTTTTGTCGGCCAACCGGAGGGTGAAGGCAATGCCGCTGCTGTCTGCGTTCCAGCTGATTTCTTCGCCGCCGCCAAAGGGCTTGGATGGGGCATCACCGACAAGGGTACCGTCCATGGCTGCGCCCGATGTGCCAAGCTTGCCATCTGCGCCCAGCATGAAGGTGAACACGCGGCTGTAATTGCCCGGCGTTTCCCATTGGTCCCAATGGCGCACCATCAGCTGGTCATATTCGCGGCCGGTTCCGGGGCCGGGTTTTGACGTGTCACCGTCCTTTTCACAGCCAAATTCCATGCAATCGCGGGCGATATCGCCCCAGACAGCAAATTGCTTTCCATCAGGAGAGATTTTGAACCCGCTGACATCGGCCTTGAAATTGCTCACTTGCATGGTTGTTGCTGTCGCAATGTCGTAGCGCCAAATCTGGTCCGATCCGCTTTCATTGCTGATGTAAAAAATGCTTTTGCCGTCGGGGGCAAAGGCGGGGTCATGCTCATTCTTGTCCGGCTTTGATGCGAACATCATTGGCTGCGGATTGGCGCCAATTTTGAGCATGTAAAGGTCGGTCCTGCCCTTGTTCGCGGCTAAATCGGTCTCGCGCACTTGATAGGCGATCATTGTCCCGTCGGGCGATGCCGTCGCACCCGAAAGGCGCTTCATTGTCGCGAGATCGGTCTCCGTCATCGGGCGCGCAAACGCAGCGGAGGAAAGGGCGGAAGTGCCGATGATTGCGGCGAGCAGGATGGTTTTTCTCATGGCCACACGCTAGTCAGCGCAAGGCAGGCAGGCAAGAAAATTAGCGGACTATTTTGCCGTCTTTCATGACGTGGGTCAGATTTTCCAGCACGCGGATATCCTGAAGCGGGTCGCCCTTAAGGGCCACCAGATCGGCAAAGCGCCCCGGCTGAACGCTTCCCAGCGTTTCTTCTTTGCCCAACAGCTCCGCCGCGCGGATGGTCGCGCTTTGAATGGCCTGCATTGGGGTCATGCCATAGCGGACCATATATGCAAATTGCTTGGCATTGCCGCCATGCGGATACACGCCGCTATCGGTTCCATAGGCAATCTTCACGCCCATCTTCACCGCTTTGGTAAAGCCAGCGCGCTGGATATCGGTCGTCTCGCGGTTCTTGCGCAAATATTCTTCCGGCCATTTTTCGCGCGTGCCGACATCGTCAATATAATCACCATTATAGATGTCCATGACGAGCCATGTGCCGCTGGCTTTGGCCATTTTGAGCGCTTCATCGTCGATCAGGCTGGCATGTTCGATGGACCGCACGCCCGCGCGGATGGCGCTTTTGATCCCGACTGCACCATGCGCATGGGCCGTCACAAATTTGCCCCGCGCCTTGGCAGTCGTCACCACGGCGCGCAGTTGATCTTCGGTCAATTCGGGCTCGCCGGGTTCGGTACCAATGGCGAGCACCGCGCCCGTGGCGATGGTTTTGATGAAATCGGCGCCTTGGTCTATTAAGAATGCGGTTTTCGCAGCAGCTTCCTCCGCTGTGCCCGCAACACCCAGACGCATGTCGGCCGGAAGCTTTTCGTTAGGAACGACACCGTTGAGTTCACCGCCGCCCATCGGGGTCGTAATATATGCGCCAGCGACAAACATGCGCGATCCAGGAACGCTGCCGGCATTGATGGCATCGCGCAATGCGACATCGGTTAGCCCGCGATAGGTGCCGACATCACGCACCGTGGTAAAGCCAGCCTCAAGCGTAAGCCGTGCATTATGGGCGCCAATTAACGCGGTTGCCGCAGGCGACGTTTTCAGCGGAAGGGCTAAATCTGCGCTTTGACTCGCGTCGGCCAGATGGGTGTGCAAATCCATTAAACCGGGCAGGACAGTATATGCCGACCAATCAAGCCGTTCGCTGCCTGCGGGGGTCGCGCCACAAGGAGCGACCGCGGTGATCTTGTCCGCGGCTATGCTGATGCAGTGCCCTGTCAGGACTTGGCCGGCCCGAACATCCAGCAGCCTGCCTGTTTCAATATAGAGATTTTGCGCAAATGAAGCCGTTGGCGAAACCGCCAACGCCGCCGCGAGTATCAACGCCGCGCGCATTAACCCTTTTTCGTGATGCGGGTGATTTCCCGCTCAACCATCGCTTCGACGATGGGCGGCAAATGGGTATCGAGCCAATCCTTCAGCATGGGACGCAGCAATTCGCGTGTCAGACCCTCAAGCGAGGTTTCCCCCGACCGAACGATTTGCGGCGCTACGCCGGGTTCAGAGAGGGTTTGCAGCGCTGAAAAGCTATGGCGCAGGTTTTGCGCTTTGCCATCGTCGAGCAAGCGATCTTCAGCAATCGCATTTTCATCGGCTGTCGTGAGTTCGAGGACTTCTTCTTCTTCTTCGCGCGCAGCAGACTTGGCGCGCTTGGTCGCTGGGCGGCCGCGGTCGTCATCGGCGATAATGCGCTTAATCGACGACAATATTTCGTCCATTGACGGTTCGCTGCGATTGTCTGCCATAAAATTTGTCCCGCTGCGTTGGATTAGCGCGATTTTCCGCCCGTAGAAATCGGTTCTATTTCTGCTTTTTGCGCCTGCGTGTCAACGGTGCGGGTCGATTTCGCGACGGGATCAGGCTGCGATGACCAGTCGTTCCAAGCGCCATCAACCTTCTGATATTCCGCCACAGGATCGTACAACGTTCCGCCTTCGAGACCCAAATCACGTGCCTCTGCCTTGCCCATGGCCGCCAGCAAACTGAAGCCGGCGACATAGGCATTGCGGCGTGCCGCAACGAGTTGAACTTTACTGTTCAACAATTCCTGTTCGGCATTCAAAATGTCGAGGATCGTCCGGTTGCCCACGCTATTTTCGGCACGCGTACCTTCTAACGACAATTCGTTTGCCGATACCGCACGTTCCGAGGCGGCGATGACATCAAGCGCAGCCTTCCAGCTGGCGAAGGACGCCCGTGTCTGTGCAATCGCTTCGCGCTCAGCCGCGATTTCCAGTTCCTGTGCCTGACCGAGGCGCGCCTGCGCCTGACGGATTTGCGCCGCAGGTTGACCACCTTGATACAACGGCAAAGTTGCGCGAACGCCCGCTTGCGCATTCAGCGAACTATTGTCCGCCTGAAACCCCGGAATATTCGACGAGATGGATCGCAGCGCATTGCTGTACGATGGCGACGTAAACACGCTGATCGTGGGAAGGCGCGACGCATTGGCTGCACGGCGGTCAAACCGCGCCGCTTCACGCGACTCGCGTGCCGCAATAAGGTCAGGGTTGCTTTCCAACGCAACGCTTACCGCGCTGTCGGCGGTGGCGGGCAAATTGGGGAGCGGCGGGGGCGCCTGCAATTCTCCGGGCTCGCGGCCGACCAGTTGGATGTAGATTTCTTTTGAACGAATGAGGTTGGCGCGCGCCGTTTCCAAATTGCTCGTTGCCAATGCCAGACGTGCTTCGGATTGGGCGACATCGGTTCGGGTAAGATCACCGATTTCGAACCGGTCGCGCGTGGCGTCCAGATTGACGGTGAGCACGCCAACTTGAGCGCGGTTCAGGTCGACAATCGCTTCGTCGCGAATGACGTCCATATATGCGCCAACCACGGCCGAGAAAATGGCGCTTTCGGTGCCACGCAGATTGGCGATTCCTGCCTCGACGCGATTTTCCGCGGCGCGCACGGCGTTTCTAATGCCACCACCTGCATAAAGCGGCGCGGAAATAGTTCCGCTGATGCTGATGCCACGCGCTTGCACAACCGATGATCCACTGTCCTGAAGCACGTTTTCAACATAGGTCGGCTGAACGATGATATCGGGGCGGCCATTGGCCTTAGCCAGCGGCACAGCTTCGTTTGTCGCGCGCTGTCCCGCGCGCGCTGCGGTCAGGTTCGGGTTGGTTTCATAGGCCGAGACCAGCGCATCGCGGAGCGTGTCCGCCATCGCTGGCGCGGAACAAGCTGCTGACGCGAGCAACGCGACAGTGATGAAATGACGCGCGCTCAAAACACAAACTCCGGCGTGCGGGCAAATGCGGCTAAAGGCGCGATCTCGCTATCGGCGATTGATTTCAAAGCAACGTTCCCGTTCTGCACATATCCTTTTGCGAGGCGCGTAACGGCGCCCTCAACAATGCCAGTTGCCAGCCGCGTACCATCTGCGGCGAGCGTAAAGAGCGCATCGGGCACTTCTTCAGCAGCGCCATCGATAATGATACAGGTATAAGGCGCGTGGGCGCTGGCAGCGCCGAGATTGTCTGCGGCTGTGGTGGTCACATGCGCGCTACGCGTTTTCAATATCGCAGCGACATATCCATTGGCTTGGCCAATGAGCAGAACATTGTCGTCTGCCCGCACGTCAGCCGCCTGCAACAACAATGCGGTTGAAACCGGCGGATTCAACATCTCGCCATTTTCCAACTCGAGCGAGCGGTCCATATAGGCCGTGGTTTGGTGCGAAACGGGGACATAATCTTCGCGCGCGATGCTGCCCATGGCGGCAAGCACCCAGCTTTCGGTTACACCGCTTGGACGCAGCTGGCTGTCCACCATTGAACGCCGCATATCTTCAAATTTACCTGATTCCATCGGAATATTTCCATTAATCTGCTGGCCATGTGGCACAACTGTATTGCAAACACAATACAGCCTCTCGGATTGGTTCTAGCCACCCTAACCCGTCCCGCCAAGCGGGATTCAGACAAACGGCCTATTTCAGGATGCAAATAGCAACTTTTTCCATGGCTTGTGGCGCACATGGCACAGCATTCCAGATTGCCGGTTGCAATGAATTCTGCAAGCCGCTAAGTGCCCGCCTTCACCACATGGCGGCATTGCTGATTAGGCAGGTTGTTGTTTAGGGGCCCGATGGCGGAGTGGTGACGCAGAGGACTGCAAATCCTTGCACGCCGGTTCGATTCCGGCTCGGGCCTCCATTTTCTCATATTGAACGAGACGCAACCCAGCGTCTTCTTGCGGCCGGATGCCTTCCCACAGTCCAAACCGCTCCAGCAGTTAGGTACGAAGCGTCCGGTATTTCGCGTTACCGCTGGCTTAGCTTGCGCGCGTGCCGGTCTTCCCGTCACGCACCTGCTGTGGTTCAGTCTGCCCGTATAAGGCCGTTTATGTTGCGGGTATCATTAGCTTCGGATCAATGCGCGCATTGTTCCATTTCATGCCCCAATGCAAATGCGGGCCGCTTGCCCGTCCGGTCGCGCCAACACGCCCGATGACTTGCCCCTGCTTCACATAATCGCCCTCTTTTACGAGAAGTTCGGAGCCGTGTAAAAATGCGCTGTTGAGGCCCATGCCATGATCAATCATCAGCAAATGCCCCTCCAGCGTAAACGCATCCGTGGCGGCAAGCTTGACGACACCGTCCGCCGGCGCGACAAAATATGTCCCATTTGGTGCGGCAATGTCCATGCCGCTATGATAGCTACCGGGTATCCCATTATAGATACGCTGCGCGCCAAATAGGCCGGACGTCCTGCCAGCCACTGGGCGAATGAATTGTTGCCGCCAGCCATTGCCAAGCGTGGTTTTGGCCCGGGCGGCATTTATGCGGTCGAGCTCGGCGCCGCGTCTTGCCTGAAACTCTGCGGTTGTTTTTGCGCCGCCGGTCGGGTTGGCAGCCACATTTTCAATCCGCCAGTTGCCCGGTGTCACTGTCAAAATGCGCTCCACCGTTCGACCATCGGCGAATGTAGCGGTCAGGATCGCGCTGTTTTCGGCATCGCGGTCAAACCCCATCAGGAAAAAGCCGTCGGCGGTAAGCGGCAGCGCAACGCCGTTCAGCGTGACGGACTGCGCACCGCCCGGTGCACGCGCGATGACGAGGCCGCCTTGTACCGCTGGCATAGACATCCAGAAATCTGTGAGGGCAGCCGACTGTTGGGTATGTGCGGGTGGTGCAGCCGTTGCGCTTAATGGCTGCGCTGAGATCCCCGCGAGCGCGGCTAAAAAAATCCAGCCGGAATGCTGCAATCCATTAACCCTTTTTCATCGTCGCGCGAACGGATGCATCCGCGCTGACATAGGGTTCCTGTTTCACGACGCTCCAATAACGCAATTCTTCCAATGGAATGGCCTGCCCCGTTTCGGCGCACAGGACATGGTCGCCTGCGGTCAGCACACGAAAACTGTTTGCCATATAATGCAGGCGGGCGACTTTGTTTTTGGACGACATCAACATTTGGACATTATGGCGCATCGATACTGAATGGGCAATGCACGGCTTTACCCGTCGAACAAATTGCCTTGATCGACAGCCGCTTTTGCTGGCTTCGCCGCGGGCATTCGCGGGGCAGGTCCGCCACTTACTTGGCCACCGACTTCGCCATCGACAAACCGCAAGGTCACGTCACCCGCTTTGACTGCTGCGTCCCGCGTCATGATGGTTTTGCCATGCGCATCGGTCACCCGCGCAAAGCCGCGTTTCAGCGGGGCTTCGGGATGCAATGTGCTCACCAGCCGCGTCAACGCATCAAGGCGCTGCTGCCCTTGCTCGGCGCGCCTTGTCAAAAGACGTGGGTGCAGCATCATTGCGGGCGCTGAAAAAGCCACTTCCGCCTTGCCCACTCTGGTCCGAAGGGATTGGCGAAGCCGTTCGGACAGGTCGTCTGTGCGTTGTTGATGCGGGGCGGCGAGGTCTGATAAGCGCGGCATCAGACGGCGCTGCGCCTCAAGCCGTTCAGCCGCAAGGTCGACCTTTTTGCGTATCATGTTGGACATGCGCAGCCCGAATTGCCCCACACGTTGCAGCAAATCGCTGCGCACGGGGACGGCAATCTCGGCCGCAGCGGTTGGCGTCGGTGCGCGCAAATCTGCGGCAAAGTCGCACAGCGTTGTATCGGTTTCATGTCCGACTGCTGATATGATGGGTATGGTGCAATCGGCGACGGCACGGACGACGGCCTCATCATTAAATGCCCATAGGTCCTCAATTGACCCGCCGCCGCGCGCCACGATGACGAGGTCGGGGCGGCGCGTGGGGCCGTCATGGGGCATTGCGGAAAATCCATGGACCGCGCGTGCGATTTGAGCGGCAGCGCCTTCCCCTTGCACCAATACGGGCCAGACGATCACATGGCTTGGAAAGCGATCCGCAAGACGGTGCAGGATGTCACGGATGACTGCGCCTGTGGGCGAGGTTACGACGCCAATCGTACGCGGCAGTGACGGCAGCTTTTTTTTGCGTTCCGGTGCGAATAAACCTTCGGCGGCGAGCCGTGCCTTCAGCTTTTCAAACAAAAGCATCATTGCGCCTTCGCCCGCGACTTCCAGACTTTCGACCACGATCTGGTAATTCGACCGCCCCGCATAAGTCGTCAATTTGCCCGTGGCGACAACCTCCAGCCCGTCTTCAGGGGCGAAGGGCAGGCGCGCCGCCCCACCTTTCCACATGACCGCGTCCAGCCGCGCATTTTCGTCTTTCAGCGAGAAATAAATATGGCCCGACGCCGCGCGTTTGAAACCCGAAATCTCCCCGCGCACGCGGACATGGCCAAACCGGTCCTCAACCGTGCGCTTCAACGCCAGCGATAACTCCGACACGCTCATGGCCTGGGCATTGTCGCCGGGCCGCTCCTCGGCTAACAGGCGGGCAACTTGCGGGTCAGCATTTTCAAAGGGGTCATTTGCGGACATGAATATCTTGCTCATCGGATCGGGTGGACGCGAACATGCGCTGGCGTGGAAGCTCGCGCAATCGCCAAATTGCGATACACTCTTTGCCACGCCGGGCAATCCCGGGATTGCTGAAGAGGCGGAACTGGTTGCATTGAGCATATCCGATCATGCGGCGGTCATATCCTTTTGCGCGGGGCATGATGTCGGGTTAGTCGTGGTCGGTCCAGAAGCACCGCTTGTTGCCGGCTTGGGCGATAGCCTGCGCGATGCGGGCATTCCTGTTTTCGGTCCCAATCAAAAGGCGGCACAATTGGAGGGGTCCAAGGGCTTTACCAAAGACATATGTGCCGCAGCGGGTATTCCTACAGCGGGCTATTTCCGTCATGACAGCAAGGCATCGGCACTATCTGGCCTCGACGCATTCCAAGCGCCATATGTCATTAAAGCAGACGGCCTTGCCGCGGGCAAAGGCGTGATTATCGCAGAAACCCGCGCCGATGCGGAAGCCGCGATTGAAGATATGTTCGGCGGCGGTTTTGGCGACGCTGGCGCTTCTGTGGTCATCGAAGAGTTTATGACCGGAGAAGAAGCCAGCTTTTTCGCACTGACCGATGGCCGCGACGTGGTCGCATTCGGGTCCGCGCAGGATCATAAACGTGTTGGCGATGGTGATGTTGGCCCCAACACCGGCGGCATGGGCGCATATTCACCCGCAATTGTTCTGACGCCTGCGTTGCAGGCCGAAGTCATGGAACGCATCATTAAGCCCACAGTCGACTATATGGCGGCGCATGACATGCCCTATTCGGGTGTGCTGTTCGCGGGGCTGATGCTGACCGATGAGGGGCCGAAGCTCATCGAATATAATGCGCGCTTTGGTGATCCCGAGTGCCAGGTGCTGATGACACGTTTTGACGGCGATCTTGCGGCGTTGATGTTGGCGGTTGCGACGGGCAAGCTCTCTGAAGCGGCCGCTCCAAGCTTTTCACCCGACACGGCATTGACGGTCGTCATGGCGGCGAACGGCTATCCCGATGTACCGCAAAAGGGCGGCGCGATTGATCTGGCAGCTGTGTCCGGGGCGCAGGTATTTCATGCAGGCACCGCTGAAGTGGACGGGCAATTGGTGGCCGCGGGCGGACGTGTGTTAAACGTTACCGCAACCGGGGCCAACGTGACCGACGCGCAGGCAAAGGCCTATGCAGCGGTCGATCAGGTCATTTTCCCCGATGGCTTTTGCCGCCGCGACATTGGCTGGCGTGAGGTTGCGCGCGAAGCAGGGAACTAAGCAAATCGCGCAAATGTTGGCGCTGTGGATTAACGCTTTCACGCCCTGCAAAAATTGCGTAACCCGTTGACTAAATTGAGGACCTTTCTGGGAGGAATATTATGTCCAACAATCAACTGATAATGATTGGTGCGGTGGCCATTATTGCCATTTTATGTTTGTGGTTGCTCGCGCGTAACGGTGCGAAGAAGACAGCTGCGCAGCCGAAAGACGTCGCTTCGTCAGAAGCTTCGGCACCTGTTGCGAAGGCGCCTGCTGCGCCTAAGTTGCCAGCCAAGAAAACCGCAAAAGCCAAGGTCAAGGCGCCAGCGAAAGCTGCGGCAACGAAGGCCGCGCCGGCAGCTGCTGCCAAGCCCGTTGCGGCAAAGGCGAAAACGGCGAAGGTGCCTGCCCCCAAAGCGGCCTCTAAAGCAGCCCCTAAAGCGGCAGCGCCGAAGCCTGCTGCACCGAAGGCGGCTAAACCGAAGGCTGCAGTCGCCAAGGTCGCAGCACCCAAGCCAACAACCAAGGCCGCAGCAAAGCCAGCAGCAAAGCCTGTCGCCGCAAAAGCAAAGGCCGCGCCTGCGCCTAAGCCTGCGCCGAAAGCTGCAGCGCCGAAGGCGAAAGTTGAAGCCGCACCCAAGCCCAAGGTCGCCAAACCAGCAGCCAAGGCTAAGGTATCGGTCCCTGACAATCTCGAATTGTTGAAGGGCCTTGGTCCGAAAGTGAATGCTATGCTCAAGGCATTGGGCGTAACCAGCTTTGCCCAAGTGGCGAGTTGGACGGCCGCTGATGTCGCCGAAATTGATGGCAAGCTTGGCGCATTTGCGGGGCGTATCAGCCGCGACAACTGGATTGATCAGGCGAAGTATCTCGAGGCGGGCGATGTCGCCGGTTTTGAAAAGAAATATGGCGCGCTGGGTGGCGAAATCGCCAAAGGCTGACCTGATTATTTCTTAATGCGTTTTGGCCTTGGCTGAAGGTCGCCGCCACAATTGGGGCAGCGGCCATTCAGCGGGCCATGCACGCAGGGTGCGCAAAAGGTGCATTCATAGCTGCAAATCATTGCGTCGCCGCTGTCCATTGGCAGTGGCGATGTGCATCGTTCGCATGTGTCCCGCATTTCCAGCATTTTATCTTCCTTATCGTCCAACCCGTTGCAGCCCGGTACCGTGCATCTTTAGCCATTGGTCCGCCGCCTTGCGGTTCCCTTCAAAGAGGAAATCCAACCAAGCGTAGAAGTCGGGACTGTGGTTCATATGCCGCATATGCGCGACCTCATGTGCGATGACGGAACGGCGCACAGACGCCGGCGCCATGATCAGCCGCCAGCTGAGCGAAATGGTCCCCCGGCTGGAACAGCTACCCCAGCGGCTGCGGGGATCGCCCAGTGACAAGCGTGGGACTGGTTCCCCGGCTTTGTCGCAATAATGTGCGATTTCTTTCGTGAAAATCCGCCGTGCCTCGCCCTTGAGCCATCGCAAGATGCGGGCTTCGACGGACTCCCTTGGACCACCCAAACGCAGCATGCCTTCGCCGCAGCGAATGCTGCGCGGCCATTCTTCGCGCCATTCAATCAGGTGACATTCGCCTTCAACAGCGATTTCGCTGCCAGGGGCAATGGGGGCAATGTCAGGCGCGCTGTTTAACCGCGTGGCGATCCATTCGCGTTTCTTTTCGACAAAATCGAGCGCCACATTTGTCGGCGTATAATGCGGCATCGTTATGCGGATTTCGCGTTTTATGGCATCGGCGCGCATCGAAATGCGCTTTGCCCGCGGGTTGCGGCGAATGCGCACGGGTACGCTTTCCCCTTCTATGACCACTTCAGGATCAGAGAGGCTGTTCGACAATATGGTTTTCAAGCGGCCCAGCATGCAGTTCCGATATAGCCCGACCTTTGACCGACATGCCAGCGTCATGAATCGTCTGGCGGCTTCCGCTCACCAGATAATGCCATTCGGGAAGTGGCTTGCCCGCCGCGCGCAGGACATAGGCACAGGTCGAGGGTAGCCAGACATAGTCTTCAATCTTGTCCGCGGTCAGCCGAAGACATTCGGGCACAATCGCCCGGCGTCCGCGATAGTCGGCACATTGGCATGTCTGCAGATCCAGCAATTTGCAGGCGACATTGGTGGGGTAGATGCGGCCGGTATCTTCGTCTTCCACCTTGTTGAGACAGCATTTCCCGCAACCATCGCACAATGCCTCCCATTGTGCGCGGTCGAGGCTCTCTATCGGAGCTTCCCAAAA
>JBEEIJ010000026.1:0-3200 GCA_041169905.1 Pseudomonadota bacterium | reverse complement strand
GATGCTTGCCAATTTCATGCGCATTGCCGGTATGGCAGTGAAGGACAGCGCATGAACCCGCTCGGTCCCCTGCCCGACCCGCAGCATCTGTTTGACCATGACGAGGCCGCACAGGCCTTTGCGGACATCCTTGATGCACGCGCCTCTGAAGATGAAATACAGGCGTTCCTCGTTGCGCTCACCGCGCGCGGCGAGACTATGGTCGAAATCGCCGCCGCTGCGCAAGCGATGCGCGACCGGCTGATCCCCATTGATGCACCCGAAGGCGCGATCGATGTTTGTGGCACGGGTGGTGACGGGCATCATACGCTTAATGTTTCCACCGCCGTATCGATCGTGGTGGCCGCGTGCGAGGTTCCGGTTGCGAAACATGGCAACCGCGCTGCCTCTTCAAAGGCAGGTGCGGCAGATACGCTTGAGGCCCTCGGCCTTGATATGGAACGCGCGGGACGCATGGCAGAAGCGACGCTGAAGGACCTTGGCATTTGCTTTTTGTTCGCAGCGAACCATCATCCCGCGATGAAGCGGATCCAACCGATCCGTCAACGCATTGGACAACGCACGATTTTCAATCTGATGGGCCCGCTTGCCAACCCCGCACGCGTAAAACGCCAGCTGATCGGTATTGCGCGCCCTGCCTATGTCCCTGTTTATGCGGAGGCGCTTCATCACCTTGGTACGGAGCATTCGCGGATCATTTCGGGCGATGAAGGTCTTGACGAATTGAGCTTGGCCGGCGGCAACGAAGTCGCGGTGGTTGAACCCGAAGGTGTTCGCTTCCAACGTACCACCGCCGCTGATGCGGGCTTACCTGTGCATCCGGTTGACGCCATTCGCGGCGGCGATGCGCAGCATAATGCGGCTGAGTTGCGTAAGTTGTTGCTGGGCGAACATGGCGCCTATCGTGACGCCGTCCTGTTCAATGCAGCAGAGGCTTTATTGGTCGCTGGCGTAGTTGAAACCATGCCCGCTGGGGTGGAAGAGGCCGCAGAGGCAATCGACAAAGGCCTTGCCAATGCGTTGCTGAACTGTTGGGTGAAATATTGATGACCGACAAGCTTGCGGAAATATGCGCGACGAAGCGCACGGAAGTGGCAGAACGAAAGCCGAAGGGCTTGTCGCATTGGCCTGCCCCGTCGCCGCCACGTGGCTTTGAAGCGGCGCTGCGTTCCAAAAGCGCATCAGGCATTGCGCTGATTGCGGAAATCAAAAAAGCCAGCCCGTCAAAAGGCCTCATCCGCGCAGATTTCGATCCTGCAGCACATGCGATTGCCTATCAGGCGGGTGGCGCTGCTTGCCTGTCGGTTCTAACCGACGCGCCGTATTTTCAGGGGCATGAGGATTATCTCATCGCTGCGCGCAACGCCTGCGACCTGCCCGTCATCCGAAAGGATTTCATGGTTGACCCATGGCAGTGTGCCGAGGCCCGCCAAATGGGCGGTGATGCCGTACTGATTATCGTCGCGGCATTGGACGATGTTGCCATGGTCGAAATAGAAGACGCGGCTTTCGATCAGGGACTGGATGTCCTGGTGGAAGTGCATGATGAGGCCGAATTGGACCGTGCGCTTACCCATCTGAAATCGAAATTGGTCGGCGTGAACAACCGCAATTTAAAGACATTTGAAGTCGATCTGGCGACGACCGAGCGTTTGGCAAAGCTTGTGCCCGCTGACATATTGCTGGTGTGCGAAAGCGGCATTTCGACGCATGCCGATTGCCAGCGTATGGCCTCATGCGGGGTCAACACGTTCCTCGTCGGCGAAAGCCTCATGCGGAACACCGACGTTCAACTTGCGACGCAACGGTTATTGACCGGACATGGCTGATCTCACGCATCTGGGCGCCGATGGCGCTGCGCATATGGTCGATGTGTCTGCCAAAGCGGATACAGCCAGAGAGGCCGTCGCTGAAGGACGCATCACTATGTCCGTAGAGGCGCTTGACGCCGTGCGCGCGGGCAACATCAAAAAAGGCGATGTGCTGGGAACCGCACGGATTGCCGGTATCATGGCCGCGAAAAAGACGAGCGAACTCATACCCCTTTGCCACCCGCTCATGCTGTCCAAAATTGCCATCGCCTTTGAATTTGAAGACCACGGCATTCGGGCAGAGGCGCGGGTGCGCTTAAATGGTCCGACGGGAGTGGAAATGGAGGCGTTGACCGCTGTGTCTATTGCTTTGCTCACTCTGTACGACATGGCAAAGGCGCTCGATAAGGCGATGGTGATTTCCGACATCCGGTTGCTGTCCAAAACGGGCGGCAAATCGGGCGATTGGCACGCATGATTTCGGTCGCCGAAGCGCAGGCGCGATTATTGGCGCTGGCTTCGCCATTGCCATCGGTAGAACTCGAACTCGCCAAGGCTGCACGGCATTATCTGCATGGCCCACTCCATGCGACACGCACACAACCCGCGGCCGATCTCTCTGCGATGGATGGATACGCTTTATCATCCGCTGCTTTTCCCGGGCCTTGGCATGTTATCGGCGAAAGCGCCGCAGGGCGACCCTTTGCGGGCGTATTGGAACATAACCAAGCCGTGCGCATCTTTACGGGTGCGCATGTCCCCGCTGGCGCAGATGCCGTCTTAATTCAGGAAGAGGCTTCGCGGGACGGCGACACCCTTTTGGCCACGGCGAAGGATGCACTTGCGCCGGGCATGCATATTCGCACGGCGGGTGGCGATTTTTCATCCGGCGACATGCTCCTTGCGACGGGCACCTTGCTGGAGGCTGGTCCGTGCGCGCTGGCGGCTATGGCTGGCCATGGCACCGTTCAGGTTGGCCGCTGGCCGCATGTAACGATTGTCGCGACAGGCGACGAGCTCCTGCCTGCGGGTGTCGAGTGCAGTCCTGCGCAGATACCATCATCAAACAGCACGATGCTGCATGCGATGCTATCAGATCTGCCATGTAAAATCACCGATGCGGGCATCATTCTAGACCGGTTGAATGAACTGGAGACACGGCTTAGTGCACTTGCATCAACCACGAATATTATCGTCACGACGGGTGGCGCTTCGGTTGGCGACCATGATTTGGTTCAGGCTGCGCTGCGCAATATTGGCGCAGATATGGATTTTTGGAAAGTTGCGATGCGACCGGGAAAACCCGTCATGGCGGGAAAAATTGGTCGCACAATAGTTCTCGGTCTGCCGGGCAATCCGACTTCGGCATTTGTAACGGCGTTTCTGTTC
>JBEEIJ010000025.1:0-3818 GCA_041169905.1 Pseudomonadota bacterium | reverse complement strand
GCACTTGGCAGGGGACTGCAGAATATCTCTATATCGTCATGCTGAACTTGTTTCAGCATAACGTGCCGCAGCTTGTTATCCCGAAACAAGTTCGGGATGACGATCCATTTTTAGGTATGATGTAAAATGCTTATTGCCTTATTACCCGGGGACGGAATTGGTCCCGAAGTCATCACCCAAGCACGGCGCGTATTGGACGCGTTGGCGATTGACGGATTGACCTTCGAAGAAGCGTTGGTTGGCGGCGCGGCCTATAAAGCGACCGGCCATCCGCTGCCCCCCGAAACGCTGGACCTTGCAAAGCGCGCGGACGCGATATTGTTTGGTGCTGTCGGCGACCCCGATTGCGATGCGTTGGAACGGCACTTGCGGCCCGAACAGGCGATATTGGGGCTGCGCAAGGAACTGTCCTTGTTCGCCAATTTACGCCCCGCGACCTTGTTCCCCGAACTGGCGGACGCGAGCGCGCTTCGTCCCGAGGTTGCTTCACAGATCGATATGGTCATTGTGCGCGAATTGAATGGCGATGTGTATTTCGGCGAAAAGGGCATGCGCAAAACCGCCGATGGTAAGCGCGAAGGCTATGACATCATGTCCTATAATGAGGATGAAGTGCGCCGCATTGCCCGCGTCGGCTTTGAAACCGCCATGGCGCGCGGCAAGAAATTATGCTCGGTGGACAAGGCCAATGTGCTCGAAACCTCGCAGCTGTGGCGCGATGTGGTGATTGAAACCCACGCCGAATATCCGCAAGTCACGCTCAGCCATATGTATGTCGACAATTGCGCGATGCAGCTGGTGCGCAACCCCGGCCAGTTTGACGTGATCGTCACCGGCAATTTGTTCGGCGATATCTTGTCCGATCAGGCGAGCATGTGCGCCGGATCGATTGGCATGCTGCCCAGCGCCTCGCTCGATAGCAATCAAAAGGGCCTATATGAGCCCATCCACGGCAGTGCGCCCGATATTGCGGGGCAAGGCAAGGCGAACCCGCTGGCGACAATCTTGTCCGCCGCAATGATGCTGCGTTACTCGCTCAACTTGCCCGCGATGGCCGACCGCATTGACGCGGCTGTCGCCAAAGCACTCGCCGCCGGTGCCCGTTCGCCCGACCTTGGTGGGACGATGTCCACCAGCGAAATGGGCGACGCGGTGTTGGCTGCCTTGTGATGTTGGTCCAACATCCCAATCTTCGTCATCCTGAACTTGTTTCAGGATAACGAGCCCCGGATGTGCCGCCGTGCGTTATCCCGAAACAAGTTCGGGATGACGATCTGTGGTTTTGGATTTTAGTGGCTTCAAACAGCTACGGTGTAACATCCATAACATCTCCTTATTGACGCAACCCCTCTAGTCCCCGAAAAGCGAACTTATGAAGAAAACCACTGGCCAGAATCGCGAAATCACCCGGCATTGGCGTCCTGCCACACAGGCCGTGCGCGGTGGTACATGGCGGAGCGAACATGGCGAGACGTCGGAGGCTTTGTTCCTCTCGTCTGGCTTTACCTATGATGATGCGGAAACCGTAGCGGCCCGTTTTGCGGGTGAGCAGGACGGCATGACCTATTCGCGCTTGCAAAACCCGACGGTGCAAATGCTGGAGGAGCGCATTGCCCTGATGGAAGGGGCCGAGGCGTGCCGCGCGCAAGCCACGGGCATGGCGGCGATGACAACGGCTTTGCTGTGCCAATTGTCGCAGGGTGACCATGTGGTCGCCGCCCGCGCAGCCTTTGGCTCGTGCCGCTGGCTGACGGACACGTTGCTGCCCAAATGGGGCATCAGCACGACCACCATCGACAGCCGCGACAATGACGCATGGAAAGCGGCGATTCAGCCGAACACAAAAGTGTTCTTCTTTGAAACGCCCGCCAACCCGACGATGGACATTGTCGACATGGCCTATGTCTGCGGCCTCGCCAAAGAACATGGCATCACCACTGTCGTCGACAACGCCTTTGCGACCAGCGTGCTGCAGCGGCCGATGGATTATGGCGCAGATGTCGTCGCCTATAGCGCAACGAAGCTGATGGACGGGCAGGGCCGCGTGCTTGCCGGCGCGGTCTGTGGTTCGCAACAATGGATCGATGACGTGCTGTTGCCGTTTCAGCGCAACACCGGACCCAATCTGTCGCCATTCAACGCGTGGGTCGTGCATAAGGGTTTGGAAACGCTCGAACTGCGCGCGATGCGGCAGTCGGAAAACGCGCTTACTGTCGGCAAATTCCTTGAAGGCCGCGTGCCGCACATCATGCATCCCGGCCTTGCCAGCCATCCGCAACATGAACTGGCGATGCGCCAGATGAAAGCCTGCGGGCCGATTTTTGCATTTGAAGTCGATGGTGGCCGCAAGCAGGCACATGCCTTGCTCAATGCGTTGCAGCTGATCGATATTTCGAACAATATCGGCGATGCACGCAGCCTGATGTGCCACCCTGCGTCGTCCACCCACCATGGCATGGGCCCCGAAGGCCGCGAAGCCATGGGTGTGCGTGAAGGCTTGATCCGCATCAATGTCGGTTTGGAAGATCCTGCCGATCTGATCGACGATCTGGATCGGGCGCTCAAGGCCGCGGGATTGTGACGAGCATCCTCGATTCCTTCTTTGCGGTTAGCGCAACGACCGAGGGCGTGACCGTCCGCGTGTCGCCCAATTTTCTGCAAGAACAATCGGCTCCCGCGCAAGGCCGCTGGTTTTGGTCTTATCATATCCGCATCGAAAATGGTGGCGATGAACCCGTGCAATTGATGACGCGGCATTGGCGCATCACCGACGGTCGCGGCACAATCAACCATGTCGATGGCGATGGCGTGGTCGGCGAACAGCCCTTGCTAAAGCCCGGCGAGAGCCATGATTATGTGTCGGGCTGCCCGCTGCCCACACCCAGCGGCACGATGGAAGGGCAATATCGCTTCATCCGCGAAGATGGCACGACCTTCCTTGCTGAAATTCCACGCTTTACGCTGGTCGCCCCGGCCATAGCGCGTTGAGCATCCGATGAAGCGTACGCATCTGCCCCTTAATGGTTTGCGCGTGCTGGACGCTTCGGCGCGGCATTTAAGCTTTACCAAGGCGGCGGACGAACTTGCGGTGACGCCAGCGGCTGTCGGTCAGCAGATCCGCGCGTTGGAAGATATGTTGGGCGTCGTTCTTTTCCGCCGCACGCCCAAGGGGCTTGAGCTGACGGACGAGGCGGTGAACGGTCTTGATGCCCTGCGTGCCGGCTTTTTGCAGTTCGAAGAGTCGGTCCGCGCGATGCAGGCGGGGCAATCCTCCAATTCGCTGACCATCGCTGCGCCGCGGGATTTTACCGCCAAATGGCTGGCCACGCGGTTGGCAAAATTCAGCAAGGCAAACCCCGATACGCGCTTCACTTTGGTCGCAGCGGACGAGGCTGTCGATTTTACCGAAGCCAATCTGGACCTCGCGATCCGGCTGGCGACTGGCCCCGGCGAGCATGAAGGTGTCAAGTTGGCCGCTGGCGCGCATGTCACCGTCGCTGCACCCGAGGGCGGAGCGGAAACACCGATCAGCTGGCCCAATTGCCCTGTGGCCGACGGCGTCGCTGCACTTCGCCTCGCCGATGCCGGCCTTGCGATTGACGCGGCAGCCATTGGGCTGGGCCGGGCCACGGTACCGCTACTTTTGGCCGAAGCCGATTTGGCGAGCGGAAAAATACGCGCCGTCGACAATGCGAAGGAAAGCGAAGAAGCCTATTGGCTGGTCGCACCATTGCCGCAATGGCGGCAGAAAAAGGTGAAGGCCTTGGTTGAGGCTTTGACGGCCTGACCAATATACCCATCGTCATGCTGAACTTGTT
>JBEEIJ010000024.1:0-4020 GCA_041169905.1 Pseudomonadota bacterium | reverse complement strand
TCGGGCATGGTTTTTAATATCGCGCCATATATGCTTTGGGGCCCATTCTGCCTTGCGGATATGCAAATGCTGGCGGATGTGGCCGTTCAACAACGATGCCGCCATGAAGCCAGTCAACCCCAGCGCGAACAGCCATGCAAAGGCAAAATGCCAACGTCGTGCTGCGCCGAGATTGTACCGGGTGGGTATCGTCGCCCATCCAGGGAAGGCCACGCGGCGGACTGTATCGTCGGCGCTTAATGACAATCCTAACACGCCCGTGGTTTCAAGCGTCGTTGAACCGATTTTCACAAATCCAGTTGTTCTGGTGTCGTCAATTTCCAACCATGCGCGGTCTTCGCGCGATCCATATTCGCCCCAATATAAACGCGGATGCGCATTGAAAATCATCAGGCCACTCATCAGCAAAACCGTCAGCGTAATTGCGTTCAGCCAATGCCAAATCCGTGTGGTGGCTCTGTGCCGCTGCGCCATCTTGTTCGCCATGCACCGTCTTTCCCACGATTGAACTCACAGCCGACCCCATTTATGAAGTCGAACCTATGTATCTGAAAAATATTAGAATTTTTCACCCGTCAGGCGCTGACATAGCATGTCGAGTTGGTCTAGGCTGCCATATTCAAATGTCACCGCCCCCGCGCCCGTGGCATTTTTCTGAGCGATGCGGACGGTCAGGCCCAACAGGTCCCCCAAATGGGTTTCGACGGCCCGAATATCCGCATTGTCACTTGGGCCCGTGCTTTTGCCTTTTTTGGCTATTGGCGCGCGTTCTTTTTGCACAAGCGCTTCGGTAGCGCGGACCGACAGGCCGTTTTTAATAACCAGCATGGCCAATGGCACCGCGTTCTCGCTGCCCAACAACGCGCGCGCATGCCCCATGGTCAATTTCTCCTCGATGACCAGATCGCGCAACGGCAAAGGCAAATCGAGCAGGCGCATCATATTCGCAACATGGCTGCGCGACTTGTGCACCAACTCCGCCAACTCTGCCGCACTGTGCCCGAACACATCGGTCAGCTTTTTATACGCTTCGGCTTCTTCTATCGGATTGAGATCCTGACGCTGGATATTTTCCAACAATGCAATTTCAAGCGTTTCGGCATCGTCAAAATTGCGCACGATGGCTGGCAAATCGTGCAGCTGAACCCGCTGCGCCGCGCGCCACCGGCGTTCGCCGGCGACAATTTGGTAGCCATCGTTAAACGGACGCACGACAATCGGTTGAATCACGCCATGCTTTGCAATGCTGGCCGCCAACTCATTCAGCTTATCGTCGGAAAAATGGCGACGCGGCTGATCGGGATTTGGACGTATCTCGGAAACGGCAATTGTCATGACGCCAACGCTACGGGAATCGACATTTCCGGACGCGCGCGCAGATGCGGGATCGCCGCGCAATGCTTCACCAAGCAAGGCATCCAGGCCACGACCCAAACCCATTTTTTTCTTCAACGGGGATTTTTCAGATGGATTATCATTCTTCACGCTGCGAGCTCCCGGGCCGGTAGACGGCCAATCAATTCTCTTGCCAATTTCATATATGCCTCTGAACCCGAACAGCGATGGTCGTACACCAACGCGGGCAATCCATGGCTTGGTGCCTCCGACAAACGTACGTTACGCGGGATGACCGTTTTAAACACCAGATCGCCCAAGCAACTGCGCACGTCGTCCGCAACTTGTTCGGTCAGCTTGTTGCGTTTGTCGTACATGGTCAACGCCACGCCCATGATCGTCAGCGCCGGATTAAACCGGCCCTGAATGCGCTCAACGGTTTGTAATAGCTGACTTAAACCTTCCAACGCAAAAAATTCGCACTGTAGCGGTACCAGCAGTGAGTCCACCGCCACGAGCGCGTTGATCGTAATGAGACCCAGCGAGGGCGGGCAATCAATGATGCAAATGTCCCAGTTGGCATCCGATTTGTCGAATGCCGCTTTTAACCGCCCGGTGCGGTCCGCATATTCGACCAGTTCAATTTCGGCGCCCGACAGATCAACCGTCGCGGGGACCATGTCGAGATTGGGAATCAAGGTTGGAATGGCGGCATCCTTCAACGACGCGTCACCCAGCAAAAGATCATAGCTGCTGTGGACGCGCTGCGCTTGTTTCAGGCCCAGACCGGTGGACGCATTTCCTTGAGGGTCCAGATCGACCAGCACGCACCGCCAACCGCTTGCCGCCAATGCAGTAGCCATGTTGATAGCCGTGGTGGTCTTGCCAACCCCGCCCTTCTGATTTGCCACTGCAATTCGGATCATGGTTTTTGTTCCTTTACCCCCGCGTTACCGCCACCTGTACGCTTACCGGCCAATGTACCGACCAGAATACCGGCCTCTGCATCGGTTATGCTTTGTTTAACGCTAAACCTGCCATCCCAGACTGTTTTGACGTCATCCCACTCTGCAACTGCGTTACGTCCCTTTGGCAGCAGCCACAAAGTATCATTATGAGAGAAACGCGCCGCCAGTTCAAACAATTTGGGTAAGGGTGCAAATGCCCGCGCGCTGATGACCGAAAATGGGGCTGTTTTCATGCGCTCAAGCGGCATACCCATGACCGTCACACGGCCACTGATATCGAGCATTTCCACCGCACGCTGCAAATATTCGATGCGCCGGGTGCGCGACTCCACTAACGTCACGTCAAAATCGGTGAGCAACGCAATAATCAAACCTGGAAAGCCCGCGCCTGACCCAAGGTCCAACCATTTGGTTTCAGGCTGGCTCAGATCCATGAAGGTCAGCAACTGCGCGCTGTCGACGATATGGCGCGACCAAATATCTTCTATGGTCGATGCCGCAATGAGGTTCTGGCTGGCCGATTCGCGCTTTAAGAACGCAACGAACGCATCGAGCGATTCCATTGTTTCACGTGAAACACCCAAGGATGTTGTCAGCCACTCTTTCGCTTCGGCTTCGGTCATGCTGCTTCCGTCATCGCGCTGCGCGCTCTTTTGGCGTGGACCAATATGGCAGCCAAAGCTGCTGGCGTAATGCCACGAAGGCGCGATGCCGCAGCCAGATTTTCAGGCTTTGCGCTTTGCAGCTTCTCCACCATCTCATTGGAGAGTCCTGCGATAGCTGCATAATCGACATTGCTGGCCAGCGTTATTTTCTCATTTGCGGCAATGTCCTGAATCTCGGCTTCCTGCCGCGCGAGATATGGTGCGTAGCGACCGTCCTGCTCAATCTCTAACAGAAGCTCACGTGACCATTCGGGCCCATCTGCGTCCAACAAGTCCATGATGGAAACATGGGGGAAACGCAGCCATTCGAGCTTCGACATTTTGCCAGCATCGGGTTTGACCGGCATACCCTGCTTCATCAACGCATCGGCACTTATGTGCGCCGACATCATATCGAGCGCTGCCGCCTTCATCTGCTCTCTATGGTTGAATGCATCCATACGGTCCGTGCCAACGGCACCCGCTTCAATCGCCATTGGCGTGAGCCGCGTATGGGCATTGTCTGAACGAAGTCTCAAACGATATTCTGCCCGCGCCGTGAGCATCCTGTAAGGCTCGGTAACGCCCTGCAGCGTGAGATCATCGATCATCACCGCAATATAGCTGTTGGTGCGGTCCATGGCTGGCATGGGTCGGTTCAAAAGCTTACACGCGGCACCAAGCCCGGCAACCAATCCCTGTGCCGCAGCTTCTTCATATCCCGTTGTGCCATTGATCTGACCCGCGCAATATAGTCCCTCAAAACCGCGGACCGCGAGGGTCGAGTCCAGACAACGCGGGTCGATATAATCATATTCCACGGCGTAACCCGGAACGATGATTTCGCATTGCTCAAGGCCTGCCATCGACTTGACCATGGCTTCCTGAATATCTGTGGGCAGCGAGGTCGATATGCCATTGGGGTACACCAAATGGCTGTCTAAACCTTCGGGTTCCAAGAATATTTGGTGGCCATCACGATCGCCGAAGCGGAATATTTTGTCTTCAATAGACGGACAATATCGTGGCCCCCTGCCCTCAATATCGCCGCCGAACAACGGCGAACGGTCCAA
>JBEEIJ010000023.1:0-9042 GCA_041169905.1 Pseudomonadota bacterium | reverse complement strand
GGAGGTAGGCCCTGATCACGCAGAAACCGTTCAATCAGGCGTTTGATATGCATAATGTCTCCTCCAAGTTCGACCCGGATTTGCTTGCCCGAATCAGTTAGAACAAATATAGAACAAACGTGATAGGATAAATCCTACAAGTCTAGGATATTTCCAACCGAAGCGGAGGGATGACCATGGAGGAAGAACCAAGAGCTGCGCTGGAACGGCTCATTTTGGAAAGCGGCGAAGATTTTGCCGGATTGTCGAAACTGGTGGGTCGAAATCCGGCTTATATCCAGCAGTTTATCAAGCGCGGAACACCCAAAAAGCTGCCCGAGACCGAGCGTGGCATATTGGCACGATATTTCGGTGTGGATGAGACTTTGTTGGGCAAATCATCAGAAGCTGCGGTGACGTCTGGAATTCGCCTCATTCCGAAGCTGGCGGTTGGTGCTTCTGCCGGTGCCGGGGCTATCCACGAAGGGGAGGCGCTTGCTGGCAAGATCGGCTTTGATGAAAAATGGTTGCGCAGGATGGGGCTTGATCCAGCCAAGCTTTCTCTCATCCGCGTGGACGGTGAATCGATGTCGCCTACGCTTAATCATGGTGACGACATCATGGTCGATAACCGCGCGGCGGCCCAGGCCGTGCGTGATGGCGTCCATGTTATCCGGCTGGACGATATGTTGATGGTAAAACGTCTTGCGCAAGGGCCGCGGGGGCGACTGTCGGTACTTTCCGACAACCCCAATTATCCCGACTGGCCCGATGTTGACGGCGCAACTGTTACCGTCATCGGCCGCGTGGTGTGGGCAGGGCGTCGGCTCTGAAGGCTTGCCTCGCGCGCTTCAGTCGGCCACATAGTGACGCATGTCGAATGTCACATCTGCCGCAGCCAAAGCGCTGCCCCTAAAAGCCGCCATCATTCCGGTGACGCCGCTTCAGCAAAATTGTACGCTGTTTTGGTGTACCGAAACGAACAAGGCGGCGTTGGTCGACCCGGGGGGTGATCTGGACAAGTTGAAAGCCGCGGTGGCGCAGACGGGCGTTGAGCTTGAAAAGCTATTGGTGACGCACGGTCATCTTGACCATTGCGGCCAGACCGGCATGCTCGCCAAAGAATTGGGCCTGCCGATTGAGGGGCCGCATGAAGAAGATCGATTCTGGATTGCAAAGCTCGACGATGACGGCGCGCGCTGGGGTATGGAAGCACATACGTTCGAACCAGATCGCTGGCTGGTGGATGGCGACACGGTCACCGTGGGCAATCTGACACTCGATGTTATTCACTGTCCCGGACATACGCCGGGACACGTAATTTTTCATCACGCGCCCAGTCGTCTTGCAATTGTCGGTGACGTCTTGTTTCAGGGCTCGATCGGCCGGACCGATTTTCCACGCGGGAACCACGCGGACCTCATCAATGCGATTACGACAAAGCTGTGGCCGTTGGGGGATGATGTTACCTTCATCCCCGGTCACGGACCAACCAGCCAGTTCGGATATGAGCGACAGCATAATGCATTTGTCGCTGATGACGTTCTGGCTGCCCGGTGAGTTAAAGCATCGTCGTGTAAACGCGGGCGAGCGCCCATCCAGCGAGCCCGAGCAGCGTCAGCATGGAGGTCAGCGTGCCGACCATGCGCCCTTTGCCCAATGCGCCGCCGTCCATGCCCAGGCCGTGCGCAAGCCGCCCAACGATATACACGATGCCGACGCCCCACAGCCAGTTATTCGTGCCGCCAGTTGCTTCAAGTGCGGCAATCAAGACCAAGACGAATGGAGCGCTCTCGACGAAATTGGCATGCGCGCGCATCCGCCGGATAACAAATTCGCTGCCGCCATCGCCAATCGAGACGCTTTCTTTGGTGCGTGCTTGCCCACAGCGCAGCATGAGCCAAATGTTCACCAAAGCGGCGCCTGCAGCGATGGTAAGGGTTACGGGTAAACTCAACATATATACTCTCCCTGTTCGTTTGGGGAGCTTATCTGCTATCTCACGGGTTGCAAAGCCCAGAAAAAGAAGTATAGCGCGCGGCTCACACAGACATGTGCGGTTGACTTAGGCTGATTCTGGCGATTGCTTGCCACGACCACCTCTTTCGCCTAGCATGGCCTAGAACTTATTGATTTTGAAATGGAACAGGTGCCGAGATGGCTGTCCCCAAAAGAAAAACAACCCCTTCGAAGCGCGGCATGCGTCGCAGCCATGATTCGCTGACTGTTGCAGCGTATCAAGAATGCCCAAATTGCGGCGAACTGAAGCGTCCGCATCACCTGTGTGATGCTTGTGGCCATTATAATGGCCGCGAAGTGGTTGCAGTCGCCTGATCCTTCCTAAAGGAGAATAATAGGTGTCCACGAAACCGCGTATCGCCATAGACGCGATGGGCGGTGACGAGGGTGTGCCTGTTATGATAGCAGGTGCTGCTTTGGCGCGGCACCGGCACGAAAGTTTCAACTTTCTTTTGGTTGGGGATGAAGTCCGCATCAAAGCGGCGCTTGATCAACACCCCAATTTGCGCGCTGCCTCCGAAATCCTGCACACAGACGATGTCGTAACGGCGGATGACAAGGTCAGCGCTGCTTTGCGCAAGGCCAAGACCAGCTCCATGGGCATGGCAATAAACGCCGTGAAAACCGGAGACGCCAGCGCTGCTGTCAGCGCAGGCAACACCGGCGCGCTGATGGCGACCGCAAAACTCGCCTTACGGACCATGCCCGGGATCGACCGGCCAGCGCTTTCTGCGCTTTTGCCGACGCTGGAAGACACCGACGTGGTGATGCTCGACCTAGGCGCAAACACCGAGTGCGAAGCGAAAAACCTGGTTCAGTTTGCCATCATGGGCGCGGCCTATTCACGCATCATTTTCGGTTTTGACCGCCCGCGGGTGCGGCTTTTGAACATTGGCACAGAAGAAATGAAGGGCACCGATCAGTTGCGCGATGCGGCCTTGCATCTGCGCAATGCAACCGGCCTGCACATGGATTTTCAGGGATTTGTAGAGGCGGACAAAATCAACCGCGGCGAATGCGACGTTGTCGTTTGCGATGGCTTCACGGGAAATATCGCGCTGAAGTCCATTGAGGGCACCGCCCGGTTCGTGACCGATCTGTTGCGCCGCGCGTTTACAAGCTCATTGCGGTCAAAATTCGGCTTTTTGGTCTCGCGCCCCGCGACTGAGTTGCTGCGCCATCATCTTGACCCCAATAATCACAACGGCGCCGTCTTCATGGGGCTGAACGGTGTCGTGGTAAAAAGTCACGGTAGTGCGAACGTGAAGGGCGTGGCGAACGCAGTAGAAGTGGCCGCGCGATTGGTGGAAGAAGATATTACGGCGCGCATCACGCAAGATCTGGCGCGGGTGCAGGCAGAATGACGGTTGCGACCCTTCATGCCGTCATCAAAGGCACAGGGTCCGCGCTGCCGCGCAACCGCGTATCAAACGCCGAACTTGCGGCCAAAGTCGACACAACGGACGAATGGATTACCGAGCGCACCGGTATCAAATTTCGACACATCGCCGAACCCGACGAAACGACGTCCAGCCTTGCGATACTGGCTTCGCGCAATGCGCTTGAGGCGGCGAATATGGCCGCGTCCGACATTGATCTGATTATTTTGGCGACGGCCACTCCCGATCAAACATTCCCTGCATCGGCCACCATCGTCCAGCATGCGCTCGGCTGCAACGGCGGCGTGGCTTTTGATGTCGCTGCGGTATGTTCGGGGTTCCTGTACGCATTTTCGGTGGCGGAAAGCATGATCCGCGCAGGATCGGCGCGGAATGCATTGGTAATCGGCGCAGAAACCTTCAGCCGCATCTTGGATTGGGAAGACCGCACAACCTGTGTGCTTTTTGGTGACGGTGCCGGCGCTGTCGTGTTGTCAGGCGAAATTGGCACGCGGGGTGCCTTGGCCACCAAGCTGCATGCCGACGGCCAGCATAATGAATTATTATATGTCGATGGCGGTCCATCGACCACGGGAACGGTTGGCAAGTTGCGCATGAAGGGCCGCGAAGTGTTCCGCCATGCGGTCACCAACCTGACGAGCGTATTATATGAAGTTCTTGCCGAAGCAGAACTCACCGCTGCCGATATCGATTGGGTGGTGCCGCATCAGGCGAATGCGCGGATTATTGAAGCGACGGCGAAGAAACTCGGGCTCGACGCGGACAAAGTGGTTCTGACGGTCGACCAGCATGCAAATACCTCGGCAGCGTCTGTTCCGCTTGCCCTTGATGTTGCCGTGCGGGACGGCCGGATTAAGGCTGGGGATGTCATTGTGATCGAAGCAATGGGTGGTGGTTTTACATGGGGCGCTTCTGTCGTCCGCATGTAGGCGATGTCCAACGATCGCCGTTTTACAATTGAAAATTCTGCTGTATATTGTGGCTATTGAGGGTGGATGCACATCCGGAGACCGTAAATGGCAGACACAGGAACTTTAACACGCGCCGATTTGGCGGAAATTCTCAATCGTCAAATCGGTTTGTCGCGCGCTGACGCGGCAATGATGATTGAGTCTATTCTTGATCATATGACGACCGCGGTGCTTGATGGTGAGAATGTAAAAATATCCGGTTTTGGTACCTTTGTTTTGCGTGACAAAGGTCAGCGGGTAGGGCGTAATCCCAAAACGGGTGTGGAAGTGCCCATAACGCCGCGTCGGGTCCTGACATTTCGGGCCAGCCAAGGCATGCGTCAAAAGGTCAAATAGCCCATCATGGTTGAAAAATCGGCGGACGCATTTCGAACCATTGGCGAAATGGCGGAGATTTTGGGCGTTCGGACGCATATTTTGCGTTATTGGGAAGAGCAATTTCCCATGCTGAAACCACTGACCCGCGCGGGTGGCCGCCGTCTATATCGACCCGATGACGTGGCCTTGCTGCACACTATCCACCGGTTACTATATAGCGAGGGATATACGGTGAAAGGTGCCAGGCGCTTTTTGGAAACAGGTGACGCTGCTGCGCCAGCGCCGGTTGCTGCATCAGCGCCCGTTGCGACTGCCCCACAGTTTGATATTTCGGCGCTGCGTGCCATTCGCGATCGGCTCGCGTCTGCGCTTGCTGCGGCGTAAGTTCAAATAAGCGTCCGCGCGTAGACCATATCGCGAAACGGGACATCCCCGACCATGAAGACGGTATTTCCAATCGCGGCAAAACCGGCGCGCTCATAAAAAGCGACGGCTTTTTCGTTATTTTCGTACACCGCCAACAGCATGCGTTTTGCGCCGCGTTCGGCCGCGATGGCAAAAGCTTGCTCAAGCAATTGTCGGCCATTGCCGCCACCTTGCCACGGCCCAAGCACATAAATGCGCTTTAACTCAATATCCCCATCCTGTTGCAGGTCCGGGTGCGATGGCGGGGTTATCATGGCGTAGCCAATAGGCGCGCCGAGCGGTGTCTCCCCAATTACGATATCGACACCGGGCTGCGCCAAGGCATTCGCATAATATTCCGGGCTGTGTTCGGTGCGCAGATGCGCGACAAGTGGTTGGCCGGGATGGTCAAAGGCAAAGGTCGCAAGGAATGTTGCGGATCCCAGAAGCGCCAGCGCATCCGCGTCATCCACGCCTGCTTTCCGCCAAATAACGGGGGTCATTCGTCTTGCGGCCCAAGATCGGGATCAAGATCGCGTGGCCGGATGAAATGCGTTAGCTGGCCACACGACCGCTCAACGTCCGCCCAATGGTCAATGTTCAGTTCCATCCGCGCAATGGCGGCGGTGGGATATTTTTCCCAAACAAGGTCGCGCAATGGCGACGTGCCATCATCCGGGCAAATATCGAAAACCAGATCTTCCATGCCCGGATTATGCCCGACCATCAGCAGGTTTTTATGTTCGTCCGACTGGTCACGCAGAACGTCCATCAACGTGGCTGACGATGCCAGATATATGCGGCGGTCCCAATGCGGGTCCATGCGTCCGCCCGTGCCCTTCACAAACTGGTCAATCGTGTCGATTACGCGCACAGCCGGGCTGGCCACGACATGGTCGAAAACCAGACCGTTGCGCTTCACCCATATTCCCATCGTGACGGCAGCTTTTTCGCCGCGCTTATTCAACGGGCGGTCAAAGTCCCGCGGTACCGAGTCATCCCAGCTCGATTTTGCATGACGGAATAATGTGAGCGTGAACGTCAAAACGGGTTGCTTTCATCGAGACTGATTTTGATGTCCTGCCGCAATTTTTCATCCGGCGAAAGGCCTGTTTTTACAGAAGCGACTGCCTCAGCCAACGTCACCCGTCGCACGGGCGTTCCCGGCGGAAAAGCCGTCAGCAGCCGGCTGGGCACGGCGGGCGAGAGCAGAACGAAATGCCCCTTGTCGTCTGCGCTGCGGATGAGGCGACCAAATGCCTGCGCCATTTTTGCGCGAATGATGCGATCATCAAAATCAATGCCGCCATTTTTGAGGCGGCGGGCGCGGTGTAATATGTCGGGACGCGGCCACGGTATCTGTTCCATGATGACAAGGCGCAGCGAATGCCCCGGGACATCTACGCCATCGCGCAAGGCATCGGTACCCAGCAGGCTGGCGTGCGGGTCATCCCGAAAAATGTCGACCAAGGTTCCGGTGTCGATTGGGTCGACATGTTGGGCATAGAGCGGCAGGCCATCACGCGCCAAACGGTCGGCGATGCGCGCATAGGTTGATCGCAAGCGCCGAATTGCCGTGAACAGGCCAAGGACGCCGCCGCCCGATGCCGTGATCAATGCGGCATATGCCCCCGCCAACGCTGCGGCATCGCCCTTTTTAATATCCGTGACGATTAAGACCTCTGCCTGAGCCGTGTAGTCAAACGGGCTGATCGCAGAGAAATGTGTGGCGGGCTTATCCAAATGCAGCGCGCCCGTGCGGGCCTCAGCATTTTTCCAGTCGCCGCCGCTGCGCAATGTTGCCGATGTGGCAAGGACCCCATGGCTGGGTTTCAGGACGATGTCCGCGACGGGTTTCATCGGGTCAAGCCAGCGCCGGTGCATGCCGATGTCCATTTCGCGACCTTCGAACCTGTCAATCGCGAGCCAATCGACAAATTCAGAATCAACGGGGCCTACCGCGCGCGCCAGCATCGATATCCATGCGCGGACCGTATCAATCCGCCAGCTTAAGCTCGCCATAGCGCCCTCAACGCGGGCTCTGGCGCTGCCATCAAGCCAATCGGGTGGATCGGACACCATCGCCTCAAGCCGCTGCCCCAGCACCGTCAGAGGACGCGCCAGCGCCTCCAGCGCGACGGCTGCGTCTGCGGCGGCATCGACAACAGCGGCGTCGGGATCAGCCAATTCTGTTTCCAGACCATAGCCGCCTTCGGTGGCATTGGTTTCGTCGCGGGCAAACACCATCGCGCGAACCGCCGCCAAAAAGCGTTCAATGGGGCCCGACGGCGTACCTTCTGCCAACCGCGCCAGCCAACCATCGCCGGGCAGTGCTTCTGCCGCCATTCGTGCCATCTCGATGGCAAGGCCACCTTCTTCATCATAAGATGCGACATCTGCGAGACGCGCCGACAAACCACGGCGTCGGCCGCGGGCTTTGCCTTCGGGGCCAATCACCCAGCGGCGCAGCTCGATCGTTTCTTGGCCGGTGAGCGCTGCTGCAAACATTGAGTCGGCAGCGTCGAACAAATGATGGCCCTCGTCGAAGATGATACGGCTTGGTCGATTGAGTTCATCCCGACCGCGCGCGGCATTGACCATCATCAGCGCGTGATTGGCGATAACTATTTCGGCCTGAACCGATGATCGGGACGCGCGTTCGATGAAGCATTTTTTGTAATGCGGACATCCGGCATAAATACACTCGCCGCGCCGGTCGGTGAGCGCTGTCGACCCGTTGCGCCGGAACAATGTCGGCAACCATCCCGGCAAATCGCCGCCAATCATGTCGCCGTCGTTCGAATAAGCGGCCCAGCGCGCCACGAGATGCGCAAGGATAGCAGCACGTCCGGCAAAGCCCCCTTGCAACGCATCTTCAAGGTTCAGCAGGCACAGATAATTTTCGCGGCCCTTGCGGACAACGACCTTGGATTTGAAGGCTTCATAGTCCGGATAAATACGCTGCGCTTCGCGGACCAATTGTCGTTGCAGCGCCTTGGTAAAGGTTGAAATCCAAACGGTTCCGTCCGCTGCCGTCGCCCAAAGGCTGGCGGGGGCAAGATATCCAAGCGTCTTGCCAATTCCGGTCCCGGCCTCAGCCAGTAAAATATTCGGCTCGCCCTTACGCGCGCGGGGCGCAAAAATCTCCGCTGCGGCTTGCGCGAAATCGCGCTGTCCCTGCCGTGTTTCGGCAGAACCGCCAACAAGCGAGGCCAGTCGTTGCTGCACGGCGTCGGGGGCAAGGGTCACAACGCGCGGTGGTGTGCGGGGCGGTGCTTCCTCCCATTCGGGCAGGCGGCTGAACAGCCAGCGTTCGGGCTTTTCCGGTTTTTTCAATCGCGCCAAAATAAGGTTGGACCATGGCCAACGCAGCCGCATCAACGCTTGCGCTGCGTCCCATGCACCCTCGCGTTCTGCCCAGTCTGGCGCGTCAAGAACGGCAAGCAAAGTGCGCGCAGCGACCAGTAGAAATTGCGGAACCTCCTGATCTGTCGTCGGCGGCGTAATGCCCAAGGCCTTCGCCATGCCTTTTGGTGTGGGAACCGCAAAACGGGCGGGATATACAAAGGCGAACAGTTCCAGCAGGTCGAGGCCCGATAAATCCGGATAGCCAAGCCGCTGTGCAACCAATGGGGCATTTAGCATGACCATCGGCGTTTCCGCCGCACGGCCAGCCGCTTCGCCTTTCCCGACGGTTGTTACCTGACCATCGATGGAACCCACCCATATGCCGGCATGGCTTGCATGGAGCGCAGGAAAGGCTAGGGGAGTGTCCATAAACATCTGATAGTCGTATTTGGAACGAAAGAGCAACACGTGACTGACCTTCGCGATATAGCAATGGCATCGAAAGCCTGGCCTTTTGAAGAGGCGCGGCGTTTGTTGAAACGGTATCCAAACGGCAAGGCGGACGGTGCGGCAATCATCTTTGAATGTGGCTATGGCCCATC
>JBEEIJ010000022.1:0-11410 GCA_041169905.1 Pseudomonadota bacterium | reverse complement strand
GCATCCCAGCTGTAGTCGAGCGATCTGCGCTCGCCTATATTGCCATGTTCGGCACGCAGATCGCTATTTACGCAATAGGCCTGCAGTGCGTCAGCAAACTGGTTGATTGCGCCCGGCGTTATAAGGCGTCCCGACACTTTGTCTTCGACCAGGCTCTGGCTGCCCGTTGCCTTTGCGGCGACGACGGGCAGCCCGCAGGCCATTGATTCAAGCGTGACGTTGCCAAATGCTTCCGTGACCGACGGGTTGAAAAACATATCCATGCTCGCGACCGCCCGGCCGAGATCCGTGCCAACCTGAAATCCGGCAAATTTGGCATCGGGTATCCGCGATTCGAACCACGCACGTGCGGGGCCATCTCCTATCACCAAAACCTGATGCGGGACGTTACGTCGTTTGAGTTGGTCAATGGTGTCTGAAAAGACATCAAGACCCTTTTCCATAACCAGACGGCCCAGAAACCCGATGACGGGTATATCGTCGGATATGCCAAGTCCGCGCCGCCATTCCATGTCGCGGCGGCCTGGATTAAATATGTCCCTGTCGACCCCACGCGACCAGATGTCGATGTCATAGTTCATCCGCTGTTGACGCAAGACCTGAGCGAAGCTCTCCGATGGCGCAACCAACGCGTCGCATTTTCGATACAGGCGACGGATCCATGCTTCGACGACCGGTTCGATGAAGGACATGTTATAGTAGCGGAAATAGGTTTCGAAACGGGTGTGGACCGAACACAGAACAGGAAGATTCCGCCTTTTTGCCCATTTGACGGCCTTGCGTGAAACACGGTCTGGGCTGGCGATGTGGACTATGTTGGGATTGAACGCCTCAAGATCGCGTCGAACACTGCGCGATAACGACAATGGTATGCGATATTCGGGGCGAAAGGGAATGGCCATGGAAGGCACGGACACCAGATCGCCAGTTGCTTCAAACGCGGGATTTTCCACTGTCGGTGAATAAACACGCACTGATGCGCCTTGGCTTAAAAGATATCCCACCAGCCGGTTGAGCGCCTGATTAGCGCCATCGCGTACATAATTATAATTGCCGCTGAAAAGCGCAATGCGAAGATCGCTGGTGTGCATCGCTGCGCTTTTATCGGTGGTAAAGCAAAATGCCAATGGGAATGCTGCATTTGGTGGGATATGTTGTCCGGATGATTTTAACCCAAGTCGATACGCTGCTGATTGGTGGCCCCAAACCCTTCCGCGCTGACGGTACGATGAGCGCCATGGCCCGCGCGCCTGTGGACCGGCCCGTGATGCTAGGCAAAATGGGGTTTGAAGGCGATAAGGTGGCCGACCCAACGGTGCATGGCGGCGTTGATAAGGCGGTGCATTTTTATCCTGCCGAACATTATCCCAAATGGATTGCCCATTTTGCAGCGGAAGGTTTTACGAATCCGAAACTCGATTACGCCGGCGCATTTGGCGAAAATATCAGTGCATCGGGGCTGACCGAGGACAAGCTGCGCATCGGTGACAGGTTTCGGATAGGAAAGGCCTTGGTTGAGGTTGCACAGGGGCGTCAGCCATGTTGGAAGCTGGACCATCATTTCGGCGTGCATGGCCTGTCTGGTGTGGTCATCAGCTCAGGCCGCTGCGGTGGCTATTTTCGCGTTATTGAGGAAGGCGAAGTCGCACCGGGTGACCGTATAGAGCAGGTCGAGCAGGCGGGGCATGATTGGACCGTCGCCCGCACGTTCAAACTGCTGATCGGCGGGTGGCACAAGAAAGCCGATGCGCTGGCAGAATTGCAGGCGCTTTCGCAGCTTGAAACATTGGCCGAATCCTGGCGGCTGCGCGCCGCGAAACTCGCCGCGCAGCTTTAACGGCAGTTTATTCGTCTAATTTTTCCGGTTCAGGCGATGGTGCGAACAACCGGATGCGCGCGACCCGTTTTTCGTCCGCTTCCAATATTTCGAGTTTCCATCCGCTGGCTTCGTGCGTCAGCATTTGGCCGACATCGGGAACTTGCCCGGCAATAACAAACGCGAGTCCGCCCAGCGTGTCGACATCTTCTTCGACTTCGGACAATTTAGGGTCAATGGCTTCAGCCAGATCGTCGAGCTCAGCGCGCGCATCGGCTTCCCACATGGCAGGGCTTAATTGCGCGAACATCGCTTCGGGTTCTTCATCATGCTCATCTTCGATTTCACCGACGATTTCTTCGACGAGGTCTTCAATCGTTACAAGACCTTCGGTGCCGGAATATTCGTCGAGAACGATGGCCAAATGCGTGCGCGTCCGGCGCATTTCGTCGAGCAACGCGAGAACACTCATATTCTGCGGCACAAACCGCGGCTGACGGATAAAGGCTTCCAAGCTTTCCGGAGGCTGCTCGCCTGATGCAAGAACGGCGAACACGTCCTTGATATGGATCATGCCGATGATGCTGTCCAACGTATCGCGATAGACGGGCAAGCGGCTGTGCCCATGTTCGGCGAAGGCCGCGATGCAATCGGCAAAGCCAGCGCTTTCCTCAATCGCGACAATATCACTGCGCGGCACCATGACATCGTCAACCCGGTGCTCGCTAAAATGCAAAAGGTTGCGCAGCATAGTGCGTTCAACCGCGGTCAGGTCGCCGTCATTGTCCGATTGGTCATTATCGTCGCTATCTTCTTCGTGCTCAGCAATTGCTTCTTCAAGCTGCTCGCGCAAAGTTGGCTCGTGATCGCGGCCAAAAAACATCGTTTTCAGCCGCTGCCATATTCGTCCGTCGTTATCGTCGTCGGTTGCGGTTCTTGAACCGCTAAAACTGTCACCCTCGGGCATAATGGAAGCGTATTGGCCTCTTTTTGGTTGAATTATGCGTCATATGGATTGTGAAGCCCCATGGATGCAAGCGCTTTTACTTCTAACGCCTCCATGGCTTCGGCCTCTTCATCGTCAACATGGTCATGACCAAGCAAATGCAGCATGCCGTGGATCACCAAATGTGTGGCATGGTCCGCAACGGAAATGTGCTTTTCCTCCGCTTCGGCGGCGCAGGTTTCATAGGCCAAGATGATGTCACCGAGAAGGAGCTCCATTTCCGCTCCGTCATCCTGAACTTGTTTCAGGGTCTTAATTCGGTCGGCATCAGATATGGAGTAAGACCCTGAAACAAGTTCAGGGTGACGAAGATATTGCAACTCGTCGTGTTCCAACATTGGAAAGCTCAGGACATTGGTCGCCTTGTCTTTGTCGCGCCACTCACGGTTGAGTGCATGCACTTCAGCGTCATCTGTTAGCTTAATGCTTACTTCAACCGGTGACGGATGTTCTGTCAGCCCTGGCATGCCGGCAAAACGGACGGCGGCATCGACGGCCTTTTCAACTTCACTTTGCCCGAAATTGCAGCTGCCCCATGGCAAGCCGATGTCTAATTCGACGTCAATCACGCCCGCCCTCATAGGCATCGACGATCCGTCCGACCAACGGATGGCGGACAACGTCGCTGCTATTGAAGCGGATGGTTTGAATGCCATCGACGCCTTCAAGGCGTTGAACCGCGTCATTCAGGCCCGACATCCGTTCGCCACCGGGGATATCGACCTGATGCGGGTCTCCGCAAATGACCATGCGGCTGTTCATGCCAAAACGCGTCAGAAACATCTTCATCTGCGCGGCGGTGGTGTTCTGCGCTTCGTCAAGAATGATGAAGGCATCGGCCAATGTACGGCCGCGCATGAAAGCGATAGGGGCGATTTCGATTTCGCCCGAAGCGATGCGGCGTTCGACCTGTTCGGCGGGCAAACAGTCGTACAGCGCATCGTAAATCGGCCGCAGATAGGGATCGACCTTTTCCTTCATGTCGCCCGGTAAGAAACCAAGTCGTTCGCCCGCTTCAACCGCGGGGCGCGAGAGGATGAGGCGTTGCACGGCGCCGGTAATCAGCATCGCCACAGCCTGCGCCACCGCCAGATAGGTTTTTCCGGTGCCTGCTGGTCCAAGTGCGAAGATAATCTCGTCGCGCGCCAATGCTTCCATATAGGGAATCTGCGTGGCGGAACGCGGCACTAGGGTTTTCTTGCGGGTGCGGATCATGATGCCGGGGGCAGCATTGTCTTCCTTGCGCAATATGCCTTCCAGCGTGGGTTCGGCGGTCATTGCGATAATCGACTGCACGGCTTCGGAATCCATGTCTTGTCCGCGTGAAATGCGCGAATAAATATCGTTGAGAACATCGCGTGCCCGGCCGATGGCACCCGCTTCACCTTCGATTTGGACGCGATTGCCGCGGGCCGAGATATAGACGCCAAGCCTGTTTTCGATTGTCACCAGGTTGCGATCAAATTCGCCAAACACCGCATTGATAAGATGTGGCTTGTCGAAGCTCATTTCCAGCCGGGACAGGTCACCGGCTTGCGCTTGGGCTTTTTTTGCCATTCAGGCTGCTGCTCTCATCGTAGGTTCACCTTTTAAACTGAGGGGGCCAGAATCGGTAATCTGAACGCTAACAATATTGCCGATAGAAAGGTCCGGCGCAAGGACATGAACTGATTGCAACCACGGTGATTTGCCAATCAATTGCCCATCAAACTTGCCCGGCCGTTCGAGAAGAACATCGCAGGTTTTGCCAACGGTATTTCGGTTGAAAGCGGTTTGGTCCGCAACGATTTGCGCCTGCAACCGCTGGAGCCGTTCGTCCATGATTTCCATGGCGATCTGGTCGGCCATATCCGCGGCGGGGGTGCCGGGGCGCGGGCTATATTTGAACGAATATGCCTGCGCATGCCCGACTTCACGCACAAGGCGCATGGTGTCTTCGAAGTCGTCGTCGGTCTCGCCGGGAAAGCCGACGATGAAATCACCCGAAAACGCGATGTCCGGCCGCACGGTGCGCACGCGGTCCAAAATGCGCAGATAGCTGTCGCGGCTATGGCTGCGGTTCATTGCCTTTAATATGCGGTCCGAACCCGATTGCACGGGCAGGTGCAGGAACGGCATCAGCTTTTCGACATCGCCATGCGCGGCAATCAGCCCCTCGGTCATATCGTTGGGGTGGCTCGTCATATAGCGGATGCGGCGCAGGCCCGGAATTTTGTCTAGCGCGCGGATGAGGCCATCGAGACCCTGCAACTGGCCTTTGTCGTCTTCGCCATCCCAAGCGTTAACATTTTGCCCCAATAACGTGATTTCTGCGGCACCCGCGTCAACGATGGCCTTTGCCTCGTCAATCAATTCGCTCCAGCCACGTGAAATCTCCGCGCCGCGCGTGTATGGCACGACGCAATAGGTGCAGAATTTGTCGCAGCCTTCCTGAACCGTTAAAAACGCAGACGGCGCTTGCTTGCGGCGTGCAGGAAGTTTGCCGAATTTGTCGAGGCCGGGCAGATCAAGGTCGACCACGCGTTGACCGCGTCCGACTGCGGCAACCATGTCAGGCAGATTGTGATAGGCTTGCGGGCCGACAACAATGTCCACTTCGGGCGCTCTGCGGCTAATCTCGCCGCCTTCGGCCTGCGCGACGCATCCGGCCACGGCAATGACGGGGCTGCTGCCGTCCTTGCGACGCAGACGGCCGATTTCGGAATAGACCTTCTCTGCCGCCTTTTCACGAATGTGGCAGGTGTTGAGCACGACAAGATCGGCATTCGCCTTTTCATCGGCGGGCGTCATGCCTTGGCTTTCGAACATTTCGGCCATGCGTTCGCCATCATAGACGTTCATCTGGCAGCCGTAATTTTTGATCGAATAGGTTTTGGGAGAATCCGTGCTCATAGCGCGCGTCTATACATAGCGCCGTGCGCCGCCGCCACCCTCCATCGCTACGCCTATGCGCGCACGCACTTCAGCGGAAATCGCCTTGCGGTCTGGGTAATGCAGGGGATCAAATGGTTCCAGAAAATGCAGGGTCGCCGTAATCGGTTTCAGATAGGACAAAAGCCGCCAGAAATTCTCGGTCACTTTTTCATCGCCGACCCACGCCACACGCGGGGTATGGTGCCCGTAGCTGAGAAATACCGGCTGAACGAGCATGCCAGATGGTGGCGGAACGAGCGCGGCAAACAAAGATGGTTTGAACGGCAAAAGGCCCGAACCGTCATGGGTTGTGCCTTCGGGGAATATCGTGACCGGTTGATCGCCGGTCATTGCTGCGCGCAGATCTTCCACCTGATTTCCGACGCTGGCGCGGTTTTCGCGGCTGACAAAGATGGTATTGTTGATTTTGCAAAGCCACCCAATCAATGGCCAGCCCTCAATCCCGTCATTGGCAACAAAGGTGCAACCGGTAACGCCGGACATCACGGGAATGTCTATCCAGCTATGATGGTTGGCGGCGTAAAACACATTCGCGCGCACCCGCTTCCCGGTGGTGGCGGTTGCAATTCCGCTGGTCCAGCTGATCGACAGAAGGAACAGACGCGGCCACGGCGATGGCCGGTTGAGAAGCCGCCAGAGATTGTGGAGGAGCAAGCTCGTTACCAAGCTGGCGGCCATCAGCAGCAGCCGGGCTGCAAACAAGAACTGGCCAGCTACAAAAGCAGCAGGGTTGCGGGGTTTAATCCTTGCGGTCGATGGCGACGCCATAGAGTTCCATGCGATGGTCAACGAGTCGGTAGCCGAGGCGTTCTGCAATGATTTTCTGCAGCGCCTCCAGTTCGGGATCGACAAATTCTACAACTTTGCCAGTTTCGACGTCGATGAGGTGATCGTGATGCGCCTCTGGCGATGCTTCATAGCGCGCACGTCCGTCACCAAAATCGTGGCGGTCCAATATGCCCGCTTCTTCGAACAACCGGACTGTCCGATATACAGTGGCGATTGAAATCTTGGGATCGATGGTGGACGAGCGGCGATAGAGTTCTTCGACATCAGGATGGTCAGTCGCATCCGAAATGACGCGCGCTATGACGCGGCGTTGGTCGGTAATACGCAGGCCACGTTCGTTGCACAGCGCTTCAATGTCGATTTTGATGTCCATCGCGATGCACATTTAGTGCCGCGCCACGATTCGTCAAAGAAAAAGGCCGGAGAATGCTCCGGCCTTATTTTTCAGTGAAGCTTTGAGCGCTTTACTTGATTTTTTTCTTCCGGCCCGAACCTGGCGCGCGACCAAGGCCGATAGCCTTTGCGAGTTCGCGACGTTGTTCTGCATACGCAGGTGCAACCATCGGATAATCGGCGGGCAGACCCCATTTTGCGCGATAATCATCCGGCGTCATGCCATAATGCGTCATCAGGTGGCGCTTCAGCATTTTCAGCTTCTTACCATCGTCCAAGCAGACGATATAATCGCGTTTTACCGAATTACGGACTGGAACAGCAGGCTCCAGAACTGTCTCGGGCGCGGCGGTTGACCCGGAAAGGCCGGCCAGTGCCGCGTGTACATTACCGATTAAAGTTGATACATCCGATACCGCGACACTGTTGTTGCTGACATGAGCCGCGACAATATCGGCGGTCAGAGTAATTAACAATTCTGCGGCATCGTTACTTTCTTGAGACATATTTTGAACCCCTGGACCCATTTTTATAGTTTACGACTTGTCTGATGCATATAGGCTTGAAATGAAGACGTCAAGAAAAGCCGCTATATTTCAAATATTAAAGATTAATGAACATCGTAATCGCGTCTGGACTTATTCCTTCAGCGCGTTTGTAGTAATTTTTGCGCCGTCCGATGGGGGCAAAACCAGCTTTTAAGTAGAAAGAAGATGCCGGGTTCCCGTCGCGAACTTCAAGAAATAATTTTTCGCGGCCTGCGATTTTGCCTCTATTTATCACTTCGCTGAGAAGATTTTGGCCAATCTGTTGGCGCTGGTAATGTCGTGCAACGCCAATCATCAGCAATTCTTCATGCTCAAAAACCCAGCGCGTGATGGCGAAACCGCATAGAACGTCACCATCTTTGGCAAGTAACAATTGGCAGTCCGGCAGTACTAAAGTGGACAGGCATTGCGCCGCCGTCCACGCTTCGCCAAATCTTGGGTCGAAGGCGTCCGACATGATGGGCATGATGGACGCAATGTCTTTTGCATCGCCGTTGACGACGTGGATCATGCCCGGACTGCAGCCGGTTTTGCGTCTGGCGCCCTTCCATACACAGGAACGGGGGGAAGGGCGTGGTCGTCGGGTAAATGTGCCCATGCTCGCGCGTCGGGCAGAATTTCGGTCCAGACACGATCTGCGCGCTGTGGGGCAATGTCGCCGGCAACATGGTCGGCGACGGCAACAGTCGCCAATAGTTCAGGCAAAACCGACCGCGCGGGCGCTATGGAGTGCCCGGCATCACTAAATGCTTCGAAGAAATACTCACCATGGCCCCCTGTCATAATGACATCGACAGCGGCGTGTGATGCGCTTTGTGCACGCGCCATCGCGGCCACCAAGGATAGGCAACCATAGCCGTGTACCGGTATGTGCCATGCCAAGCCCAATGCTTTGGCGGCCGCGACGCCCACACGGATACCGGTGAAGCTGCCGGGGCCAACATCCACCATAATCTGGTCGGCTTTGCCTTTATCCGGCAACGCGGCGATGAGCGGGAGCAAGCGTTCCGCATGCCCGCGGCCAATCACATCATGTTGGGCGGCCAGCAATTGCTTCCCATCGAACAACGCAACTGAGCACGCCCGTGTGGCGGTATCGATGACCAATGTGCGCATGATCGCCTGCCGCCGTTTGGATTAGACGACCTGATTGAAGCGGTTAAATTCAGGGCGCGGGCTGCGGGCAAAAATGCTCGCTGTGTCGCCATAGCCGAGGGTGCAGATGAAATTCGACTGCACTTTGGTTCCGGCAAAAAATGCCTTGTCGACCGCGGCATTGTCAAAGCCCGACATTGGGCCCGTATCCAATCCCAATGCACGCGCGGCCAGCATCAGATAGGCACCTTGCAAGCTGCTATTCCGAAACGCTGTCTTTTCAATAGCGACGTCGTTGCCGGCAAACCAGCTGCGGGCATCGGCATGGGGAAATAATTCGGGAAGCTGTTCGTAAAATTCTAGGTCCATTCCGATAATCGCCGTGACAGGCGCTTGCAGAATTTTGTCGCCATTCGACGGCATCGTGCATGCCGCCAGCTTTTGTTTCGCTTCGGTGGATGTGCACCAGATGATGCGCGCGGGAAGGCAGTTCGCCGATGTCGGACCAAATTTCATCAAGTCCCAAATGTTCTCAAGCTGCGCCTGCGACACGGGCGTATCGAGATACCCGTTGTAGCTGCGGGCTTCACGGAACAGCTGATCAAGGGCGGCGTCGTTTAATGCTTCGGACATAAGATTTCTTTCGACTTAGAGTTTAGGCGGCACGCACTTCGATGACTTCGGGCACATAATGCTTCAGCAATTGCTCAATGCCATTTTTCAGCGTTGCCGAAGAAGATGGGCAACCGGCGCACGCACCTTGCATCTGCAAAAAGACGATGCCCTTTTGAAAACCGCGATAGACGATGTCGCCGCCGTCATTGGCGACGGCAGGGCGGATTCGCGTTTCAATCAATTCCTTGATTTGGATAACGATGTCGGCATCTTCAGGATCATCGAGCGGATAGTCTGCATCTGCCGATGGGACAGAAAACCCAGCTGCGGCTGGTTTGAACAGCGGCATGTTTGCGCTAAAATGGTCGAGCAATATTGCAAGCACGTCGGGTTTCAGGTTGGACCATTCTGTCCCGGGTGCAGCAGTGACCGAAATAAATTCGCGTCCGAAAAATACCCCGGTGACATCACCAAGTGCGAAAAGTGCCTCCGCCAATGGCGAGGCTTCAGCCTCTTCCGGGGCTGCAAAATCCCGCGTTCCATTTTCCATCACGGCGCGGCCGGGCAGAAATTTGATAGTGGCGGGGTTCGGGGTCAGTTCAGTTTCTATCAGCATTTCACGCATGTGGTGCGGTGGCCGTAAAAGTGCAAGCCAGAATGTCTTGACAGGGGCGAAGCCACGGTTGACCAAGCGCGTCAAAAGGAGAGCACAAATGGTCGATCAGTCGCATAAAACAGCCTGGATAACGGGCGCATCGTCGGGGATAGGTGAGGCACTGGCCAAAGCATTTGTCGGAAACGGCGGCCATGCGGTGCTGTCAGGCCGAAATGTCGCTGAACTGGAACGCGTTGCGCATGCTACCGGCGCGCCAGAACGCTGCTTCATATTGCCGTTCGACACCGTCGATTATGCAGCTTTGCCGTCAAAGGTCGCTGAAGCCATTGCCTATCAGGGCAAGATTGATGTGCTGGTCAATAATGCGGGCATTTCGCAGCGTTCACCCGCCATCGACACCGATCTGTCGGTTTACCAGCGGATCGTTGATGTGGACTTGCTCGCGCCGATCGCGCTGACGCAAGCGCTTTTGGGACATTTGGTTTCAAATGGACATGGCCAGATCATCATGATTTCAAGTGTCGCCGGTAAAGCAGGCGTCCCTATGCGGACTGCCTATTGCGCGGCGAAACACGGCCTCATCGGATATGCCGATGCGTTGCGCAGCGAAGTTGCAGGGCAGGGCGTCAAAGTGCTCGTCGTCGCGCCGGGTTCTGTGCGGACGAACGTATCGCGCAATGCATTGAATGCCGACGGAACGGTGCGTGGTACGAGCGATGCGGCTATCGATAACGGTATCGATCCAGATGTCGTCGCAACCACGATTTGGGATGCGGTTGATGCCGGAAAGCGCGAAATCGTTATCGCCGAAGGGATGGAGGCAGGCATTCCCGTTCTGCGCGCGCAGGACCCCGAAAAGCTGTTCGACATGGTCGAAGCGATGGTGGCCGACGGCTATGCGCAGAAAATCGCGGCGCGATAAGCTGCGCTACGGCGGGGCCGCACATGAGCCCCGCGACAGGTTAGTTTTCTCCTTAAGTCCGGCCTGCGCGTAACGCCGCGCCGGCGGCAAAGGGCGACAAAGCCGTAATTGCGAGCGCAGTTGCCGCAAGCAGCTGCATCGCGTTGCCGGGATTTTCGGACAATGTGCCTGCGCCAAAGATCAGCAACGGTATCGTGATGGGCACGAGCAGCAGCCCGCCCAGCGCGCTCGCCCCGCTAAGGCCCGCCGTCAGCGCTGCGATTATGACCGACAGCCCGGAAAGCGCGGGCAGTGCCAACGCAAGGCCAAGCAACAATGTCCCCAATTGCGCCTCGGGCAGTCCGATGAGCGCGGAACCGACGACCGTCGCGAGAAGGAGCGGGAGGGCGAAGGCAAAAATTTGGCCAATGATTTTGGCGGTCGCGACCAATTCGTCCGACCAGCCACGCATCGCCAACTGATCCAATATGCCCGCTTGCCGGTCAGGAAGTATAAGCCGCTCAATCGGCAGGAGCGTCGCCAGCAGCGCGGCGATCCACAATATACCGCCGCCTGTGCGTGCAAGGAGTGCCTTGTCAGGCCCCGTCACAAACGGAAACAGCGTCGCAACCGCAAGATAGAAGACCACCGGCAGCCATAATCCGCCGCCCGTCCATGCCAAACGCACCTCGCGCGC
>JBEEIJ010000021.1:0-27672 GCA_041169905.1 Pseudomonadota bacterium | reverse complement strand
CCACCTTGTCATAGCCATAACGCGAAATCAGCGTGATCCGGCCCGCTTCGCGCGACGGGTTCAACCCATCCAACATGCGCAACAGCGCATCGGGTTCAAGGCTTGGCCCGCATTTGATACCAATGGGGTTGCCGATGCCGCGCAAAAATTCGACATGTGCCGAACCGTCAAAGCGGGTGCGGTCGCCGATCCACAGGAAGTGCGCCGACGTATCGTACCAATCACCGGTCAGGCTGTCCTGCCGGGTCATCGCTTGCTCATAAGGCAACAACAATGCCTCATGGCTGGTGTAAAAGCTTGTGCCCTTAATCTGCGGGACAGTCTCTGGCGTGATGCCGCAGGCCTCCATGAACGCCAGCGCCTCGCTGATGCGGTCGGCGGTTTCTTTATATTTCTGCGCCCATGGCGAGCGGCCCATATAATCATGGGTCCACGCATTGACCTGCTGCAGATTGGCGTAACCACCGTTGGAAAACGCGCGCAGCAGGTTCAGCGTTGACGCAGCCTGACTATATGCACGTATCATCCGTGCCGGGTCAGGCTCGCGGCCTTCGGCAACAAATTCAATGTCGTTGATGATGTCGCCGAAATAGCTGGGCAGCTCGACACCATTGACCGTTTCGGTCGGGGTTGAGCGTGGCTTGGCAAATTGGCCAGCCATCCGGCCCAATTTCACAACCGGCAATTTGCCCGCAAAGGTCAGCACCACCGCCATTTGCAGAATGACGCGGAATGTATCGCGGATATTATTGGGATGAAATTCGGCAAAGCTTTCGGCGCAATCGCCACCTTGCAACAAAAACGCCTTTCCATCAGCGACCTTGGCGAGATCCGCCGTCAGATTGCGCGCCTCGCCTGCAAAAACCAGCGGCGGATAGTTGCGAAGCGTCTCTTCGGTTGCGGCAAGTGCTGCTGCATCCTTATATTCCGGCATATGAATGCCCGTCGCGCTTCTCCAGCTATCAGGCGTCCAAGGTGTCGCCATGCGATCTACTCCAACAATATTCATTCAAAAGACGGGCCCTTTAGGCTTAATATGTTGCGAGAAGCAAGCATTAGCCGTGAATTTACGCCGGTTTTGCAAAATGCAATCGGCATAGCGTTATTTGGTATAGGCGTTGCCAAATTCACTGTTGGCAAAAAGCCCTAAAGGCGTCTATCAGGCCCGCTGAATCGACCCAATTGTAAGGCGAATGGCTTTTCATCTTGGGAAGAGACGGGATTTCGACGCTATTGCGGATTAACCGCCGCAACGCAAAAAGGGCAGATTATGTCGACAGTCAAAAAGACAAAAGGCACGGTAAAAAAGCCGGCAGTAAAAAAGAAGGCGGCTGCGGCGGCCGCCCCAGTGGCGGTTCAAGCTGTAGCTGGTGAAAATAGCCATGATGGCACAGACGGTTCGGGCGTTCGTCGCCGCGACTTCATTCACGTCGCAGCGGTCAGCTTCGCTGGCGTAGGTGCAGCTGCGGTCGCGATGCCATTGGTATCGCAAATGAGCGCAAGCGCCGACGTGCTGGCACTCGCCTCCATCGAGGTTGACGTTGCCGCTATCCAGCCAGGCCAGGCGATTAAGACCAGCTGGCGCAAACAGCCAGTGTTCATCCGCAACTTGACGCCTGCCGAAGTCGAAGAAGCAAGCAAGGTTGATGTTGGTTCGCTGCGCGATCCACAAACCCTTGCCGATCGCACCAAGCCGGGCAAAGAAAATTGGCTGATCACCCTTGGCGTTTGCACCCATTTGGGTTGCGTGCCACTCGGTGCGGCCGCTGGTGAAGTTAAGGGTGAATATGGCGGCTATTTCTGCCCATGCCATGGTTCACATTATGATACCGCCGCACGTATCCGGAAGGGCCCAGCCCCGACAAATCTCGTCGTTCCGGAATTCGCATTCATTTCTGACACAGTCGTCAAAATCGGTTGAGGAGCTAAAACGCGATGAGCTTCCCTTGGGCACAAGAATATAAACCGCAGGGTACGGTGAGCAAATGGGTCGACGAACGTCTTCCTTTGCCACGCCTTGTATATAACGCGGTCGGCGCCGGATATCCGGTACCCCGCAACCTCAATTACTTCTGGAACTTCGGTGTCCTTGCGGGCGTCGCTTTGGTTATCCAGATTGTGACCGGCATCGTGTTGGCCATGCATTATTATGCAAGTGTCGACGGCGCGTTCAACAGCGTTGAACATATCATGCGCGATGTAAACTCGGGCTGGTTTGTGCGCTATGCCCATATGAACGGCGCAAGCTTCTTCTTCATCGTGGTCTACATCCATATCTTCCGCGGTCTTTTCTATGGTTCATATAAAGCGCCACGGGAAATGATCTGGTTGCTGGGCGTCACCATCTTCTTGTTGATGATGGCGACCGCGTTCATGGGCTATGTGCTTCCATGGGGCCAAATGAGCTTCTGGGGTGCGCAGGTTATCACAGGCTTCTTCTCCGCCATTCCATTGGTTGGTGAACCGCTGCGTCAGTTGCTCTTGGGCGGCTTTGCGCCAGACCAAGCCGCTTTGAACCGCTTCTTCTCGCTGCACTATTTGCTGCCGTTCGTCATTGCCGGCGTCATCATCTTGCACATTTGGGCATTGCACATTCCCGGGTCGTCAAACCCAACGGGCGTAAGCGTAAAGGGTGAACAAGACACGGTTCCATTCCACCCATATTACACCGCAAAGGACGGCTTCGGCTTGGGGATCTTCTTGATCTTCTTTGTTGCGGTTACCTTCTTTGCACCGAATATGCTTGGCCACCCGGACAATTATATTCCGGCGAATCCGCTTTCGACGCCTGCGCACATCGTGCCTGAATGGTATTTCTTGCCCTTCTACGCGATTTTGAAGGCGTTCACGGTCGACTTCGGCATTCCGTTCACGGGCATCATCATCATCCCAGCTAAATTGATGGGCGTGCTGGCGATGTTCGGTTCGATCTTGCTGTTGTTCTTCCTGCCTTGGCTGGACACATCACCCGTGCGTTCGGGACATTATCGTCCATTGTTCCGCAAGTTCTTCTGGTACGGTCTAATCCCATCGTTGCTGGTATTGACCTATTGCGGTGGCAAACCGCCATATACCCAGTGGGTTGTACTCAGCCAGCTTGCGGCAGCGTACTATTTCGCTCACTTCTTGATCATCTTGCCGATCGTTTCGCGCATTGAACGGCCGCTTCCGCTGCCAAATTCAATCACCGAAGCTGTCACCGGCAAACCGCTTCCAGCGGCTGCGTAAAACAGGGAAAGCATAATCATGGTTCGTTTAATTGCTTTTTTGGTAGGCCTGTTTTTCAGCGGCATGCTGTTGCTCGGCCTTGGGGACACCGTCATCACTGCGATCAAGGAACCTGCCGTTCCTTCGGTTGAGGCGGAGTTCCATGAAGAGACTTTGCCCGTCACATTTGCCCATGACGGTCCGTTGGGTAAATATGACCGCGGTCAGTTGCAGCGTGGCTTGAAGGTCTATTCCGAAGTCTGCGCCGCTTGCCACAGCTTGAATCTGGTCTCGTTCCGCGATTTCGCGGCATTGGGCTATAGCGAAGAACAGGTTAAAGCGCTTGCAAAGGCGTGGAAGACCGAAGTTCCCAGCATCAACCCTGAAACGGGTGAGCCTGCAACACGTCCGGCTATTCCTGCTGACAAAATTCCTTCGCCATTTGCGAATGAAGTTGCAGCACGTGCCGCAAACAACAATGCGCTTCCGCCAGATCTTTCGTTGATCACAAAGGCTCGTGAAGGCGGCCCTGCTTATGTGTATTCATTGCTGCTCGGCTATCGTGACCAAGCTGGTTATAAGAACGAAGAAGGCAAAGAACTGCTGAAGGAATTCCCTGAAGCAGCGACACCTGCCGGCCTGCACTTCAACCCATGGTTTGCCAACTTGAACATCGCTATGGCCGCTCCGCTTACTGCGGATGACCAGGTTACCTATGACGATGGCACAAAGGCGACCAAGAAACAGATGGCCGAAGACGTCTCTGCATTTCTGACCTGGGCTGCGGAACCAAAGATGGAAAACCGCAAGAGCGCCGGTTGGGCAGCCCTTGGCTTCCTCTTGGTCTTCACTGTGCTTGCTTGGATGTCCTACAAAACGATCTGGGCTGACAAGAAACATTGATAAAAAACATCATGAATTTTGGAAGGGGCCGCTTTTGCGGCCCTTTCTTTTGCAATCTGGGCGTTGACGCTCGGGCCGTATAATGGCAATAGCGGCGCTTCCAACGGCCTATGGCCGGTCGCGGGTATAGCATAGTGGTAATGCACTAGCCTTCCAAGCTAGCTAGAGGGGTTCGATTCCCCTTACCCGCTCCAACTTTCCGGCACTTCAATACTGCAACCGTAGGGGGTTCGATTAGCTATGCTGGTCTCCGGCCCTACGGGCCTACGGCTGCCCTCCGCTGCGCTCCGGTCGCCTGCGGCACCCCTTACCCGCTCCAACTTCCTCAGCATCAAAACCCCTTGAACATGCCGCATGCTGTTTCAGTTTGCGACAAAGCATGCTTTGCTTCGACACACTGTTGTGAAATATTCAGCTTATATGCATTACACCTGTAGTCCCGCGAACGATCATAAGGAGCGATAAGGATGAAGAAACTTTCGATATACGCCGGCCTGATGGCCATTTCGGTAATATCAGCTTCAGCAATATATGCTGCGCCACGTGGAATGGCAGACCAAGACGGCGACCGCATTATCACCAAAGCCGAAGCCATGGCCGTCGCCGATACCTATTTTGCCATGCTGGACGCCAATGCTGATGGCACGCTGAATGAAGCGGACAAGACCGCGATGCTGGCGAAGCGCTTTGCCGCAGTCGACACCGACAAAAATGGCGCGATCAGCCAAGCTGAATTCATGGCCGCACATGAAATGCACGGTAAGCGTCGCGCAGACCGACGCGAAAAGCGCATGGAGCGTAGCAAGATGGGCAAACGTCATGCGCGCGCAGGTGGCCGTGACGGACGCATGGATAAAATGGCGCGTGCGGATAGCAATGGTGACAAGGCCATTTCGCAATCGGAATTCCGTGCAGCCGCTGAAGCCCGTTTCGCCACCGCTGATGCCAATAAAGATGGCAGCATCACCCCCGACGAGCGCAGGGCCGGACGCCAGGGTCGCTGAACGGACGAATGCCCCCTGCCCAGCCCAACGGGGGCTAACAGAATTTGCTGGCGCGGTCTCTTTCCCCTGCTTGACCGTGTCGTTCTTTGCCGGAGCCGCTCCACAGGCGGTTCCGGATTGGGCCTTACCATCTTGTGTGCCAATTGCCCGCGGACGCGGTTGCCATCAGGGCCTCATAGGGTCTAATCGTCACATATTGGTTTCCATCGGAGAGTTTTCATGCGCATCGCGCTCTATCAGCCGGATATGGCCGGCAATGTCGGGGCCGTACTACGCACAACCGCATGCTTTTGTGTCCAATGCGACATCATTGAACCTTGCGGCTTTCCCTTTTCAGAACGTGCTTTGCGGCGTGCCGGTATGGATTATGTCGCGCATGCAAAGATACAGCGCCACACCGACTGGTCAGCGTTTCTCGAAACATTGAACGGTGCGCGCTTGGTGTTGATGTCGAGCAAGGCGTCAACCGCCCTACCCGCATTCGCCTTTCGGCCAGATGATGTCATCCTGATGGGATCCGAAAGCAGCGGTGCCCCGCCTGAAGTGCACGCACGCGCCGACGCCCGCGTATATATTCCGATGGGCGCTGGATTTCGGTCCTTGAACATTTCGGTGTCGGCTGGCATCGCGCTGGCAGAAGGTCTTCGGCAGACCCAGCAATTTCCGGAAGGTGCAGTATGACCCTGGTCCTCGACAATCGTCAGCAAGCGGCGCGCAGCTGGTTCGAATCGCTGCGCGACAGCATTTGCGCGGCGTTTGAAGCCATCGAACGCGAAGCCGGATCCGACGCATCATTCGAATATATCCCTTGGGATCGCCATGACCATGACGGTTCGCCCGGTGGTGGCGGCGTACGCGGCGTGATGAAGGGCAAAATCTTTGAAAAGGTCGGCGTGAACGTCTCGACCGTCGGCGGCAGCTTCAACCCCGAATTTGCCAAGACCATTCATGGCGCGGCTGAAGACCCCAATTTCTTCGCAACCGGCATCAGCCTTGTCGCGCATATGGCCAATCCGCATGTGCCCGCCGTGCATATGAACACGCGCTATCTTGTGACGACGAAAAGCTGGTTTGGCGGCGGTGCCGACCTCAACCCGCCCATCCCTTATGAAGAAGACACAGCCGACTTCCACGCGCGCCTGCGTGCGGCCTGTGCGCCTTATGGCCCCGACGCGTACGAACGTTATCGCAAATGGGCGGAGGATTATTTTTGGATTCCGCACCGCAACGTGCATCGCGGTGTTGGCGGGATTTTCTACGACCATCTGGAAAACAGCAGCGACGCGATTTTCGACCAGAATTTTGCACTGACCCGCGATGTTGGTGAAGCCTTCCTCGACATCTTCCCCAAGCTGGTACGCCGCCGGATGAATCAGCCATTCACCGCTGAAGAAAAGCAGGCGCAGCGGCGCTGGCGCGGGCTCTATGCCGAATTCAACCTTGTCTATGACCGTGGCACGACCTTTGGCCTGAAAACCGGCGGAAATGTTGACGCGATTTTGATGAGCCTTCCGCCCGAAGTGTCTTGGGACTAAGCCTAAATGCCGTTTAGCCCGATTGCTGATAGCGACCTTGGTGCCATTGTAACCTCGCTGGAAATGACCAAGCGCCCGCCCTTGCGCGCGCTGCCCGCATCAGATTTGCGGCTGGAGCCATGGCACGCACCGCATGCCGAAAAATACCGCACACTCTATCGCCGCATTGGCGAACCATGGTTGTGGTTCTCACGCCTTGAGATGGACGACGCGACGCTGATTGCGACCATTCATGACCCAAAGGTCCGGATTTGGGCGGTGGTCGACAGGCGCGGGATTGAAGTCGGCATAATAGAACTCGACTTCAGAACCGATGGCGCATGTGAGATCGCCTTTTTCGGCCTGATCCCCGAACTCGGCGGCAAGGGCCACGGCAAATGGCTGATGGCCATGGCGCTTCAGCTGGGCTGGGCAGAGGCGGGCGTGCGACGCATGTGGGTGCATACATGCACGCTCGACGGTCCGACCGCGCTAAGCTTCTATCAAAAGGCTGGGTTCATTGCCTATCAAAGGCAATTGGAGACATTTAAGGACCCGCGGATCAGCGGGCTCATCCCACGAGACGCCGCGCCGCATATTCCCATTATTGGGGTGCCGTCTGTGCCCCAAGCTGACGATTAACTGCCGTCACCGCGATAACATAAATAACAGCCTCAACCGCCGCGAAAAACGCGCTGACCGCAGCTTGGACGATGGGAATGCCGCCCTCACCCGCAATTGCTTGGCATATCCCGGTGACAGCATCACCAGCGATCCCGGAAACCAGGCGTATAGCCACCGCAATAAACAGCGTCAGTATCACTATGGCCCAACCGCATTGGCGCGTTGTCGCCCAAGTCTGTTTCACCGCATCTATGATGCCGAGCGCCGGGTCTCGTGCCATGATCGCAGGCAGCACGGCAAAACGGCCAGTGAGATAAAGTCCGGGAATGATGAACAGCAAGAACCCTGCAAATGTCGCCCAGCCGGTCAATATTATCGCGGTGAGATATGGCAGGAACAAAGCGGCGGCGATAACAAGCGCATCGCCGACTTTGGCCAATTTGCGCCCCGAAATCAGGACGTAAAGCGCAAGGCTGCCATACATTGTGACAAGCATTGCCGGTAACAAGACCGGCCAATTCGCCTCGAAATAGCTGCTGAACGCCGCGATGACTTTGGCGGTGTCGTCAAAGCTTTCAAGGATAAGCGGAGGGGCTAGAAAGCCAGCGATCCAGTTCGACATGAAAATGAAAAAGCCCGCAATGGCGACGATGGCTTCACGGTGCGCAGCGAATGAAGCGCGCGCATCTTTTCCCACCGCACGATAATCAAGCTTCTTTTGCATATACACTCCCGGTAGAGGCTGACATATCCGGTGGCAAGCGGCTTGCACCATGCTAAACACCGCGCATGAAGATCGATTGCAATATTGATTGGGACGTTTCCGAAGGGCTAACCCCCTATCCCGAAGCCGTTGCCCGTATGGAAGCATTACAGGCGGCCATCCGTGACGAAAACGCGCGGGAGCTTATCTGGCTGCTGGAACACCCGCCATTATACACAGGCGGGACGAGCGCAGACCCGGCAGAATTGCTGAGCACCGCATTTCCCGTTTTCGACACCGGACGCGGCGGACGGTATACTTATCATGGGCCGGGGCAGCGTGTGGGCTATGTCATGCTCGACCTTGCCAAGCATTGCAAAGATGTCCGCTGTTATGTGCATGCGCTTGAGGGCTGGGTGATCGCCGCGCTGGGCCGTTTCGGGGTGGAGGCACGCCGCGCCGAAGGTCGTGTTGGCATATGGTGCGACACCAAAAATGGTCAGGAAGCAAAGATCGGCGCAATTGGCGTGCGCATTCGCAGATGGGTGACGATGCACGGCTTTGCGGTCAATATTGCGCCTGATTTGAATCATTTCGGCGGCATCGTGCCGTGCGGGATATCCGAATATCCGGTCACCAGCCTCGCCGACCTGGGCATTCACGTATCGCTTCAGGACTTCGACGCAGCTTTGCGCGCCACATTCCCCGACTTTCTCATTAGCCTTGCCAAAGCGGGCGGAAATTGTACGGTCGCGCCGGAATAGAGAACTGAGGACGATATGCGTTTCACCATCATAGTAGCTGCCTTTGCAGCCTTGCTGGCCTTGTCCGCATGTGGCAGCGGCAAAGAAGACAATCAGGTAACCAAATCGCGGATGGATGATCTCGAAAGCCTTAAAGGCACGATCAGTGACGACATGATTAACACCGACGAATCCACCGATGAGGCACCTGTTGAAGCGATGCCCGTACGTGCCGATACCGATGCTGCAAAAGCAACGCCGGAAGAAAGCGACGAACCCAAAACCGATGCTTCAGATGAACCAAAAATTGAAGAACCAAGTGAGCCAAAGTGATCTTAAGTAGCGCCATACAACTGCCCTGTGGGGCCGTACTCAACAACAGAATAGCAAAAGCCGCGATGACCGAAGGGCTGGCGGACACGCAAGGTGTACCAACGCCCGAATTGCAGCGCCTGTACGGTATCTGGTCGGATGGAGGCGCTGGCCTCCAGATTTCCGGCAACATCCATATTGACGCCGACCATCTGGAACGGGCCGGAAACGTCTTTTTCGGCGGACAGCCGGACGAGGCCATGATGGACGCGCTCAAATCATGGACCAAGGCCGCGACCCGAAATGGCAACCATTTTTGGGCGCAGATAAGCCATGCGGGCCGCCAGACCATGCGGGGCATCAATCCACGTCCCAAGGCGCCGTCAGCGGTTAAGCTGGGCCTGCCCGGCGGACAATTTGGAATGCCGGTTGCATTGACCGAGGATGAAATTCTAAATCTGATTGGCCGGTTCGGCCAAGCCGCACTGCATTGCAAAAACGCCGGGTTCACGGGCGTTCAAATCCATGCCGCGCATGGCTATTTAATCTCCCAATTCCTCAGCCCGAAATCAAACCAGCGCAATGATCGTTGGGGTGGCAGCCTCGTCAACCGCGCCCGTTTTCTGATGTTCACCGTCAACACCGTCCGCACGCTGGTTGGCCCTGAGTTCCCGATTTCGGTGAAGCTAAACAGCGCGGATTTCCAACGCGGTGGCTTTGCGTTTGAAGACAGCATTCAGGTGGCCCGCTGGCTTCAGGATGCTGGCGTTGACCTTATCGAGATATCCGGCGGCACTTATGAGCAGCCCAAGCTTTTGGGTATCGAGGGGATGGAAGCCGAAGAGACGCAAAGTGTCGCGGAAACCACACTCGCACGTGAAGCCTATTTCGTTGATTTCGCAAAAGCGATGAAGAGTGAGCTGACCATTCCATTGATGGTCACTGGCGGTTTCCGAAGCGCATCGGCCATGGAACAGGCCCTGCGCAACAAGGCGGCGGATGTTGTCGGATTGGCGCGGCCATTATGCGTGATGCCTGAAGCGCCAAAGCGGCTGCTCGGTGGTATGGCGATGCTGCCCAAGATTGAAAACCAACTGAAGCTGTTGCCCGAATGGCTATCCGGCCTACGCAAGATAAAGGCCGTGCGCAGTATTGAGGGCTTTGCGATCCAATATTGGTTTTACAGCCAGATATACGCGCTGGGACGTACCGGCCGGACTAAGCCGACCGTCACGGTCTTCGAGGCCCTACGTGAAGTAGAATCCTATCAAAGAAGCTGGCTTAAAGAGCGGCGCGCCGCGAAGGCTTAATCGCCTTCGCCGGGCTCCGCGCTGAAATATTTGTCGAACTTGCCTTCTTCGCCCTTGTGTTCGTCTGCGTCTGCAGGCGGTTCGCGGCTTGAGGTAATGTTCGGCCATTCTGCGCTGTAGGTTGCGTTCAGCTCAAGCCATTGTTCCAAACCGCTTTCGGTGTCTGGCAAAATCGCTTCTGCAGGGCATTCGGGTTCGCACACGCCGCAATCGATGCACTCATTTGGGTTGATGACGAGCATATTGTCGCCTTCATAGAAGCAATCCACCGGACATACTTCAACGCAGTCCATATATTTGCAGCGGATGCAGGCATCGGTAACGACATAAGTCATTGGCGGAACTCTCCCATACAGAACGGCGGATTAGCCGTTTCATTTCTTCTGCCTATTGCGTGGCGCAGGGGGAAGTCAACGCCGGATTGCACCGAGTCGCCAATTTTTTAATCGATACGCTGATAGAAAAGCTGCGCCTCTGATGCAGGACCACGCCGAACAGGGACAGAGAGCAGCTTTAAAGTCAAAACAGCCTCGCCCAATGGCATAGTGATGATATCGCCCACACGCACCGCGGCGCTGCCCTTTTCGATCCGGCGGCCATTCAACCTTATATGGCCAGCCTCCGCCCAACTCAACGCGAGCGAACGGCTTTTGGCCAATCGCAGAAAGAACAGCAGCTTGTCGATCCGCAAGTTTTGCCCGACCTTTTAGAGCTTGAGGCCCTTGAGCGCAGCCAATTGCAAAGCCAATGCCGACGGCGGCGCACTTGGCTTTGGTGCTGGCGGCGCGCGATCGGGCTTACCCTTTGGCTTTGCCGATGCGTGCGGCTTTCGTTCTGCAGAAACCTGCGGCCTGCGCTGTTCGGGCGGACGGGGTTTGGGCAAGCCCACCCAACGCCAATGCGTCAGCACGACGGGCGCGGTTTCTTTCGGTGCGGTTTGCTCGGGTGCAACGGCGTCGGCGACTATTGCTTCAACTGCGGCCTCCGCTTCGGGTGCTGGTGTTGCTTCGACTGGCGTGGTTTCTTCGACCACGGGCGTTTCGGCAGCCGCTGCTTCAATTACAACCGCCGCTTCGGCCGGACGGAAACCGGCGTCGCGCATTAGCGCTTTCAAACCGGCCTCGCTAATACCCAGCGAGGTTGCAAAGGCCATGTCCATGCCAAAGGCATTGTTCTGCCCGCGCGCTTCATGCGCTTTTTTGATGACGCGTTCGGCCAAATCGATACGCACATATTCATCACCGATCCGGCGATAGCCCGCGTTTCTGGCCTCCGACGGGTTCGCGAAATTCCATGTCTTCAGGTGCACCGCGCTTTCGGGTGGAAGCACAGGCATGGCGCGGCTGTCGCGTGCGGCAAACAAGGCTGCGCGCCATTTGGCTGCAGCGGGTTTCAACGCGGCATGGTGATAAATATCGAGCGCGCCGAAAACGATTCCGCCCTTGCGCGCAGCACCGCGGGCTTCCTTGGGCAGCGCGGCGATGGCGTCGGCAAGATAATGCCGCCCCGCAATCCCGCCTTCATCGGCAAGACGCACGGCGAGCGCACGAACGTTGCCGTCGACATCAGCCTGTTGAGCGAGATCGAGCAATCCGACAATCCCGCCCATCGCCTTTGCCAGCTGGCTTTCAATCCAGCTTTCAGCGCGCGTAACAATCTCGCGCAGGGCATCGCCTTCAAGTCCGGCGACGGCCTTCATTGGCGTAAATGCAGGTTGAAGCAGCGTGCGTCCCTTGGTCAAGGTGCCCAGAAGGTCATCCTTCCAAAAGATCGAGGGTTTACCCTCACCATCGGCTGCGAGCGAGAATTCGCTATCCTCTGCCATAGATACGTCCTTTGCCTTTTGTCTCAAATGCGCTGCCAGATGTCGTTCTGCGGCAGCCAATAACAATTTACGGTCACCCGCTTTTGCCGCCGGGTCAACCCGAAAGGCAAATCCTTGTAAAGTCCCAATGTCTTCGCCGTCGACAAGAACGCGATTATCCAGCTGAATTTCAACGGGCAACAGCCCAACATCGCCAGCACCTTTGCGCAGCAACATCGATGTCCGTTTGTCTACAAACCGCTGACGCAGCGCATCGTGCAACGCGTCCGATAATTTTTCTTCCAACGCCCGCGCACGTTCGGCCATCGCCGGGGGATTGGCCAGCCAATCGTTCCGGTGCGCGATATAGGTCCAAGTCCGCACTGCTGCGATTCGGGCGGACAGCGTGTCGACGTCGCCTTGGATATTATCCAGCCGTGCCAGTTCATTTGCGTAAATGCCGTGCGGTATGACGCGCTCGCCCTGCCCCAGATATTGCCACAAGGACGCGACAAAGCGGCTATGATGTTCCTCACCCATTTGCCGGAAATCGGGCAAGCAGGCCACTTCCCACAACCGGGCGACATCAACAGGGTGCCGGATCAGCGATTTCACGTCGGGCATTTCGGCCAAACGCTTGAGCACCAACAGGTCGATGACCTTGGGCGCGGGTAACAGGCCCGGACGGCCCGGTTTTTTCTCAAGATCCGCGATCAGCGTCGCGATGTCGTTAAATCTTGGCTTGGCTTCACGCCAATATAGCCAGTCCAGCCGTGGGAAGCTGTGCCCTTCAATCGCCAGCACCTCTTCGGGGGTAAACTCGCTGCCTTCGCCCGCGAGCGTGCCAAAGCTTCCGTCCCGTTGGTGTCGTCCGGCCCGTCCGGCAATTTGCGCCATTTCGGCGACGGTCAACCTGCGTCGGCGCGACCCATCGAATTTCGACAGGCTGACAAAGGCGACATGCGCGACATCAAGGTTCAGGCCCATGCCGATGGCGTCGGTTGCCACGAGATAATCAACCTCACCCGACTGGAACATCGCCACCTGCGCATTGCGGGTGCGCGGCGACAAGGCGCCCATGACGACCGCAGCGCCGCCGCGCATCCGGCGCAATGTTTCGGCGACTGCATAGACCTGCTCAATCGAAAACGCGACGATGGCAGAGCGTTTGGGCAGCCTGGACAGCTTCTTCGCGCCGGCGTAGCTCAACGTGGAAAAGCGCGGACGGGAGATGATCTCCGCATCGGGCAGCAGCGAGCGGATGATCGGACGGAGGCTTTCCGATCCCAAGATCATCGTTTCCTCACGCCCGCGGGCATGCAAGATGCGGTCGGTGAATATATGTCCGCGTTCCGAGTCAGCGCCCAATTGCGCTTCGTCAATCGCGACGAAGGCAAATTCACGGTGGATCGGCATGCTTTCGACGGTGCAGCAATACCAGCGCGCTTGCGGCGGCTCGATCCGTTCCTCGCCCGTAATCAGCGCGACATTTTGCGCGCCTTTGATCGCCACCAACCGATCATAGATTTCCCGCGCCAGCAACCGCAAAGGAAAGCCGATCATCCCGCTCGAATGGGCGCACATCCGCTCCACAGCGAGATGGGTCTTGCCGGTGTTCGTTGGACCTAAAATGGCCGTGAGGGCTGAACGGACTGGAGGCAAAAGTTTAGGTGGCTGTCAATTCTGCGGCGAGTTCTTTCAAGGGAACTTCGGTGTTTGCCAATTGTTCAGCGGAAGGTGACAAGCCCTCTGTCACAAAGGCGCGGCCCTGCACATAATCCTTGGTGGCGTTCACACAATCAAGGGCAATGACACGGCCCGATTTCAAATAGATGAGCGAAAAGCTGCGTGCGTCCAAATCGCCGCGCAGCACCGTTGCGTCATAACCCGCACTGATGCCAACGGTTTGCAGCCTTAAGTCATATTGGTTTGACCAGAACCACGGCACCGCATGATATTCGGTCAGCGCACCCGTCAGGCTTTTCGCCACTGCATTGGCCATGTCATTGGCATTCTGCACCGATTCCACGCGCATGACATTGCCGCCAGCAAAGCTGTTGGCATGGGCAGCGCAGTCACCAATGGCAAAAATATCTGGCAAGGATGTCCGGCAATAAGCGTCAACGTCAACACCAGCACCGCCAGCGGCACCCGCCGTCAACAATGGCGCGACCGACGGGATGATACCAATGCCAACGATGATCATTTGCGCAGGGATAACTTCGCCATCGGCCAAACACACGCCCGTGGCGACGTCGTCGCCTTCAATCGCCGCAATGCCGACGTTCAGACGCAGATCAACGCCATGGCTGCGATGTTCGGATTCATAAAAACGCGACAGCGGTTCGCCAGCGACCCGCGCAAGCACGCGATCCATCGCCTCCAGCACGGTCACTTTCTTACCCATTTTGCGCAGCACCGCTGCTGCCTCCAGCCCGATATAGCCGCCGCCGACAATCACAACGTCGACGACATCATCAAGCCCTTCGACCATGTGATCCACATCGGCGCGCGATCTGACAACATGCACGCCGCGCAGGTCGCCCCCCGTGACCGGCAATTGCCGCGGATCGCCACCTGTGGCCCAGATCATATGGCCATAAGTGATGACTGCCCCATCAGACGTCGTGACGGAATGCGCGGCGGCATCAACCGTCTCCACCCGCTGGCCCAGCAGCATTTCCACCGACCGTTCCGCCCAAAAGGCAGCTGGCCGGATCATGATGCGTTCAAACGCCTTGTCGCCCGCGAAATAGTCTTTGGACAATGGTGGCCGCTCATAAGGATATTCAGGCTCGGCATTGACGATAGCGATGCTGCCTTCGAATTTTGCCTGCCGCAATGCGATGGCCGCTTGCGCGCCGCCATGGCCGCCACCGACGATAAGAATGTCATAATGCATCGTTAAAGATTCGCTCGTTAGAAAAATATCAAAAGTGCGGTAAGCAAAACGTCCGCAACTGGCTAGTCCCATGCTTGCGGCACTATCAAATAAATGGCAGAGGATGGCGATGACTTTAGACTTTGCCCTCGGCGAAAATGCCGACATGATCCGCGATACCACCAAGCGCTTTGCGACGGATAAAATCGCGCCCTTGGCCACCAAAATCGATGCCGATGACTGGTTTCCACGGGAAGAATTATGGCCAGCCATGGGTGCGCTTGGGCTTCATGGCATGACGGTTGCGCAAGAAGATGGCGGCCTTGGCCTTGGCTATTTGGAACATGTTGTCGCCGTTGAGGAAGTTAGCCGGGCGTCCGCATCCATCGGGCTGTCTTATGGCGCGCACTCCAATCTGTGCGTCAACCAGATCGCGCGTTGGGCCTCGCCTGAGCAAAAAGCGAAATATCTGCCCAAGCTGATTTCGGGCGAACATGTCGGCAGTTTGGCGATGTCCGAAACCGGCGCAGGTTCGGACGTTGTTTCGATGAAGCTCAAGGCCGAAGCCGTTCAGGGCGGTTACATCCTGAACGGTACCAAATTCTGGATCACCAATGCGCCTTATGCAGACACATTAGTTGTTTATGCCAAAACCGCGCCTGAGGCTGCATCGCGCGGTATCACCGCCTTTTTGATTGAGAAAGGCATGGAGGGTTTTTCGATCGGGCAGAAAATCGACAAGGTCGGGATGCGCGGATCGCCCACAGCGGAACTGGTGTTCAACGACTGTTTCGTATCCGAAGAACAAATGATGGGCCCGTTGCATGGCGGCGTGGGCGTATTGATGTCGGGCCTTGATTATGAACGTGTTGTGCTGGCCGGGCTTCAGCTTGGCGTGATGCAGGCCTGCCTCGACGTCGTTTTGCCCTATGTCCGAGAACGCAAGCAGTTCGGCAAACCCATCGGCAGTTTCCAACTGATGCAGGCGAAGATTGCCGACATGTATGTCGCGCTCAATTCTGCCCGCAGCTATGTATACAATGTCGCGCGCGCATGCGACGCCGGGCAGACCACCCGCTTTGATGCAGCCGGCGCAATCTTGCTGGCCAGCGAAAACGCCGTAAAGGTTGCGGGCGAGGCCATTCAGGCACTGGGCGGCGCGGGCTATACCAAGGATTGGCCCGTCGAGCGTTATTGGCGCGACGCCAAATTGCTCGACATTGGTGCGGGAACCAATGAAATTCGCCGGATGTTGATTGGCCGGGAGCTGATCGGAGCAGCGTGAGCAAGAAATAGCGCAGGAGTAAGCAGAATGAGCCGTCCGGTATTGGGTGTCATCGCGTGTAACCGCATGGTCGGCAGCGAAGTCGCTCAAGCTGTGATGAACCGCTATATCCGCGCGGCCATGACCTATGCCGATGTCGCGGCGTTAATCATCCCCTCGCTGCCCGACCTGATGACCGCCGCTGAAGTCGCGCCACGGATAGACGGCATATTGTTGACCGGCAGCCCGTCAAATGTCGCAACGCGGCTTTATGGTGAGGAAGGCGGCGATGGTCCTTTCGACGACGGCCGCGACGAGATTGCGATGTCGATGGTCGACCGCATGATTGACGCGCGCAAGCCGGTCTTTGGCATTTGCCGCGGTTTTCAGGAAATCAACGTCGCCTTGGGCGGTACCTTGCGCCGTGACACGAGCGCGAACGATACGCTCATCCGCCATCACGCACCCGATGATATTGATTTCGACGCTATGTTCGACCACCGCCACCCTGTTGAACTTGCGGACGGTGGCATGCTGTCCACTGCCTATGCCAAAGGCGCTTTGGACGTAAACTCGGTGCATTTTCAAGGTATCGGCACGCTCGCGGATGGGCTGACGGTTGAGGCGCGCGCACCCGATGGACTTATCGAGGCCTATAGCGCCCGACCCAATGGCGCGCCGTTACTTGCGGTCCAATGGCACCCCGAATGGGGCACCGAAAATGACGTGGATTCGCAAACCTATTTCCACCTTTTAGGAAAGGCGTTAAGAGGTAATCTGTGAATACGACCGTGACCCGTTATAACCGCTATCAAGCGCGGATAGGCTTTTCCCCCTGAATTGCATTCGGGCGCTGCCCTATCGCTCCCCTCCCGCCAGCGGGAGGGGCTTGGGGGTGGGCCTGCAACGGCTAGATTAGATAGATCGCCTGCGGCTCCCACCCTCCCCTAACCCCTCCCGCCTGCGGGAGGGGAATATTATGGAGACCTTTTCATGCCCCGCAATTACGACATCGCCGAACTTCGCCGTTTAGACATCGCCCACCATTTGCCTGCGCAAGCCGACTGGCAGGAAATCGAAGACCTGGGCGGCAGCCGCATCATCACCCATGCCGAAGGCTGCTATATCCATGATGGCGACGGCAATCGCATTTTGGACGGGATGGCTGGCCTGTGGTGTGTCAACGCGGGCTATGGCCGCGATGAGCTTGCTGAAGTTGCGCGCGAACAAATGCTTGAGCTGCCATATTATAACAGCTTTTTCAAAACCGCGAACGCACCTGCCATCTTGCTTGCCGAAAAGATCGCGAGCCTGACAGGCGGCCGCTTGCCACATGTGTTTTTCAACAGCTCCGGTTCCGAAGCCAATGACACCATATTGCGGATGGTGCGCCATTATTGGCAGGTGAAGGGCGAACATAGCCGCACAATCGTCATCAGCCGCCACAATGCCTATCATGGTTCCACCGTGGCGGGCGTCAGCATGGGCGGAATGAAGGTCATGCATGGCCAAGGCTTCCCTGCCCCCGGCATCTTGCCGATGGCGGGTATCGAACATGTCCGCCAGCCTTATTGGTACAATGAAGGCCGCGACATGACGCCGGAGGATTTCGGCACCGCATGCGCGCAAGCGATCGAGGACAAGATATTAGAAGTAGGCCCTGCAAATGTCGCCGCTTTCATTGGTGAGCCCGTACAGGGCGCAGGCGGCGTGATCATTCCGCCAGCCAATTACTGGCCGCAGGTGGAAGCAATCTGCCGCAAATATGGCATATTGTTGGTCTGTGATGAGGTTATCTGCGGCTTTGGTCGGACGGGCAATATTTGGGGCCATGAAACCGTTGGCGTAAAGCCCGATATCATCGCCATGGCCAAGGGGCTGTCGTCGGGTTACATGCCGATTTCCGCTGTCGCCGTCAGCGCGGAGATCGTCAAGGTTATCAAAACCGGTGGCGATTTCGTCCATGGCTACACCTATTCCGGCCACCCCGTCGCATCCGCCGTCGCCTTGCGCAATATCGAGATCATGGAGCGCGAGGGACTGTTTGAGAAGGTCCGGAGCGAAACGGGCCCGTATCTTGCCGAGAGACTGGCAACATTGAGCGACCACCCACTTGTCGGCGAAGCCCGCTCGGTTGGCTTGCTGGGCGCGGTCGAGGTTGTTGCTGACAAGGCCATAGGCGCGCGTTTCGGCGGGGCTGAAGGCACAGCAGGACCATTGGTGCGCGATATCTGCATCCGCAACGGCCTGATGGTGCGCGGCATCCGCGACAGCATCGTGATGTGCCCGCCACTGATTATCACGCCGTCGCAGATCGATGATTTGATTGGCATCATTCGCAAGTCACTGGATGAAGCCGAGCCGAAGCTGCGCGCGATCGGGTAGGTTTTTTTCCTTCAATTTCCGTCATGCTGAACTTGTTTCAGCATCTTAGTTGCGGCGGCCAATGAGTAAGACCCTGAACCAAGTTCAGGGTGACGGGTCTGGAGGATCAGCACTACGGTAAGTTGTTCAAACTAGACAAACCACATCCAATGACTACCTTGGCCCCATGACATCCAAAACGCTCCAGCGCGCCATCACGGCTGCCCTCACCCCTGCCCTGCTTCTTCAATTTGCGCCTGCACACGCGGCGGCCCCCGTTGCGGCAAAGCCCAAGCCACCGGTTCTGACGTGCAAGACCACGACCCCCGAAGGCCTGTCCTATACCGTCATTAAAGCGGGTAAAGGCGAACGCCCGAATGCTGAATCGCGCGTCATGGTCAATTATAAGGGCATGCTGACCGCTGACGGCACTGAATTTGATTCCGGGCAAGATGCGCAGTTTCCTGTTGGCGGTGTCATCCCCGGCTTTGCGCAGGGTCTGCAGTTGATGCAGGCAGGCGGCAGCTACCGCCTCTGCATCCCGTCAAAGCTTGGCTATGGCGAGGCAGGCACTGGCCCCATCCCGGCCAATGCAGATCTGGTGTTCGAAGTCGATTTGATCTCCTTCAAAAACCCAGCGCCAAAGCCCGTCATTCCAGTGGCCGACCGCAGTTGTTCGCAAACCACGGCAAGCGGATTGGGCTTTGACCTTATAAAGGCCGGCGTGGGCAAGAGCGCGACCGATAGCGACATGGCGCTTGTCGACTTCACCGTTTTTGATGCCAGCACCGGCGTCGTGCAGCAACAGCGCGAATGGGAAAAAATTCCGTTGAGCCAAGCATCGCCCGTGTTCGGCGAGGGCCTAAAAATGATGCAGGCAGGATCAACCTATCGTTTTTGCATGCCCAAGGCCGCCGATTCCGGTCCCGAAAGCAATATCATCGTGACATTGTTGGATGTCCGGCCTGCGCCAACCGCTGACAATTAAGGCCGGACGCGGCGGGGCGCTTTGCGTCTAGCTTAACAGAACCACGGGACTGTCCGCACGCCAGTGCATGCTGACCTTGTCGTCCCATGTGAAATCTTCTTGATCATGGCGTGACAGGTTCGGACGGCTGACGCGGATCATCTGTCCGCCCTCAAGCTGGATTTCATACAGCGTGATATCGCCGAGATAGCTCATGCCCTTAATCGTGCCGCGCGCTACATTGTGGCCATCGGGCGCGTCTTGCGCGGCGGCGCGAACGGCTTTGCCTTCGCCGGGCGCGTGCAGGTAAATCTTCTCCGGACGCAGCGCGACCCAGACATCGGCGCCATGCGGCCCAGTAACACCATGATTGAGGTAGATTTTGCCAAGGCCAGGGCAATCGACGGCGGCCTTGTCCGGCTCGTCCAGCGTCAACTTGCCCTCAAAAATGTTCACGGAGCCGACGAAATCAGCAACGAAGCGGTTGGCGGGATATTCATATAGATCAGCGGGCGGCGCGAGCTGCGCCACTTCGCCTTTGTTGATGACGGCAACCCGGCTTGCCATCGACAACGCCTCATCCTGATCATGCGTGACGGTAACAAAGGTAATGCCGACCTTGTCCTGTAGGTCCGATAATTCAAACTGCATTTGCGCGCGCAATTTGGCGTCCAGCGCCGACAAAGGCTCATCGAGCAACAGCACCTTTGGCCGCATCACCAGACTGCGCGCGAGTGCAACGCGCTGGCGCTGCCCGCCCGACATCTGGTCCGGCATCCGGTCTTCAAATCCGCCCAGTTTCACCAGTTCCAGCGCCTCGGCAACGCGGTCACGAATCTCGCCTTTTGATACGCCGGATATGCGCAGGCCATAGCCGACATTGTCGGTGACGTTCATGTGCGGGAAAACGGCATAGCTTTGGAACACCATGTTCACGGGCCGCTTGTTCGGCGGGACGAGGCTCACATCCTGCCCATCGATAATGATCTGCCCCTCGGTCGGCATTTCAAAGCCGGCGATCATCCGCAGCAAAGTGGTTTTGCCGCAGCCCGACGGTCCCAACAGAACGAAGAATTCCCCTGCGAGAATATCCAGACTGATATTGTCGACAGCCTTCACCTTGCCAAAGCGTTTGGACAGGTTGCGGATTTGAATGATGGGCTGTTTGGCTTGGGTCATAAAAATGATCTCTAATGGGTTTCCGCAATGCCCTTCACGCCCTGCAGTTTCAGCGCGATGAAGGTCAGGATAACAGTAAGGAGGATGAGGATTGTCGACGCGGCGTTCACCTCCGGCGTGACCGAGAAACGGACCATCGAATATACCTTCACCGGGAAGGTAATCGTATCCGGACCACTGGTGAAAAAGGTGATGACGAAATCATCAAGACTGAGCGTGAAAGCCAAAAGCGCCCCCGCCACCAGCGCAGGCCGTATGTGCGGCAGCAGGACATCACGAAACGCCTGCCATTCCGTCGCGCCAAGGTCCTTTGCGGCCTCTTCCTCTTCTTTGTTAAAGCTCGCCAGCCGCGCGCGAACAACCATCGCAACGAACGGGAAACAGAATGTGATATGCGCAATCGTGATCGCGGAAAGATTGAGCGGCCATGGCAAATCGGTTGGCCAGTCGACTTTCGCAAAAAAGATCAGAAATGCGACGCCCAGACAAATCTCAGGCACGATAATCGGCAGGGACATGGTCCCTTCGACCAGCCCCTTGAACGGAAACCGGAACCGCCAGAGCGCAACCGCCGCAAGCGCACCAATCACAAGGCTGACGATCGTCGCAAGGGCCGCAATGGTGAGCGAGTTGACCAACGCCTCCACCAGACTGTCGTTGTTCAGCGCTTTCTCATAATATTTGAGGGTAAATCCCTTCCACACGACATTGCGCTTACTGTCGTTAAAACTGAAGACCATCAATACGATCAGCGGCGCGTAGAGAAACAGCATGGTCAATCCGACCCAACTGCGCATCCACAGCTTTCGCGTATATTCCAACGGCGCAATGGGGGTGCGATTGAACATCATCACGCCGCTTTCACTTTATTCGCGCGCATGGATTGGAACGCGATCAGAATGAACATGGCGTAGATGAGCAGGAAGGAAAGCGCAGCGCCAAATGGCCAGTCATTCGCACGCTTGAATTGGCGTTCAATCACATTGGCAATCATCTGGCTGTCCGTGCCACCCATAAGGTCAGGGGTCAGATAGGCGCCAAGTGCAGGGATCAAGGTAATCATCACGCCCGCGAATATGCCCGGCGCGGCCAGCGGAACCACGATCTGCATGAAGGTTTTGAAATGCCCTGCGCCCAAATCGAGGCTGGCCTCAATCAGGCTTTTGTCCAGCCGGTCGAGCGCGGAATAGAGCGGCAACACCATGAAAGGCAGATGGACATAGACCAGCCCAAGCACGACCGCGAAATTATTGTACAGCAACTGCACGGGCGTCCATGCCTCAAGCGGCTGCATGCCGACAAGCGTGCGCAGCCAACTTGCGCCTTCCCACAGTCCGCTCAAGCCCTTGTTCATATATCCGTTGCTGCCCATCAGCGCCATCAACGCATAAGTGCGGATTAACAGATTGGTCCAAAAGGGCAGCATGATGCCAAGCAGCAACCATGGTCGCCATTTCGGCGCGGCGAAGGTTATCGCCATCGCCACCGGAAAGCCGATAATGAGGCACAAGAGCGTGGTGAGCGCCGCGACCGCGAAGCTTTTCAGGAAAATCGATAGATACAGCCACTCGGTCGCGCGCTTGTAATTGTCGAGCGTACCCGAGATTTCAATGTCCGCAGGCCCGGCATTCTGCCCAAAGCTGTACAGCCAAACGATGGCCATGGGCGCCACAAAGAATAGGGCAAGCCAGAACACAGGTGCCGTCACAACGGCGGCAAAAGGCTTCTTCTGGCTTTTCCAGTCTTGCAGCGCCCCCGACATATTTTAGGCCGCCCGCACGCGGGTGAACGCCTCCTCATATTTTGGCTGAAGCTCTGGATTGAACTTTGCATATTCGCATTTCGCCAAAACATCTGCTGGCGGGAAAATGACCGGATTGTTCTTATACGCATCGGGCATCAGCGCCTTTGCGGCGTCATTTGGCGTTGGGTACAAAATGGTTTCGGTAATCTTTTTGCCGGCTTCGGCATCCAGCAAATAATTGATGAATGCGTGGGCATTTTTCGGGTGTGGCGCACCCTTCGGAATGCACAGATTGTCCGAGTTCAGCTGGCTGCCCTCTTTGGGAATGACAAAACCAATGTCGGAATCTTCGACCATCGCTTGCGCAATGTCGCCATTATATTCGAGCACCACATCGACTTCGCCCTTAAGCAACAAGTCCTGACCATTGTCTTCGTGGAAGGCCTTAATGTTCGGCTTTTGCTTGATCATCATGGCTTCGATGGTCTTCAAATCGGCATCGGTAAGGGCATTCACTGACTTGCCCATATATTTCCCGTAAAGTCGGAACATGTCGCCCGCCTCGGACAGCACCGCGATGCGGCCTTTATATTCATCACTGTCGAACAGCACTTTCCAGCTGTCCGGCACCGACTTCACCTTGGATTTGCGATAGCCAATACCAAGCGCCAGCCAGGTGTACGGCATCGAATATTTGCGTGCCGGATCATAAGGAACATCCTGATAATCTTTGGCAACATTTTTGAAGTTCGGAATTTGCGCCTGATCAAGCGGCATGAGCATATCGGCCGCGGCCATACGCTCCACAAAATCGTTGGACGGGACGATGACGTCATAGCCCGGGTTTCCGGCGCGCAGCTTGGCGAACAGCTCGTCATTGCTCGCAAACAGCGTCATATTGACGTCTACGCCAGCTTTGTCCTTATAATCTTCCAACGTGGTTTCACCGATATAGGTGTCCCAATTGTAGAAGTTCAGCTTCGCCTCTTCACCGTTGGCCAGCTTCTTGGCTTCTTTCTCACCGCAGCCAGCAAGCGCGCCGGTAAGCGAGAAACCCACAGCGGCAACGCCCATCCCTTTTAACATGGCCCGGCGGTTGCTGCCTGCGTGTAAAAACGTCTTAAAGTCCATGATTATTCTCCATCACAAGCATATCGTTAACATGCGCATGCTGGACTATTAATCGGACTTAGAAAAGACCCTTTTTCCCGCATGTTGCGGCGCAATTTTATTACGATTTAACGCAATTATTGTGCACCGCAACAGGGATTCGATTCAGCGCTTTTTCGCGTCGGCATCGACCGCAGCTTGAACCGCCTTATAGAACGCTTCGCGTCCGGCACCGACGGTTTCGGGATCGGTCGCCTTTGGCCAATTGCTGTTGGACGCGATGACCAGCTTCCGTTTGGGATCAATGAAGATGCCCTGCCCGAAAATACCTTGGGCGGCGTAGCTGCCGTCATCATAGGTCCACCATTGATAGCCATAGCCCTTGCCTGCGATACCGATATCGGCTTGCTTCACCGTCGCCGATGCCATCCAGTTATCCGGCCATATGCTTTGTCCATTTATCTTAGCACCGCCCAAAACGAATAGGCCAAAACGGGCATAGTCACGGGTCGACGCCTGAATGCAGCAGCCGCTGATTTCATGCCCGGTGGAGCCCAAAAGCCAGCTTGCGTCTTGCTCCATGCCATATGGTGCCCAGACTTTTTCGGACAGATAATCGGACAGCTTTTTCTTTGTGGCAGAGCTGACCAACACGCCGATCAGGTTGGTTTCGCCAGTCTTATACACCCACTTCGTTCCGGCGGGTGCTTCACGCGGCAAATTGCGCATATAGCTTACCGTTACATCCATGCCCTTTTCAGGCTTGTGCAGGTTGAACAATGCGACGTCGGATTTGGGATCAGCATAATCCTCGTTCCATCTTACGCCCGACGTCATCGTCAGCAGCTGCGCAATCGTCACGTCGTCATAGGCAGAACCCTTTAGGTCGGGAATATAGGCCGAGACCATGTCGTCGACGCTTTTGATATAGCCATCCTTGATGGCCGCGCCGACAAGTGTCGAGGTAAAGGACTTGGCGACGGAGAAGCTTGTCCACTTGCCCTTTGCGTCAAAATCGAGACCGTATTTTTCAACACGGATCTTGCCATCTTGGACAATGACGAGGCCAGCCGTGCGCTGCGCCTTCATATAGGCGTCGACATCCATATCAATGGTCAGCGGTTCGCCCTTGGGCATGGGATAGACCGTATCACCAGCTTTAATGATGTTTGATTTCGCCAATATGGGAATGCGGTCCAATGCGCGGAAACCGGCGTCGCGCTGCTCTACGCTCCAGAACAGCACGTTAGCGTCCGTTGGTAGGTGAGAGATGAGCGCTTTCATATCCTTGTCCGCGCTGGCCCAGAAACCGGCAGCCGCAGCCGCGATCACAATCAATATACCGAATATCCATTTTTTCATCTTGCTCCCCCAGTGGTTATTTTTTGAGCGACGTTCATTCCGACGCCCCTGAATCTCCCTTCGCAATACATCAGAAAATAGCGCGAAAGCGAAATGAATTTATCATAACATCCATTGGGCGGCGCATCTCTTTACAATGCCCCGCAGCAAAACATGACATATTGCCGATAGCAGACATTGCGAAAGCCATAGCTGCGCCTTATGTATGTAACACACGCCGATTAAACGGCTGAAATCCGGGCGACAGCCCATTGGAGGAGCTCTTTCGATGCGTAACCAAGTTGTAAAATCTTTGCTATTAACCGCTGCAGCCCTCTCTCTTGCAAGCTGCGGTATCAACAGCGTTCCGACCGCTGAGGAAAATGCCAAGGCAAAATGGGCCGACGTCCAGGCCGCGTTTCAAGAGCGCGCCAACCTTATTCCCAACCTGGCAAATGTCGTCAAAGGCGCAGCTGCGCAGGAAAACAAGACGCTGACCGAAGTCATCGAGGCCCGCGCGCGCGCGACATCACCCAATATTCAGGTCAATCCTGATGATCTGGCCAACCCGGCCAAGATGGCCGCTTTCCAATCTGCGCAGAACCAATTGTCGGGAAGCCTCTCACGGCTCCTCGTATCGGTTGAGCAATATCCGCAGTTGAAGAGCCAAGAGGGCTATTTGAAACTGCAGGATCAGCTTGAAGGTCAGGAAAACCGGGTGCGCATCACCTTGCGCGATTATAACGAGGCTGTGCGCGGGTATAACACCACCATCCGCACTTTCCCCGATATCATCGGCGCAAAAATCATTCACGGTGCGCAACCGATGGTCCCATATCAAGCCACCACGCAAGGCGCCGAAACCGCTCCGACGCTTGATATGGCGCCCGCAAACTAACCCCTTGTTGGGATGACACACATGAAAAAGGCCCTTGGCCTGCTGACAGCGCTGCTTTTGGCCTTAACCGGTCAGGCAGCGCTTGCGCAAAACTTTCCCAAGCTTTCGGGGCGCGTTGTCGATCAAGCGAACTTGCTCGATCCGCAGCAAGAAGCGGCGTTGACCGCCAAGTTGGCGGGGCTGGAAACGCGCACCAAGCGACAATTGGTGGTGGCCACATTGAACAGCCTCGAAGGCTATGAAATATCGGATTATGGATATCGGCTTGGTCGCCAATGGGCGCTTGGGCAGGACGGCAAAGGCGAGACCGAAAAAGACAATGGCGCCATCCTGATCATCGCGCCCAATGAACGCAAAATGCGTATCGAGGTTGGCTATGGTCTTGAACCCGTCCTGACCGACGGCCTGTCATCGACCATCATTCGCAACGACATCAGGCCGCTTTTTAAGGCGGGTGATTTTGCGGGCGGCATTAACGCAGGCGTCGACCGCATCGTCACGCAGCTTGAGTTACCAGCCGACGAAGCCGCCAAAATTGCGCAAGCGGCGGAGCAACGTCAGGGCAAGGACGAAGGCATACCGTTTGGCGCAATTATCTTCATCCTGTTCATGATCTTCTTTGTATTTCTGCCCATGATCCGCTCGACAAACGGTGGCGGGCGTAAGCACCGGCGCGGCGGCATCGCTCCGGTCATCATCTGGGGCGGTGGCTTCGGCGGTGGCGGCTTTGGTGGAGGCGGCTTCGGCGGCGGCGGTGGTTTTGGCGGAGGCGGCGGCAGCTTCGGCGGCGGCGGTGCTTCGGGTGGATGGTAGAAAGTATCGTTATGGCCTTACGTAAAATTAGCCGGATGAGCGAAGCCGACCACCAGTTGGTAACGGCTGCAGTGGCGGATGCCGAACATCACACAAGCGGCGAAATCGTGACCATCGTCACCGACCTGTCCGACCATTATGAAGACATCGGCATCGCATGGGCAAGCGGCGTCGCCTTTGTGGCGCTTGCAACCTATGCGACCTTCCCTGACGTCTATATGGGCCTCATCAACCGCCTGACCGGTGGTTGGGGCCATGAATATACGACCAACGAATATGTGGCGATGTTGTTGTCGGCAGTTGCGCTGAAATGGGTCGGAACATGGCTGATCCTGAAATGGATGCCATTGCGTCTTTGGCTGACACCCAAATCAACCAAATTGGCGCGCGTACGTGGCCGTGCCATCAGCCTTTTTAAGGTTGGCACCGAATCCAAGACCGTCGGTCGCACCGGCGTTTTATTGTACCTGTCGATGCTGGAACATCGCGCCGAAATCGTTGCGGACGAAGCCATTGCATCGAAGGTCGCGCCAGAAGTTTGGGGCGATGCGATGGTCGCGCTGCTTGACCATGTGAAGGCAGGTAACCCCGGACAGGGTGTCGCCGCCGCCGTTGCGCAAATGGGTGTTGTTTTGGCGGAGCATTTCCCCAAAGGCAGCGAAAACCCGAACGAACTACCCGACAGGCTCATTCAGCTATGAATGCAGACGAAGACGTCGAAAACGTGATGTGGCAAGGCCGCTTCATCACGGCGAAGACACGCGGCAAATGGGAATATGTCAGCCGCGCGCGCGGTATCAAGGCCGGCGTCATCCTCGCTGTCGAAGATCACCATGTCCTGCTTGTCGAACAATATCGCGTGCCACTTGGCGCAAATTGTATCGAGCTTCCCGCTGGCCTGATTGGCGACCATGAAGAAGGCGAGGATACGCTTACGTCGGCCGCACGCGAGCTTGAGGAAGAAACCGGCTATCGGGCAGACAGGCT
>JBEEIJ010000020.1:0-4582 GCA_041169905.1 Pseudomonadota bacterium | reverse complement strand
CTGGCACGAAATCTGATGGTCAACCCAAGCTTGATGAGCTGGGTCATCATCCTGTCACCACTGGTTGTGGTGATGGCGATGAGCTTTGGCCAAGGTAAGTTTTCCGCCGCCACGCTTCAGGCTATGTTCTGGGGATTTGCGGTGTTGATGGGCCTATCGCTGGCCCGCATCTTCATGATGTTCACCGGTGAGTCCATCGCGCAGACTTTCTTTGCAACGTCAGCGGCTTTCGCTGGATTGAGCCTGTGGGCTTACACAACAAAGAAGGACATCAGCGGCTGGGGAAGCTTTCTTGTGATGGGTATGGTCGGTTTGATTGTTGCGTCGATCGTCAACATCTTCATCGGCTCCGACACTTTGGGTTGGGTTATCAGCTGCGCAGGTGTGCTCATCTTCGCTGGTCTGACCGCTTATGATACGCAACGTATCAAGAGCGAGTATTTCTACCTTCAGGGTTCAGAAATGATTGGCAAGGCCGCGGTCATGGCTGCGCTGACGCTGTATCTGGACTTCATCAACATGTTCCAGTTTTTGCTGAGCTTCCTCGGCAATCGCGAATAAGTCATCGGCTGTTCACCTTGAACGCCACAATATGGCCCGGTGGGAAACCACTGGGCCATTTTCTTTGGGATTTGGTCGAACAGGGCTTTTCATTCCAACTAAAATCCTGTTGGAATCAGGAATAGCAAATCGGAGAGAGCAAATGCGTCGGGGCATAAAAAATCTAGCTGCCATCATCATGGTGACTGCAGTTGCAGCTTGCGCTCCTGCGCCGGTAAAAGTCGCGCCTACGCCCATTCCGCTTCCTGCACCACCGCCGCCCGCAATGCCTTTGCCACCCGGTGGCGCGGCGCTGTCGATGACGATCCCGCCGGTCGGGCTTGATGGCGTTCGCGCTACGCCCAACCGTGGTTTAAGCCGTGATGAACAAATCTGGCATTTTCGGTCGGCTTTGAACGTCGCGGCATTGAATTGCCAAGGGCCGATATGGGGGCAGATCGCGACCGAGTATAATAAGTTCATCGGCATTCATAAGGCGATCTTGTCGAAAACCAGCAAAGCGGTCGACCGCGAATATGTCGCCCGCTACCCCGGACAAAATGGGTTGCGGGTGCGCGACACGCGTATGACCGATTTGTATAATTATTTCGCCTTGCCGCCCGTCCGCGCCCAATATTGTGACATGGCGCTGCGCAAAGTGACTGAGGCAAATACTGTGCCCACAGATGCATTGCCGGAATATGCCATTGGCGGGCTCGCCGACATTGATGGCGTGTTTGTCAATTTTTACGATGCATATGTGAAATATGAACGCGATCTGGCCGATTGGAATATGAAGTACGCGCCGAAGCCGGCTTATGCCCCAATTCCGGCAGGACCATCGACATCGCCTGCCAATCCCGGCTAAATTTTCCGATTAACCGGCGGAGTCAGGCTGCGGCTCGCTCAATAGATTGTCAGGCCATGCTGATATAATCGCGCATTGCCGCGGCTTCGGCTTCAATTTTGTCGATCCGGTGCTTCACCAAATCGCCAATGGAGACAAAGCCGACAAGGTCATCGCCGTGGATTACCGGAAGGTGGCGAATGCGCCGTTTCGTCATTAGCGATAAAGCCGACAGGACTGCCGTATTGGGCCCAACCGTGATGGCTGGTGCCGTCATCGTGTCCGCCACTGTCTTGGTCAGGAAAGCGGAACCATGACGCGCGACTCCGTAGACAATGTCGCGTTCGGAAAAAATGCCGATCACGGTTTTGCCGTCTACAACGGGCAGGGCACCAATCCGGTTTTCGGCAAGGCGCGAGACCACATCACCGACACTTTCGTGCGGCGCAGCCGTGAACACATTGCCTTGATGGTTGGCCAATATCGCAGAAATCGTCATCGACTCTCTCCTTATGTCCTTGCCCCTGATGGAACTTATAGCATAAGGCGACCTTATCAAGCTATGACCCGCCCATCCCGCCTCGATGATCCTGAATATGCCAACTTCGCATGGCGCCGCTATTGGCGGCTCATGCGGTGGATGTTTGGCGTGACATTGATTGTGACTGTGGGTGCCCTCGGAACATTCTGGTGGCAGAACGGGATGGTCTCCATCCACTTCTTCATTGCCACGGCTGGGGCAATAACCGGGGCAATCATGCTGACCGCCGCTCTGATGGGTCTTGTTTTCCTATCCAGCGGGTCGGGCCATGATGAATCCATCGATGACCCTTTTGAAGACGAAGCCGACCGGTGACCGAGGCTGTTCGCAACCTTCCGAAACGGAATGACCCGGTTTTGCGGGTCGTTCCGGGCCCTGCCGATATCAACGCCAATGGCCATATTTTTGGCGGTTGGGTATTGGGGATGATGGATCAGGCCGGTGGCATTTTGGCTGGACGGATTGCCCAAGGCGCGTGCGCTACGGTAGCCATTGAGAAGATGGAATTCATCGCGCCGATTTTATTACGCGACATTATCTCCGTCTATGCATCGCTCGAACGGCGGGGCCGCACATCCATGGGCATCCGCATCGAAGTTATCGCGACCCGTGCGCGTGGCCAACAAGAGGTCAAGGTGACAGAGGGTCTGTTTACCTTTGTTGCCTTAGATGACGATCACAAGCCACGGGCGCTGCCCGAAAGCTAACCATTTAGCGACTATCGTAAGTGATTAACGGCGGAGCGTTGGATTATTCCGCCGCTGTCGCGACTTCATCATCACCGGCTGGCTTAACGCGGCGGGCGCGTGGTTTGCGTGCTGGCTGTTCCATATCCGCGTCACTTTCGATTGACGAAATGGCGATCGACGGTGGCAATACAGCCAGATCAAGACCTGCGGGTGCATCGTCTTGTTCTTCGCTGTGGTGACGGCGGGGGCCGCGATTTGCGGACCGGCTATTGTCGGAACGATCATTACGGTCGCCCCGTTCCGGGCGACGTGGGCGGCTTTCGCGCTGTTGTTCGCGAGGCGCACGCTCTTCGGTATCGCCATCATCTTGCGAAACGGAATCGGCGTCCATTCCATCGGAAGAAACTTGCTCGTCATAGCTTTGCGAACGATCATCATTCTGCCAATCGTCGCGGTCTTCGCGATTGTCCTCGCGGGGACGACGTTCGCCTTGCTGTTCCTGACGCGCTTCTTGGCGGCCCCGGAAATCGGCGAGTACGCGGAAATAATGGTCAGCAAATTGCAGGTGATATTCGGCGTTTACGCGGTCACCGTTAAACTGTGCGTCTTGCGCTAGCTTTTTGTATTTTTCCAGCATCTGCGCTGCGTTGCCGCGCGCACGATTGTCGATCTGGTTCTGATAGTCGAAACCGCTGCGGTTGTTATTTTGCTGGCGATTATTGTTGTTGCGACCGCGGCGACGATTGTTGTTCTGCTGCTGCCTGTTGTTGATATTCATCAGGGCTGACCCGTCCTCTTTTAGCATTTTAACATTGCAGGAAGCCCCAAAACCCAGTCTTTGGGTTACGCCAAGGTCGACCGAGACCTTGAAAAAATTTCCAACTGCGCTGGGGGCGGCTTCGCGCTAATCTCCGCAATTTACGGGTTTTGCTGCGATGCTTTTTAGCGTTAGCGGTTCGGTTGCGTGATTCCAAGCGAAAAGCGCAAGACGCGTGGATTGCCGGAAAGATCGTGGGTTAATTCGGAAGTGAACCCAGCGTCGGTGCCCAATTTTGCGACGGATTTTGACTGGTTGAATCCGATTTCGAAGATTGCGATTCCGGTGGTTTTTAGCAGTTTTTCGAGGGTTTTTAGAAGTATGCGATAGTCGCGCAGACCGTCGGGGCCGGCGAAGAGGGCGCTGTGCGGTTCGTGGCGGGCGACCATGGGGGTAAGCGGGGTATCGTCCTCAATATACGGGGGGTTGCACACAATGAGGTCGAATTGCCCCAGACCGTCGGCCCACATGTCCAAAGTCCAATCGCGCTGTTCGAAGGTTGCGCGCCCGTCCAGCCCAAGCCGCGACGCATTGCCCGATGCGACCGCGAGAGCCGCCGCGCTGGCATCAATGCCCACACCTTGCGCGTCGCCAAACACCGACAAAGCCGCCAGCAGCAACGCGCCTGACCCCGTGCCCAAGTCCAAAATCCGCGCCGGCGCATCCCGGCCAGCAAAAGCCGCCATCGCCACCTCAATCACCGTTTCGCTGTCCGCACGGGGGATCAGCACATCGGGCGTCACATGCAGGTTGAGGTCCCAAAAGGCCTGCATTCCCGTGATATAGGCCACCGGCTCATCCGCCACCCGCCGCGCGAGATACGCCGCAAAACCCGCAGGCACAGCAAGGTCATGCTGTCGCAACAACATCGCCGAGCGGTCGATTCCCAAGGCATGCGCCATCAAATATTCGGCATCGAGACGCGGGGTCGCGCTGACGGGCGTCAGGGCATCGGTCGCATCGCGCAGCGTGGAAGACAGGCCGTTCATAGCCCGCCCGTACTGGCAATATGGGCATAAGCAAAGCCCTGTCCCGCGTGCATACTTCCGCGCCCGCCGAACCGCGCCCGCTTAATCGCGCATGATGCTACGCCCCCAATTTAAAATGCGCCCTCACTTAAACCCAAGGGCCGCGCGCATGATTTGGAA
>JBEEIJ010000019.1:0-4398 GCA_041169905.1 Pseudomonadota bacterium | reverse complement strand
GCCACCAGCACATTTCGCACGGGAAAAGCCCGCCAATATATTGCGAGCCATATGCACCCCCGAGCAATGCTGCCGGTAACAGGAATGCGAGCCAATGGGCCTTGTCAAATTTCGATGTCATCTGCGGCATATGCTCAATTCTGCGCCCTGCCCTTTACGGGCTTTGCGGCAAGCTTCATCGTTTTGGATCCAAGCCGCTGCAAGGTTTCCATCGCGTAATAAAGCTGGAAATCGTCAATGCCCTTGGCCTTCAATTGTTCGGCCGTCATGGCAAAACGCGGATCGTCGATGCGGTCTTCTTCAAGGTCTTTGCTATTGTCTTTCAATTCATTGACCAAGTGACGACGCAAATCGGATTCGCGCACGGACACCCGCTTTTTATAATCGGGATCGGTCAATTGCGGTACGCGGACATCGGGTTTGATCCCGCCTTCCTGCACCGAACGGCCCGATGGCAGATGGTAGCGCGCAACGGTGAGGCGAAGGCCGGTGTCCCGCGTCAACGGCAGGACAGTCTGCACCGATCCCTTGCCAAAACTGCGTTCACCCATGACCAAGCCGCGATGATGGTCTTGCAATGCACCAGCGACAATTTCGGAGGCCGAAGCAGAGCCCGCATCGACCAGAACGATGATCGGCGCGCCGCCGGTGACATCGCCCGGAACGGCACGTTCGGCCCACCAGCGTTGGATGTCGCTTTTGTCACGGCCGCGTTCGGAAACAATCTCGCCACTCGACAGGAAAGCGTCGGACACGGAAACGGCTTCGTCCAATATGCCGCCAGGGTTCGACCGCAGGTCGATGATGTAACCCAGCGGATTTCCGCCAAGCGTTTTCTTTATGCCGGACACAGCAGCGACAACGTCAGCGCCGGTTTGTTCGGAGAAACCGGTGATTGAAATGACGCCAATGCGGTTTTTCACTTCCCACCGCACAGGTTTCAAATCGATGACCGCGCGCGTTATCGTCACGTCGAACGGCGCATCGCGGCCCGGGCGGTAGATGGTGAGCTTGATCGATGTACCCGGCGCTCCACGCATCGCTTCGACAGCTTCGTCGAGCGTTCCGCCAAGGATCAGCTTGCCGTCCAAATGCGTGATAAAGTCGCCCGACTTGATACCGGCCTTGTCAGCGGGCGTGTCCTTGGTCGGCGCAATGACCTTCACCGCTTCATCCTCAAGCGTAACCGTCAGGCCAAGGCCGCCATATTCGCCATCAATCTGCGTTTGCAGCGAGCTGAAGTCCGATTTGTCGAGGAAGGCACTGTGCGGATCGAGGCTGGCCAGCATCCCCTGAATCGCGCCTTCCATCAATTGCTTGTCATCGACCTTGTCGACATAGCCTAATTTAACCTTGCGATAGACAGCGAGGAATTCCTCAAGCTCTTTGAAACGGTCGGCTTGCGCTTGCTGCTGCTGAACGCTTTGCGCGACCAGCACAGTCGCAGGGATCGACAGCGCCAAAACAATGGCGCACGTCACGGGCAGCAAACGGCTCTTCATAGACCAATCCATTTCATCATTTCGTCGATGCTATATCCCGCCTTAACCCACGGTGAAAGCATGATTAGCACGAACACCCTGCGGACATCGACAAGAACGCATATAGGGTCCTGCCCCTAGTTCATCCCAATATCGTGGCAATATCCATCACACGGCCATTTTTGCGCAGTTCAACGCCGATTTCGGGCGCACCTGTTGTGGCCGATCCCAGCACCGCGCCTTGCTTCACCGCCTGCCCTTTTTTGACCTGCGTGCTGCCCAGATGTGTAATCAGGCTGTTCCAGCCATTGCCATGTTCGATGATCACAATCCGCCCATAGCTGCGATAACGGCCCGCAAAGGAAACCGTTCCCGCCGCGGGCGCGACCACACGCATATCGTCGGCAAGCGCAATCCGGACCCCGCGCTCGCGATAGCCGGTGGCGTTGAGTTCATTGAAACCGGACAACAGCTTGCCGCGCGCGGGTAGGATATACGCCGTCCCGCCAGTCGCGGCCTTGCTGGCGCGCCCGGGACGAAGCATCGGCCCGTCCAGCGCGGCGAGTTCATCTGCCTTTTCGGCGCTCAGCCGCTGTATATCCATGCGCCCGACAATATCGCGTGCCCGCTCACCCTGCGCGATCGCTTGTTCAAATGCGATGGCGGCATCGGCGGACAGCGCGCCGGCTTTGCCACCGGCTTCGCCTTGCAGTCTGGCCAAATCTGTCTGGCGGCTTTTCAACCGGCTGCGCGCATCGTCCAGCGATTTCAGCGCGCGATATTCCTGCGCCCGCAATTCGCTTTGCACCGCAATCTGTTGGCGCAAGGCGCTGGTCCGGCGGATAATATCTGGCTGCACCGTCGCCATGACCGCGCGCACATGCACATAATCTTCGCGCTGCCCGGGCTGCATCATCATCAGCACCGCCGGGCGGCCCGTCATTTGTTGAAGCGCGGCGTTCAGGCGCAGCACGGGTTCGCTTTCCACACCAAGCTGTGCCCGTTGAAGTTCTTGTTGGCGGCTGATGATGGCAATCCGCGCGGTCGCTGCGGCAATCTGCGCTTCGGCGGCGTCGATCTCGGCAGACAGCACTGCCCGTTGCGCGACCAGCCGGGCTGCGGTGCTTTCGGCGTTGCTTGCCTCCTGCCGCAACAGCTCACTGCGCCGTTCCGCACGCAACGCTTTTTCCTGTGCAGCGCGCAGGGCGTCTTGTTGCGCGCTGCTGCTGCCCGCGCTTTGCGCCATCAGGCTGCTCGCAATGGCAAAGGGCGTGAGCATCAAGAGCAATAGGACGGACCAGAACCGCATGCCCCTATCCTTCACGATGATAGGGGTGGTTGGCAATGATCGATGTTGCGCGGAACAATTGTTCGGCCAGCATCGCGCGGGCCATCAAATGCGGCCATGTCGCTTTGCCAAAGGCGATGAGCTTATCCGCGCCAGCACGGGCTTCATCATCAAAGCCGTCGGCAGCGCCAATGAGGAAACGCACTTCGCGCACGCCATCGTCGCGCCAGCGTTCCAGCAAGCGCGCGAGTTCGACCGAACCAAGCTGTTCGCCTTTTTCATCCAATATGATGGTTTTGCAGGGGCTGTCCGAATGGGGCAGATCGCCGCCCTTATCGGGCATTTCGCTGTGCCGCGTCGGCCAGCTGATCCGTTTCAGATATCGGTCGACCAGCTCCGCTTCAGCAGAGCGGCCGATTTTGCCGCGCGCGATGATGTGCAGGCGCATCGCCATCCGCGCGGACGTTCGGGCTTATTGGGCCGGAACTTCGGGCGCGTCGCCAAATGCCCACATGCGTTCCAGATTGTAGAAGCTGCGGACCTCGGGACGGAACAGATGCACGATGACATCTTCGGCGTCGATCAACACCCAGTCTGCCGATGGCAAACCTTCGATGCGGGCATGACGTCCGGCTTTCTTGATACGCTCGGCAAGCTTTTGCGCCATCGACGCCACCTGCCGCGATGAACGGCCGGATGCGACGACCATATGGTCGGCGATGTTGCTTTTGCCTTCAAGCGGGATGGTCACCACTTCCTGCGCCTGATCATCGTCGAGCGATTGCAGGATAAGCGCGTGGAGGGCGTCCGGGGTCAAAGTGGGTTCCTTGGACTTGGCGGCCAGATTGCCGGCAGTCGGAACGGATGCGGTATCGATCAAGATTGCTCCTTAAAGCACAATATTTCGGGTAACGCCGTCACGCGTTCCATGTTCCTTATATCGGTGAAACCAATATGGGTCAGCACGCCGAATTGCGGTTGCTGAACGCGGATCTGGACGAAAGCGCAAAAAGACAAGCGCTGGCGTACTCCATTTTGTCCAGTGATGAAGCTGGTCCGGACGCCGGACAAACCGTCTGAACCAGGCCATTGCGGGACCCGCAACAGCAGCTGCTTCATAGCCGGGTCTGGCGATAACTGCAATCGGCATCAATCGCGCAATATCGCGCCAATGTTTCCAGTGGTGAAATTGCAACAAATTGTCCGCGCCCATGATCCAGACAAAGCGGACTTTGGGATATCGCGCGACCAGTTTTTTCAGGGTTTCTGCGGTGTACACGGTGCCAAGGTCACGCTCAATGGCGGTGGCCTTAATCGGTGTGCGCCGCGTCTGGTCCTTCGCCGATGCCAGCCGCGCAGGCAATGGGGCCATGCCTTTTGTGGGTTTCAGTGGATTGCCCGGTGACACCAGCCACCAAAATTCGTCGAGGCACAGCGAATCCATTGCGAACAGGCTAATCGACCGGTGGCCACCATGCGCGGGGTTGAACGATCCCCCCATGAGGCCAATGGTTTTCAAGGGCGGATTTGCCCGTTTCCGCGCACAACCCATTTATAGGTCGTGAGGCCCTCAAGCGCGACCGGGCCGCGTGCGTGCAGCCGCCCCGTCGCAATGCCAATTTCCGCGCC
>JBEEIJ010000018.1:0-11672 GCA_041169905.1 Pseudomonadota bacterium | reverse complement strand
GACACCTATCATCGTGGCGGCCTGTATCCGATGGCGCTGCCCTCTGGCCTTGGCATGGAGGCAGCTGGCGTAATTGAGGCCGTGGGCGACGGCGTGACCGACTGGCGCGTTGGCGACCGGGTAGCGACTTTTGGCCCAAGCATCGGTGCCTATGCGACCGCGCGCAATATTGCCGCACATGGCCTGTTTTTGGTGCCAGACGACATCAGCGACGAAATCGCGGCCGCGGGCTTGCTCAAGGGCTGCACCACCGAGTTTCTTGTTGAGCGCTGTGCAAAGGTTCAGCCCAAATGGGACATATTGGTACACGCAGCGGCAGGCGGCGTCGGACTGTTGCTCGTGCAATGGCTGAAGCATGTTGGCGCCCGCGTCATCGGGACAGTCAGCACCGATGAAAAAGCAGCGCTGGCACGCGCGGCGGGGGCCGACCATGTCATATTATATGGGAAAGAGGATGTCGCAGCGCAGGTGCGCGAACTGACGGGCGGCAAGGGCGTCGAAGTGACCTTCGACGGTGTTGGCCGCGACACATGGGAAACGTCGCTAAACGCAACCGCGCGGCGCGGCCTTATCGTCAGCTATGGCAATGCGAGCGGGCCGGTGACGGGCGTCAACCTTGGCACTTTGGCGCAAAAAGGTTCGCTCTACGTCTCGCGCCCCACCTTGTTCGATTATTATCACAATGCAGCCGAGCGGGCAGCAGGCACGGAATATGTGTTCGACATGTTCCGCCAAGGCATCATAGATATCACGATCAGCCACCGCTATGCGCTAGAAGACGCCGCACAGGCCCATCGCGACCTTGAAGCACGGAAGACGGTTGGGTCTTCGATACTGATTCCCTGACACTGCAGGGGAAGAGTGATTTAGGACAATATTGAGGGGGGATTATGGAACTTAAGGGCAAAACTGCATTAGTCACGGGCGGGACCGATGGTATTGGTCTGGAAATAGCACGCCAATTGATGGCCAAAGACGCTGCCGTCATCGTCTGTGGTCGCCGCGAAGACGCGCTTGCTTCTGCAAGACAAGAAGGATTGGAAGCCATTCAGGCAGACCTTTCCACCGCGTCCGGTTGCGCGGAGCTTGCTGCCGCGCTCGCAGGGCGTGAACTGGACATCCTGATCAACAATGCAGGGATGAGCGGTAATTTCGGCCCCGGCGAGCGACTTGATTTGGCACTCACCGATCAGGCGATCTTCCTGAACCTCAACGCGCCGTTGCACCTGATTGGCCACTTGTTGCCCGGCTTGCTTCAGCGGCCCGAGGCGTCGATTGTGAATGTCACCTCAGGCCTTGCCATTGCCCCGCGCGCGGGTGGCCCAGTCTATTGCGCGACCAAAGCGGGCCTCAGAAGCTTCACCCAATCGCTGCGGCACAATCTGCGCGATACCAAGGTTCATGTTATCGAGGCATTGCCGCCGGTGGTCGACACCGCAATGACGCGCGGCCGCGTGAATGGCAAAAAGATGTCGGCAAAGGGATGTGCCGCAGAAATCGTTGATGCCATTGCGACGAACGCGCCTGAGGCGAATGTCGGCATGGTGAAGCTGCTGCGGCTGGTTTATTCGATGTCGCCCGCACTTGCGCAGAGGATCATGATCAGATTCTGAACGTCAGCATTCGACGACATTGACGGCAAGCCCGCCAAGGCTGGTTTCTTTATATTTGGAGCGCATATCCTCGCCAGTCTGGCGCATCGTTTCGATGACGGCGTCTAGGCTGACGACATGCGCGCCATCGCCCTGAAGCGCGAGATAGGCAGCATTGATCGCCTTGATCGCGCCCATGGTGTTGCGTTCGATGCATGGAATTTGCACAAGACCGCCAATGGGATCGCAAGTCAGGCCCAAATTATGCTCCATGCCGATTTCCGCTGCATTTTCCACCTGCGCATTGCTGCCGCCCAACGCTGCTGCAAGCCCGGCGGCCGCCATTGAGCAGGCAACGCCAACTTCACCCTGACAGCCCATTTCTGCCGCGGATATGGACGCGTTTGTCTTATACAGGAAACCAATCGCACTTGCGGTGGTCAGCAATAACCGGCTGCCTTCGGGCGTCGGGTTCGCCGTGAATATTTCATAATATTTGAGGACCGCGGGAATAACGCCAGCTGCGCCATTGGTCGGCGCCGTCACCACACGGCCCCCGGCTGCGTTTTCCTCATTCACCGCAAGTGCCCATAGGCTGACCCATTCGAACACCGTCGAAGGATCGCTGCGTGGGCCGCGTTCCACGAGCCGCTCGTGTAAAGATTTCGCGCGCCGCTTTACATTTAAGCCGCCCGGCAAGATGCCGTCTTTTGCTATGCCGCGCTTGATGCAATCGAGCATAGCGACGCGGACATCGTCAATAAAAGCATGGGTTTCTTCGTCGCTGCGCCACGCCGATTCGTTGGCCTGCACGATAGCGCCAAAAGTGAGCCCGGTCCGTTCGCCCACCGCCAACAATTCGGCGCCCGATGCAAAAGGATAAGGCAGTTCGAAATTCAAACGCGGCGCAGCGACCCCGTCCCGGACGATGGCCCCACCTCCGATGGAAAAATAGGTTTCACTATATTCGGAGCTGTCGCTGTAGGTTGCAGTGAAGCGCATGGCATTTGCATGACCGGCGAGAAAAGTGCCTTTGCGGAACAGCAAATGCTGACTTTCGACAAAGCTGACCTGCGCTTTGCCAGCAAGATGCAAACGGTCCGCTTCCCGAATGGCGGCAACCACAGCAGCGATCTCGTCGGGGTCAGTGCCCTCAGGGGTGTAACCCGACAGCCCAAGCAAGATGGCCGTGTCAGTTGCGTGGCCATGTCCTGTGAGAGCAAGCGACCCAAATAACTCGCACGTAATTTTGCCAACATCCGGCCGGATAAGCGACCGCTCGGCAAAGTCACGCGCGGCGCGCATCGGACCAACAGTATGCGAGCTGGACGGCCCGATACCAATGGTGAACAAATCCATGATGCTGAAGGGCTGATACATTTGAGGCCAGGGCATTAACACCGCAACGCGTTTACACAACCATTTTTAGGTCCAGACGAAGTTAATCGCCCGCCGAGCTTAACGCGCCGAGTAACGTTGCTTTTAAAGTTTCAGGATTGTGGTGGTGCCCCAGGCCCGACTCGAACGGGCACTCCTTTCGGAACAGGATTTTGAATCCAGCGCGTCTACCATTCCACCACTGGGGCACATCTTCATCAGGGCGAACCTGTCGAAGCGGAGGCTCCTCTAACCGAGCCTCCGCCCCGATGCAAGCGCATCCTTATTTCTTAAGTTCCTTAGCGAGTGTCTTCAGCGTCGCTTTGCCATAAGGCGCCTTGAATCCGCCAATTCCGGCAACATCGACTCCCGTCTGACGATAGACCGCACGCATATGGCTGAAGGTTTTGAATCCGTCGGCGCCGTGATAATTGCCCATGCCCGACGGCCCGACTCCACCAAAAGGCAGATCTTCCATCGCATTGTGGAACACAACGTCGTTCACTGTAACGCCACCCGAGATGGTGCGCGTTAGCACGCGTTCTTCCTCGGCTTTGTCCGTTCCGAAATAATATAGCCCCAGCGGTCGATCATGTGCGTTCACATAATCGATCGCCTCGTCCATCGACGAATAGGTCATGACGGGCAGAATCGGCCCGAAGATTTCTTCCTGCATCACCTTCATGTCGTCGGTTACATTGCGGACAATCGTCAGCGGCATCTTGTTGCCGTTTGATCCGACAAAATCCTCATCCGCAGGGTTGATTTCGATGAGTTCAGCGCCCTTTTCACGCGCATCGTCCAGATAGCCCTGAAGCCGCTCATAATTTCGGCCGTTCACAACCGAGGTATAATCATCATTGTGCAGCAAAGTGGGATATTGCGCGATTGCGCCAGCCTTCACCGCTGCGATGACATCATGCTCTTGGTCGTCGGGCACCATCAAATAATCAGGTGCGAGGCAGATTTGGCCCGCGTTCATCATCTTGCCCAGGGCAATACGCTCGCCCGCCTTTTTCGTGTCGGCACTTCGGCCAATGATGGTCGGTGATTTGCCGCCAAGTTCAAGCGTCACGGGCACGAGATTGTCCGCTGCAGCGCGCATGATATGCTTGCCCACGCCTGTCGCGCCGGTGAATATCATATGGTCGAACGCCAGCTTTGAAAACGCCATGCCGACTTCAGCGCCGCCCGTGAAAACGGCCATTTCCTCTTCAGCGAAATATTGTGGCACGAGCTCTTCGAACAATGCCGACACGCGCTCGGTGAATTCGGATGGTTTGATCATCGCGCGGTTACCCGCGGCGAGAATACCTGCCATCGGGACCATCACCATGCCAACGGGGAAGTTCCATGGCGCAACAACGCCGACGACGCCCTTGGGTTGGTACACGACTTCGGCCTTGGCACCGAGCAGACCAAGCGGGAAAGTTGGTTTGCGCTTTTCGCCTTTGGCCCAGCTTTCAAAATGCTTCTTGGCATGCTTCATCGCGCTCACAGACGGCATGATGTCGGTCAGCAATGTTTGTTCGCGGCTACGATGACCGAAATCAGCAGAAACGGCCTTTGCAAAATCTTCCGCATGATCGATCAACATCGCAATCGCGCGGTCGATACGGTCACGGCGTACCGACATCGATTCTGGCATCGCTGCGGTAAATGCTGCGCGCTGCTTTTCGAGCACAGTCTGCATATTTGCGGTCATTTTCTCTCTCCATTTAACCCGTTGATGAATTGCTAGCGTGAAGCGTTGCAAATGAAAACCATTTTGGCGTATCGACATGTCGAACATGCACAAAGCATGACGCGTGAATTGGAGAGAACATGATTGAGGCCGGTAAAAAGTGGACACCACCTGCGGGTTGGCCCGTCATGACGCGAGATCAGGTAAAGGATGCATTATGTGCACCTGGCATGCCGTTCGAGATGGAAACGGTCGAGATTGAAGGCGTACCAACGCGCGTCTGGAAAAACGCATTACCCAATCTCGCGGTACTGGCCGCACATGCCAACACGTCATTCGGCGACCGTGAATTTGTGGTGTATGAGGATGAGCGCGTCACCTACGCCGCTTGGTACCGCGCGGTTGCGACCCTCGCCCATGCGCTGCAAGAACGTGGCGTGAAAAAGGGCGACCGCGTTGCTCTTGCCATGCGCAACCTGCCTGAATGGCCGGTCGCCTTTTTTGCGGCCGCAGTGACAGGCGCGATTGTCGTGCCGTTAAACGCATGGTGGACAGGTGAAGAGCTTGCCTTTGGTTTGGCCGATTCAGGTGCAGCGGTTCTGATCTGCGACGCAGAACGCTGGGACCGCATATCGCCCTACAAAGCAGAAATGCCTGCGCTCGCGCATGTCATGGTCACGCGCGCAGGTGCAGCAGCAATGGCGGGGCCCGCGATCACGCTCGAAAGCATCATTGGCAGTCCAAAAAGCTACGCCGATTTGGCTGACCTGTCGTTGCCTGACGTCGCGATTGCGCCAGACGACGCGGCCACCATTTTCTACACCAGCGGGACGACAGGCAAACCAAAGGGCGCTTTAGGTTCGCACCGCAACCTACTGACCAATGGCTTTTCCAGCGCCTATTCTGGCGCTGCGACTATGTTGCGCCGGGGCGATCCTCTGCCCGAACCCAGCATTAGGGCGAGCCTGCTTGTCATTCCCATGTTCCATGTCACCGCTTGTTCGGCGTCCATGATCCCGACGATTCAAGCCGGGCACAAGATCGTGTTCCTTCACAAATGGGATACGGTGAAGGCATTCGAGATTATCGAACGCGAAAAGATCAACGCCACAGGCGGCGTGCCGTTCATCGCTTGGCAGTTAATTGAGCACCCCGACCGCGCGAAATATGATCTCAGCTCAATCGACGCGATCAGCTATGGCGGTGCACCATCCGCGCCAGAGCTTGTCAGCAAGATCTACGAAATATTCGGTGCATTCCCGGGCAATGGCTGGGGCATGACCGAAACTATGGCGACAGTTACCTCGCATGTTGCCGAAGATTATCTGAATCGCCCCGACAGTTGTGGTCCGGCGGTTGCAGTCTCGGACGTGAAAATCATGTCCGAGGATGGATCGACCGAGTTGCCTGTTGGTGAAGTTGGCGAATTGTGGGCGCGTGGTCCGCAAATCGTCAAAGGCTATTGGAACCGTCCCGATGCCACCGCAGAAACATTTGTCGATGGCTGGGTGCGCACAGGCGATCTTGCCCGCGTAGACGATGAAGGCTTCTGCTTCATTGTTGATCGCGCCAAAGACATGATCATTCGCGGCGGCGAGAATATCTATTCGTCTGAAGTCGAAAATATCTTGTACGAACATCCCGCGGTCACCGATGCCGCACTGATCGGCATTCCGCACCAGACACTCGGCGAAGAACCCGCGGCTGTGGTCCATCTGGCTCCCGGCATGACTGCAAGCGAGGACGAACTGCGCGAATATGTCAGTGCACGGCTGGCAAAATTCAAAGTGCCCGTGAAGATCATCTTCACCGAGGATACTCTGCCGCGCAACGCCAATGGCAAAATCCTGAAACGCGATTTGAAGGCCTTGTTCTAACGCAGCAAACACGGCTGATTCACATTTGTTTTTGATGCTGCGCCGCCCTATAAGGCGGCAAATCAAAATCAAAGGAATCTCCCATGCACAACGCCGATCCTGTCGTCATCCTGTCCTACGCCCGCACGCCAATGGGGGCCATGCAAGGCGCGTTGGCAGATGTTTCTGCGACCGACCTTGGCGCGACTGTGGTGAAAGCAGCCGTTGAACGCGCTGGCGTCGACGGCGCGGCGATTGAGCGCATCTACATGGGTTGTGTGTTGCCAGCCGGCCTCGGCCAAGCCCCTGCCCGTCAGGCCGCGATTAAAGCTGGCCTGCCCAAATCTGTGCAAGCAACGACGGTGAACAAGGTTTGCGGTTCGGGCATGCAGACCGTCATCATGGGCAGCGAGGCACTCGCCGCTGGTTCAGTCGATTATGTCATCGCCGGCGGCATGGAAAGCATGACCAACGCGCCCTATTTGCTGAAAAAGCATCGCAGTGGCGCGCGCATCGGTCATGACACCGCCTACGACCATATGTTCCTTGATGGACTTGAAGACGCATATGACGCGGGCCGCGCCATGGGCACGTTCGCGCAAGACACCGCAGACGATTATAAGCTTACCCGCGAAGCACAGGATGCTTACGCCCTTGAATCGCTGCGCCGCGCGCAAAGCGCCATTGCAGACGGCGCGTTTAAAGCGGAAATCGTTCCGGTGACCGTTGCCACACGCAAGGGCGACGTGATCGTCGACACCGACGAGCAACCCGGCAAAGGCATGCCCGACAAGATTCCAACGCTCAAGCCAGCCTTTGCAAAGGACGGCACGATCACGGCCGCAACCAGTTCGTCGATCTCGGATGGTGCTGCTGCGCTTGTGCTCACGCGCCAATCGGTCGCCGATGCCAATGGGCAAACACCGATTGCGCGTATCGTCGCACATGCGGCGCATGCGCAGGAACCATCAGCATTCACCACGGCACCGGTCGGCGCTATCAGCACATGCTTGGCAAAGGCTGGCTGGACCATCGCGGATGTTGACCTGTTCGAAGTGAATGAAGCATTTGCCTGCGTCGCCATGTTTGCGATGCACGATCTTGGCATAGCGCATGACAAGATTAACGTTCATGGCGGTGCCACGGCATTGGGTCATCCCATTGGTGCATCAGGCGCGCGGATTATCACAACCTTGGTCGCCGCGCTTCAGCGCCATGGCAAGAAACGCGGCCTGGCATCGCTCTGCATTGGCGGCGGCGAAGCGACGGCTTTGGCGATCGAGCTTATCTGATCGATACAATTTGCGACCTTTGGGCCGTCGGAGAAATCCGGCGGCCCTTTGTTTTTTGCCGCGTGCACGTTAAGCATGCGGCATGAATATCGTCTTCGTCCTCTTCGACAATGTCACGCAACTCGATTTCACGGGGCCGGTGCAATTCCTCTCGCGATTGCCGGGCGCGGATGTTCATGTCGTCAGCAAAACGGGCGCGGCGGTGACCACCGATAGCGGCTTTTCCATTCTCCCTAGATCGCGTTTCGCAGACTGCCCACAGGCGGACATAATCTGTGTGCCGGGCGGTCATGGTGTGCGCGACGCGATTGCTGACGCGCAGATCGTCGATTTCGTTCGGACCCAAGCAAGCGCGGCACAATATATCACCAGCGTGTGCACCGGTGCCTTCATATTGGGCGCGGCCAATTTGCTGCACGGCAAAGAAGCCACATGCCATTGGGCTTACACACATTTATTGCCGATGTTTGGCGCAACGCATCGTCCGGCGCGCGTTGTTCGCGACGGGAATTTGGTGACCGCGGGCGGCGTCACATCGGGCATCGATTTCGCGCTTGAACTGATTTCAGACATTGCAGGCGAAGATGTTGCGCGAACCATCCAGCTCGCGCTCGAATATGACCCAGCACCCCCATTTAGCGGCGGAACCCCGGTTAGTGCACCTGATGCAATTCTCTCACACCTCCGTGCGCGCGTTTATGAAAAGGCGGCAACCGAAATGGAAAGCGCCATAAAAAAGATAATTTAACCCCTCAGTTAAATTCCCACTGGACGAAGCCTATTCAAGGGCATAGCCTTTCGCCCGAAGGGGAGAAAAATATGACAAATAGGCTATGGTTCGCAGCCGCATTTGCTGGCGCGACATTATTATTAGGTTCTTGCCAAAAGGTAGCGGGCCCTACCGATGTACCCGCATTCGTCAAGATTAACGGTGATTATCTGAAAACCGGTGGTGATGGCTCAAACTGGGCGATGACGGGCTTCAATTATAATGAGCAACGGCACAGCCCGCTTACCCAAATTAACGACAGCAATGTGCAGGATCTGGGCATTGCCTGGTTCGCTGACTTGCCAGATGCGCGCGGCCAAGAAGCAACACCAGTGGTTGTCGACGGCAAAATGTTTATCTCGACCGCCTGGTCCAAAGTATTTTCTTATGACGCCAAAACCGGCAAACCATTGTGGAGCTTCGATCCCGAAGTCGACAAAGCGCGCGGGGTCAAAGCCTGCTGCGACGTAGTCAACCGCGGCGTTGCGTTCTGGAAAGGCAGCGTTTTTGTCGGAACCATCGACGGGCGTTTGATTTCCTTAGACGCCACCACGGGCAAGCAATTGTGGAGTGTCCAAACGCTTGACCTCAAATCCAACGGCACCATCACAGGCGTGCCGCGGGTCGTAAAGGACAAGGTTGTGATTGGCTTTGGCGGCGCAGAGTTCGGCGCGCGCGGTTATGTGACCGCATATGACGCCGCGACCGGCAAACAGGCATGGCGTTTTTACACCACGCCCAATCCCAAGGGTGAGCCCGACAATGCCGCGAGCGATAAGATCTTAAAAACGGCGGCAACCAAGACATGGAGTGCAAAACCCAAAAAGGGTGACTGGCGCGAAAGTGGCGGCGGCGGCACCGTTTGGGACGCAATCGTCTATGATGCCGAGCTGGACCAATTGTACCTTGGCGTCGGCAACGGCAATCCGTGGAACCATGGCATTCGTTCCAATGGCGAAGGGGACAATCTGTTCCTGTCATCCATCGTCGCGCTTAAACCCGACACGGGCGAATATGTCTGGCATTATCAGGAAACGCCAGCCGAAAGCTGGGATTACACCGCGACCCAGCCCATCATATTGGCGACGGAAACCCGTGGCGGCAAAGAACGCAAAGTTCTGTACCACGCGCCGAAGAACGGGTTTTTCTTCACCATTGACCGACTGAACGGCAAGTTGTTGTCAGCAAACCCGTTCATCGACGGCATTACCTGGGCAACCGGCTATGACATGAAAACGGGGCGGCCAATCGAAAACCCTGCCGCGCGGTATGAAAAAACCGGCAAGCTCTATTTGGCGAACCCTTCGGCACTGGGTGCGCATAACTGGCACCCGATGAGCTTTAACCCCGCCACTGGACTGGTCTACATTCCCGCATTGTACATTGGCGGCGCGTATCTGCCGCCCGTTGCGCCAAATGAACAAGAGCGCAAAGCATTGGGCTTCAACGTGGGCGGCGCGATGGCAACGGCCGACCTTCCCGATGACATCAATTTCGTGAAGGCTGTGAAAGCAGCGACGACCGGAAAGCTTGTCGCGTTCGACCCCAAGACCGGCAAAGCAAAATGGACCGTCGATCACCCCGCCTCATGGAATGGCGGGACGATGACCACCGCCGGAAATCTGGTGTTCCAAGGTACGGCAATGGGTGAGTTCCGCGCTTATGCTGCGGATAGCGGCAAGCAACTGTTGAACCTCAATGTACAGTCGGGCGTGTTGTCCGGCGCATCGACCTATACGGTGGACGGCGAACAATATGTCGCCTTCCTGACCAGCAAGGGCGGCGCGTTTCCGCTCGTATCGGGCTATGCAGGTTCCACCAGTGCTGCTGTTCCCAACATCCCCCGCCTGATCGTTCTGAAGCTAGGCGGAAAAGCAGCGTTGCCACCCGTGCCGAAAGCGCCAGCCCATGTGTGGGCACCGCCTGCGCAATTCGGTACGCCCGCAGATATCGCGGCGGGGGGATCGAACTTCCAACGCTATTGCCTCGTCTGCCACGGCCCCGGCGCGGTCGGGAACGGCGTGCTGCCTGACCTGCGTAAATCTGGTGTGATTGCGGATGCCGCGACCTGGAAATCGGTTGTGATTGACGGCATATTGAAGGGCAATGGCATGGCCAGCTTTAGCAGCGTATTAACAGCGAAAGAAGCCGAGCAAATGCGCGCTTATGTTGTCAGCCGTGCACATTATGCAAAGGCAAATGACGCCGCAATAAGCGGTGGCCCAAAAAAGGCAGCAAAGTAAAAAGCTGCTGCCCATGAATCTGGCATCTGCCTAAAATTTAGGCAGATGCCATGGCCCATATGGCCCAAAATAACGCGTTTCGGTGTTGGTCAATTTTGGCACGATACTTGATATGCCTATTTCATCATCCGCGCGCGCGGAGCATGTGCCTCACGCGCTATAAAGGGAAAAGCCATGAAAAAGATCGAAGCGATCATCAAGCCATTCAAATTGGACGAGGTGAAAGAAGCGCTGCACGAAGTTGGCGTCTCGGGCATCACCGTTACTGAAGCCAAGGGCTTTGGCCGTCAAAAGGGCCACACCGAATTGTATCGGGGCGCTGAATATGTCGTCGACTTTCTGCCGAAGGTAAAGCTTGAGGTTGTCGTTGAAGACGGCCTTGCCGACCGCGTCGTCGAAGCCATTGCTGCAGCGGCCCAGACTGGCCGTATTGGTGACGGCAAGATTTTCGTTATCCCTGTCGAAACCGCGCTGCGCATCCGCACCGGCGAACGCGACAACGACGCCGTTTAAAAAAATCCAAAATATCCAAAAAAGACAAGCCAAAGAAGGAAAGTAAAATGGGTACCTCAGCTAAGGACATTATCAAGCGTATCAAAGATGAGGAGATCGAGTGGGTCGATGTCCGTTTCACTGATCCCAAGGGCAAATGGCAGCATCTGACCATGTGCGCTGGCGTAATCGGCGAAGACGAGTTGGAAGACGGCCTGATGTTCGACGGTTCGTCCATCGAAGGCTGGAAAGCCATCAACGAATCCGACATGATCCTGAAGCCTGATCTTGATGCCGTGTACGTAGATCCATTCTCCGCCACGCCAATGATGATCATCTTCTGCGATATCGTCGAGCCATCAACGGG
>JBEEIJ010000017.1:0-24865 GCA_041169905.1 Pseudomonadota bacterium | reverse complement strand
GCGGCATCATGTTAAACTTAAACGGAATCACCGTGCGCCTTGGCGGCCGCACTATTTTGGACCGCGCGACCGCGACGCTGCCGCCTTATTCGCGCGTTGGCCTTATCGGCCGCAATGGCGCAGGCAAATCCACGCTGATGAAGGTGATGATCGGCGAGCTTGAAGCCGACGAAGGCAGCATGGATATGCCGAAGAATACGCGCATCGGCTACATCGCGCAGGAAGCGCCATCGGGCACGGCAACGCCGTTCGAAACCGTGCTGGCGGGTGATGTCGAGCGCGCGGCGTTGATGGAAGAGGCGGAGCATTGCGCCGACCCCGACCGGCTAGGCGAACTGCACGAACGGTTGATCGCGATTGATGCCTATACCGCGCCAGCGCGTGCTGCGCGCATTCTCGTCGGGCTTGGTTTCGATGAAGAGATGCAGGGTCGGCCGCTCGATAGCTATTCCGGTGGTTGGAAAATGCGCGTTGCCTTGGCGGCGCTTTTGTTCTCCGAACCCGATTTGCTGCTGCTCGACGAACCTTCAAACCACTTGGATCTTGAAGCGACATTGTGGCTGGAAAATTTCCTTAAATCCTATCCGTCGATGATGGTGGTGATCAGCCACGAACGTGATTTGTTGAACAATGTCGTCGACAATATCCTGCATCTCGAAGGCGGGGCCACGACGCTCTATTCCGGCGGCTATGACTCATTCGAGCGCCAGCGTGCCGAACGTGCAGCGCAGCTGGCGGCGGCAAAGGCTTCGCAGGACGCACAGCGCGCCAAGCTGCAGGATTATGTCGCGCGCAACTCGGCGCGTGCCTCCACCGCGAAACAGGCGCAGTCCAGAGCCAAGGCGCTGGCGCGTATGCAACCCATTGCCGCGATGGCCGAAGATCCGACGTTAAGCTTTGACTTTCCAAGTCCCGATGAATTGAAACCGCCATTGGTCACGCTTGATCTGGCGAGTGTTGGCTACACCGCGGGCAAGCCGATACTTCAGCGGTTGAACCTGCGCATCGACCCCGATGACCGGATCGCGTTGCTGGGCCGCAACGGCAATGGCAAGACTACGCTCGCGCGGTTGCTTGCGGCGCAATTGACGCCGATGGACGGGGCGATGAGCGCGTCGGGCAAAATGCGTGTTGGCTATTTCACGCAATATCAGGTCGAAGAACTTGACGGCGACGATACCCCGCTGGAGCATATGACCCAGCAGATGAAGGGCGCGACCCCCGGCGCGGTGCGCGCGCAATTGGGCCGCTTCGGCTTTTCAGGGGCAAAGGCAACGACGAAGGTCGGCAAGCTGTCCGGCGGCGAACGCGCGCGGCTGGCGCTGGCGCTAATCACCCGCGATGCGCCGCACATGCTGATCCTTGACGAGCCGACGAACCACTTGGACGTCGATGCGCGTGAAGCGTTGGTGCAGGCGCTGAACGAATATGAAGGCACCGTGGTGCTGGTCAGCCATGACCGCCATATGTTGGAGCTGACGGCCGACCGGCTGGTGCTCGTCGATAATGGGACCGCAACCGAATTTTCGGGCACGATTGAGGATTATACCGACTTCATCCTGGGCAAGGGCCCCGCGAAGGAGAAGGTATCCAAGGCCGATCGCAAGGAAGATAAAAAAGCGCAAGCCGCAGCTCGTGAAGCGCAAAGCAAGCTGAAGCGTGAAGTCAGCGATGCAGAGGCAGACCTTGCCAAGCTTGAGGTTGTGTTGAGCGCGATTGACCGGGCGATGTTTGATCCGGCGTCTGCCGCGAATGAATATAAGAGCCTGACAATGGGCGAACTGTCGCAACGGCGCGGGAAGATTGTCGCCGCGCAAGAGGCTGCTGAAGCCCGCTGGGTCGCGGCCAGCGAGGCTTTGGAGAAGGCTTAGGCTGCGATGGCGGTCAACGCCGCTGTGAAACGCGCTTCGCCTTCGCCCTGAACCAGCGTGTAGCCGACGCCGCGTCCATCGAGCTCCGCGCGGCATAGGTCGAAAAAGCGTTTGCGCTCGGCGGATTGCGCATAGACCCGCAAGCCGTCGTCGACAAAGGGCAGGTCGATATCGAGCAGCAGATAATGGTCGGCAAAACCGGCAAATGCGTCGAAATATCCGTCTGCCGCACCAAACATCATCTGCGCCCACACCGACGTTATCAGCGGGTCTGTGTCGAACAATACATAACCAGCGCCGAGTTCAGCTGCGCGCGCGGCGGCGGCGCGGTTCATCGCGTCCTGCGTCTGCGCAATGTGGACAAGCTCGGCCATGCCGATGTCGGTGCCATGCGCCTCGCAATAAGCGCGGCCATATTCGGGCACGACTTCGCATCCCAAATGCGCCGCGAGCCGCGTCCCCAATGTCGATTTGCCCGTGCTTTCGGGACCGTGCAGACAAATGCGTTTCATGCGCGTTCCGCCTTGCGCCATTCGACAAGGCCGGCAACCGCAAGCACCAGAAATATCCCGTAAAGCCCGGCGGTCAGATGCAGGTCTTTGACGATATATAGCGGGATCGAGATGATATTGACGATGATCCAATAATGCCAGTTTTCGACAAAACGCCGGGTCATCAAAATCTGCCCCACAATCGACAGCATCGCGACCGACGCATCCCAATAAGGATAGCTAGCATCGGTTTCGGCATGCATGATGGCGCCCCATGCCCAAATGGCGATGATAGAACCTGCAATCCACAACGCATAGCCGGTTGCCGGAAGCCTGCGGACGGAAATCACGCCGCTATCGTCTTTATTCCGGTTCCAGCTCCACCAGCCATAGAGATTGATGCCCGCGAAAAAGACCTGCAACCCGGCGTCGCTGTACAGTTTGGCGTCGCGGAAGATGATGAAATATAAAGCGACCATGACAATCGCCACGGGAAAGTTCCAAACCGATCGCCGGATAATCAGGACGATGTTGGCAATGCCGAGCAGCACGGCGACGATTTCAATCATGCTCATTTCGCGTGCTGTAGCGCCGTAACGGAGGGACGCAAGTGCCGAGGATTATCGCGGCCGTGCAACGTGCGTTTCCCCGAAAGCTGCACCTTGTCCGTGGGTAACGTCAGTGTGCTGAAACTGTTCTGCGTCCTCGCTGGCGTGGCTACAACGGCGCGGTTGTTTGCCTAAGCCGACAGGGCGACGTGATCGTGCGCTGCGTTCATAGCGTGCACATCGGCCTGCAAGGTATATCCAAAACCGTACAACGCATTCAGGCTGATGCCGCTTGAGGGATCAAGTTTCAGGTTCTTGCGTAACCGTGCGACATGGGTGTCAATCGTCCGCGATTGGTAATCGACAACTTTACCCCATAAGGTTGCTGCCAAATATTGCCGCGAAAGAAGGCGGTTCGGATTTGTGAAAAACAGCATTGCCATGTCAAACTCACGCTTGGGCACGACGATCTCTTCGTCGCCAAGGTAGATGGTGGACGTCGATGGACGCAGCAAATAGCGGCCAAGGATGACGTTTTCCGACACGTTTTTCACTTCGCCTTTGGATCGGCGCAAAAGTGATTTGATCCGCTGTGCCAGCACGGCGGGATCTACTGGCTTGGCAACATAATCGTCGGCACCGGCCTGTAACCCGCGCACAATGTCAATATTTTCGGCGCGTGCGGTCAGCATGATGGCTGGCATATCCGGATGGAATTTCCGGATATATTCGAGCACTTCGATACCCGACAAATCGGGAATAGACCAATCGACGATGAGAAGGTCGCATTCCGATTGGCGCAACGCCGCCAAAAATTTCTGCGATGAGTCATAGCTAGAAACCGTATAGCCGGCTGCGCCCAGAAATTCCTCCATTTCCGATGCAAAAGCTAAGTCATCTTCTACGACAGCTATATGAAATTTCTTCATTGCTTTGCCCTAAATGGTGGTCCGGTGAACCACTCGTTTTTATACCAAAAATGTAACATTTGTAACAATTATATTGTGAACTAATGTGAACTTTATGCGCCTTATGGGACAAAGTTCATCTATGCACGTTTCGGCCGCTCCAAAACGGAGTGAATATTTATGCGAAGGATTATTTAACAAGCTGAATTCCTGATAGCTTTCGGCAGAAGGCACTTTTGGGAAGTCAGCTATCGCTTTAGGGCGTCTTTTCGGCCTTGGGGTGGATTTCGCGATGATGCCGCACCACCGCGCGCGCCACATTTTGCATCAGGCCGTTTGTGACCTCTCTTCCGGCGCGTGTTTCGGCAATCATGACGGCGACCTGATACCGACATCCATCCGGTGCTTTCATCACCCCTACATCGTTAAGTGCGGTCGAAATCGAACCCAATACTTGCCCCGTCCCCGTTTTATGGGCGAGGCTCCAGCCCGGTGCGAGCCCCGAACGAAGGCGTGATCTTCCGGTATAGGTCCCCGCCATCAGCTTCAAAAGCTTTGCGCCCGGATCATCAGGCGCGCGCTCGCCAAAGCGTTTTAGCACAAGCGCGATAGTGCCCGGCGCAGCGCCATCCAAGGGCGATGCCAGATATTTTTCGAGCGCTGCGCGCCGTTTTTCCATGGGAATGCGCGAACGCTGTTCCTTAAAGCCATTGCCTTTGCGATATTCGGGGCGCCATTCGAGGCCCGCGATCGCGCTTTGCAAAAGCACTTCGCCGGGTCCGAAGCGGATCGATTGCACCTTGCGCCGGTCAAGCATCTGGTTGATCGCCTGCGGGCCACCGGCCACGCGTATCAGGACGCTGTTTGCAAGATTGTCGCTGGCGTTGATGGCATGGGCAAGCAATTCGCGCACGGGCATTTCAAAGGAATCTTGGCTGCTGAGATATTGTTTGATCGGCTGGCTAAACACCACAATATCATCGCGGGTCACGCGTATTTTCTTGTCGAGCGATAGCTTGCCCGCGGCTTCTTGTTCCAAAATCGTCAGTGCGACCCACATTTTGGAGACGCTTTGCTGTGGAAAGCGTTCGGTGTGCCGCCGACCGATAATGTCATCCGAAAAGGGCGTGTAAATGGCGATACCGGCACGGCCGGGGAATTTCTTCCAAAGCGTATCGATCTCATTGCGCAGCTTTTCGTCCGCAGCGGACTGCGCGTTGGTCTGGGCGTTGGTCCGGGTGTTGGTCTGGGTGTTGGTCGGTTTGTCTTCGAGGCTTGGGATCGTGAATGTCGACGCGCTTGGCTTTGCGACATTTGGCTTTTTCTGCTCGGGCTTGGTGGCTTTTGGCTTGGCCGGAGCCGATTTTGCCGCGCTCGACTTTTCTGCTTTTGGCTTTCCCGCGCTCTGTTTTTCCGCTTTTGGGTCAGACGCGTTGGCGGTCATGGTAATGCCCGCAATCGCGGCCACAAGGCACATGCCGCCAATCAGGCTGCGTGTGACGTGAAAACGGAAAGGTCGTTTGCCGGACATAATGTAGGTCATTCGTTCATTTCGCCGGTGCGCCCAGGGCACTGGACGTTGGGGTAGGGACTTGCACGTCGTTCGATGTCTCAGACGCAGGGATGAAGCGGCTAAGGTCGCTGCCCGTGGTTATGTGCAGGCTCACAAGCAGGATGATCTGCAAAGCCACAACGATAATGAGCGCGAATTTGGCGATTTGCAGCGTTCGGTCGGACGCAACGCTGCGCGCTTCAATTTCGTGCCGCATCAACTCAATCGTCATCCGAATTTCGGACACCGATGATGCATGATTGTGCTGCAGTTCGACCAGCTCTTCTTTCAGCGCCTTCACCGATGCGATGAGTTCGGCATTATGATGGCGCGCGTCGGCTTTAATGTCTTTGATATGGTCCCGGACCATCGCCTCAGCGCCTGCGGGTTTAACACCTGCAGCCTTCAGCAATTTACCCAAGCCTTCCAGCTTTTTGCTGTCGGTGCTCATGGCAGAAAAATCATTGCGCTGGGTTGGGCCATGACACTGCGCATTGGCGTCGAAGGGCGGCATGTTGATCGTTCAGCAAAGCAAACTCGGGCAGTCATACGGGTGCTCCTTAAGGGGCGCATTAAGATGCGCGGCGGCCGTCCTCCAGTTTAGAAGCGCTTGTTTTCAATTGTTCACAATGCGCGCTCTGTTTGGGCGAAGTCGGCATAGGCGATTTTTGCGCCATTTTCCATCGGGTTGATGCGCGATTGACGAAGTCCGCCGAGCATGTAATTCTTCGTCTTGGGAAGAGGAGATGCAGATGGCGACAAAAGCGGGCAGCGGAGCTGGAAAAAAGACCGGAGCAAAGAGCGCGAAAAAGAAAGGCGCGCCATTTTCCGGCGTTGCAGGCGCGTTTGATGCCGCCAATGATGCCACGATGGCGCTTGGTCCATTGGCAGGATTGGCGCGGGAGGATTTCATTGGCGCCATTGGCCTGATGCTCCGCCAGACCGCCGCCAACCCCGACAAGGCGTGGAAGGCGACCAGCAGCTTTTCCGAAGATGTCGTCAAAATCATGACCGGTAAGTCCGACCTCGCGCCTGATCCCAAGGACAAGCGCTTCATGGACCCAGCTTGGACGTTTAACCCCTTTTTCAAAGCGGGTGCGCAATATTATCTCGCGGTGCAAAAGGGCGTCAAAAGCTATATTGAGGATTTGGAACTCGACGCGCTTGAGCGCGACCGTGCCAATTTCATCTCGCAGATCATCATTGATGCGATGTCACCGACCAATACGCTGATCGGCAATCCGACCGCGCAAAAACGGCTGGTGGACTCCGGCGGGCTCAGCCTCGTGAAGGGGCTGAAAAACGCGTATAATGACATGGTTCACAACGACATGATGGTCAGCCAGGTGAACAAAAAGCCGTTCAAGCTTGGCGAGAATGTCGCCACGGCAAAGGGGGCCGTTGTCTATCGCGACGAACGTTTCGAACTCATCCAATATGCGCCCACCACCGACAAGGTTTTTGCCACGCCGCAGTTGACCATTCCGCCACAGATCAACAAAATGTATATCAACGATCTGTCCCCGGAAAAATCGATCATCAAATGGCAGACCGACCACGGCATTCAGCCTTTCATGATTTCATGGCGCAACCCCACCGAAGATATGGGCGTGTGGGGCATGGCCGAATATATCGAAAGCTGCATCAAGGCGCTGGACGTCGTGTGCGAAATTACCGGCAGCGACAAAGTCAATATCTCGGGCGGTTGTTCCGGCGGACAGACCATGTCCGTTCTGCTGTCCAAGCTGGCGTCGATGGGTGACACCCGCGCCAACGCAATTACCATGATGGTGTGCGTGCTTGAACCCAAGCCCGGCGATACCGAGGCGTCGAGCCTTGTGTCGCACAATGGCATCGCACTGGCCCGGCAACGCGCGGCGAAGAAAGGCGTGATCGAGGGCAGCAGCCTTGCGCGCGGATTTGCATGGTTGCGGCCCAATGACCTCATCTGGAACTATGTCATCAACAATTATCTGCTGGGCGATGATCCGCCCGCGTTCGATATCCTTTTCTGGAATGCCGATGCGACCAACCTGTCGTCGGCATTGATGGGCGATTTCTTGGAGCTGTTTGAGGCAAATGCCTATGCCGCGCCGGGCACGTTTGAGATTGCGGGCCATACGCTCGACCTGACCAAGGTGACGGGCGACCTGTTCGTTCTGGGCGGGACGACAGACCACATCACGCCATGGCGCGCATGTTATCGTTCGACACAATTGTTCGGCAGCAAAAATGTCGAATTCATCCTGAGCCAGGCCGGCCATATGCAGGCGATCCTGAACCCGCCGGGCAACCCCAAGGCGAAATATTGGAAACATTCAAACGGCAAGACGCCCGCCGATGTCACCGAATGGATGAAAGGCACCGAAGAAGTCGCCGGCAGCTGGTGGCCACATTGGATGGAATGGCTGCACGCGCGGTCCGGCGCAGAAGTCGCCGCCTCCGGTACGCTCGGCAGCGAAGCCCATCCCGCAATGGAAGCCGCACCGGGGCTGTATGTGCTGGAGTGAGGGGATGCGTAAATGCCAACCATCCATCGTGAGAATGGCTACCGATTTTACTTTTTCAGCCATGAACCAAACGAGCCGCCGCATGTTCATATTGACAAGGGTGAAGCCACAATAAAGGTGTGGCTAGCCAGTCTTGAAATTGCCAAAAGCCGGGGCTTTCGTGCGCACGAAATTTCTGGCATTATTGATCTGGTGAAGGACCATCAGACGACATTCACGGAGAAGTGGCATGAACATTTCAGCTAAAGTCACTGACGAGCGTGTGCTTGATGTTCGGTTTGACGCGCACAGCCTTATTGTAGACCTCATGGATGGTCGCACAATCTCTGCGCCGCTTGCCTGGTACCCACGTTTGGCAAATGCGACAGTCGAACAGCGTGACCATTGGCAGAAATGCGCGGGCGGCTATGGCATCCATTGGCCGGATGTGGACGAGGATTTGAGCACTGAAGGCTTGTTGCGGGGCGCGCCAGCTGCCAAGGCTGCTGCTTGAATGCTTTTTTAGACGTTCTAGGAACCCATATGACCAAAAACCGCGCGCCAAAATTCAGCATGGAGACCGTTGACGGTCGCGTCTTGCGGGTTGCGGTTTGGCGGGCGTCGAAGGCGACGAAGAAGCTGCCGATATTGTTCTTCAACGGCATTGGCGCGAATATTGAGGCTATGGCGCCGATGGCCGAGTTGCTCGATGATCGCGACTTCATCACCTTTGATATGCCCGGCATTGGCGGTTCGCCCGACCCGGTGGTGCCCTATAACGCCATATTGATGTCGCGCATTGCGGCGTTGTTGCTTGACCGGTTTGAAATGCCCGTGGTCGATGTCATGGGCGTCAGCTGGGGCGGGGCGATGGCGCAGCAATTTGCGCTGCAAAATGGCGCGCGCACGAACAAGCTTATCCTTGTCGCGACCAGCGCTGGCATGTTGATGGTCCCGGGCAATCCCGCCGCGCTGGTCAAAATGGCCGACCCGCGCCGGTACATAGACCCCGATTTCATGGCGAAGCATTTCAAGACGCTGTACGGCGGTATGGTGGGCAACAAGGCGGAGCATATTGGCCGCATCACGCCGCCGTCGAAGACGGGATATTTTTATCAGCTGATGGCGATGATGGGATGGACCAGCGCGCCATTTCTGCCATTTCTGAAAACGGAAACGCTCATCATGATGGGGGATGATGACCAGATCGTTCCGCTCGCCAATGGCAAGTTTTTGAATTTTCTCATCCCGAATAGCGAACTTTTCGTGGTTGAAAATGGCGGGCATTTGTTCTTGCTCAGCCATGTCGAAGAAAGCATAGAGGCGATCCGCCGGTTCCTTGACCGCGGCGCACACAAGGCGCGCAAAGCCGCCTGATCTTCTGTGTGAAGGTCGCGCTTTCTTTTTGGCGCTGACCCGTTAGCCTGCCGAATCAGGCAACGACGGGGAGAAGGGCATGCGGCATATCGCAATCATCGGTTCCGGTCCGGCGGGATATTACACAGCAGAAGCCGCGCAGAAGAAATTTGGCGACGATGTGCGGGTGGATATCATTGACCGCTTGCCCGTTCCCTTTGGCCTCATCCGTTTTGGCGTTGCCCCCGATCATCAGTCGATTAAGGCGGTTGCGGGCCGTTATGAAAAAGTCGCCTTGTCCGATAATGTCCGGTTTGTGGGCAATGTGACCGTCGGCAAAGACGTCAGCATCGACGAGCTTCAGACATTGTATGACGCGGTCATTCTCGCCACGGGTGCACCTGACGACCGCCCATTGGGCATAGATGGCGCAGACTTGCCGGGCGTTTTTGGCAGCGCCGCCTTTGTCGGCTGGTATAATGGCCATCCTGATTATGCGGACCTCGCCCCGCCCTTGGATGGCCGGCATGTCGTCATCGTCGGCAACGGCAATGTCGCACTGGATGTCGCGCGTATCTTGTCCAAAACGCGCGCCGAATTTGACCGTTCCGACATTGTTAGCCACGCGCTCGATGTGCTTGAACATTCCGCGGTTGAGGACATCACTATTTTGGGCAGGCGGGGCCCGCACCAGATTGCGATGACGCCCAAGGAATTGGGTGAACTCGCGCATTTGCAGCGGGCAACCCCGCGCGTCGACACCGACGATCTGCCAGACATCGGCGAAGATGCTTTGTTGGAGCCGGGCATTCGCAAGTCCGTCACCCATCTGCGCGAATTCGCAGCCATTCCAGAGGCGTTTCGCGCGGATAAAGCCATCAGCATCAATTTCGACTTTTTTGCAGCCCCCGTCGCGATTGAGGGCGATGGCAAAGTGCAGCGCGTCCGCGTCGAGCGCATGCGGTTGGATGACCAGTATCGCAGCATCAGCACGGGTGAGAGCTACACGATAGACTGTTCCATGGTCATCAGCTGTATTGGCTATCAAACCCCATCGATTGACGGCGTGCCTTATGAACATGGCCGCGGCCGCTTTGCCAATTTGGATGGCAGGATATTGCCGGGTCTCTATTGCGTTGGCTGGGCCCGGCGTGGTCCATCCGGCACCATCGGGACGAACCGGCCCGATGGATATAATATCATCGATACCGTGGCGGAGGATATGGCCACAGGCGGCGACAAAGATGGCCGCGCCGGTCTGGATGCGCTGCTGGCATTACGCAAGGTCGATATTGTCACATTCAGCGACTGGAAGAAAATTGAAGAGGCAGAGATTGCCCGTGCCCGCGATGGCGCCCCGCGCGAAAAGTTCGTCCGTATCGAAGACATGATTGCCGCCAGCCATTAATTTGGCGGCGATAGCGTTAATGTCATCATAATTACTTTAATGATGCGTTAGAGCCTTTTCTTTGGGAAGGTTATTGGAGGGCGCAGCATGTTCAAAACCATTGGCATCATTACCGGCGTCGACGCCGAAGCCGCTGCCTTGTTCCCCGGCGAAAGCGCGAATAGCGAACCGTTGCACGGTTTCATGGTCCGTCAGGTCCAATCCGGTGGCCGCAATATCGCAATTACCTGTAGCGGCATCGGCAAAGTGAATGCCGCGATGGCGGCGATGATGCTGGTCGAGCATTATCATGCCGATTTGCTTTTGGTGGTCGGCACTGCGGGCAAGTTGAGCGACCATGTTGGCCACTGTTTCCAGATCACGCAAGCCGTGCAGGGGGATTATGGCGCCTCGCGTGCCGACGGGTTTGTGCATTATCGGGCTGGGTCATGGCCGATTGGGGAGGCGCACGCCGAACCCTATCATGCCGCAATCATGCCAGAGACGGGCTTACCGAAAGTGCGGATCATCACCAATGACTGCTTCATGGAAAACGACGACCATGGCAGTCGCCTACACCGCGTCCTTGGAGGCGACATCATCGACATGGAAACCGCAGCCGTTGCCCAAGCCGCAGCGCGCATGGATGTGCCATGGGCGGCGATCAAGGCAACGAGCGACAATGCCAATGGCAACAGCTCAGGCGATTTTCAGGCCAACCTAAAACGCGCCGCCCGCCGCGCCGCCGAGGCGACCGAAGGGATGATATCGGCGCTGTAATTGGTCTAAATCAGCAAGCCAACGGCATGAATGACGATGCCTGCCATGCCGCCCACTAATGTTCCGTTAATGCGGATGAATTGGAGGTCGCTGCCCACGGCATTTTCGACGCGGTCGGTGATGGTCGATGCGTCCCAGCGGGCCACAGTATCGGAAACGAGCGTCACAATATTGTCGCCGTAATTTTCGGTGGTGCCGACAATCGCGCGGCGCGCGAAGCGGTTGATTTGCAGTTTCAGGCCTGAATCTTCCTGAAGCCTGCCGCCAAGCTTGATGAGCGCATCGCCAAAGCTGCCCGCCAGTGCGGCGTCGGGGTTGCGCGCAGCCTTTAACAAGCCATCGCGGCCTTGATCCCACAGGCGGTTGATCCATGTGCCCATCGCGGGGTTTTCGAGCAGCTGCCCCTTCCAATGCGCGACCTTTGCCTGCAATTCCTTGTCATGGCGCAGGTCGTGCGCCAGCTTGGCGAGGCCCTCTTCGCCCTTTTCACGCAAAGGATGGTCGGGGTCTTCCGCCATTTCGTGCAGCAGTTTGTTGAGTCCATTGACGATTGCGTTGGCCAATTTGTCGTCAAGGCCCGTCCAGCGCATGATTGTGTTGGCGCGTTCCTCCACCATTTGGCGAATGAGATGCTCATTGGCCTCCAGCGTGGCCGAGGCCCATTTGATGATGCCGTCCAGCACCGGGATATGACGACGCTCGCGGATCATCGCGGTCAACAACTGGCCGAGCAGGGGGGCAATATCGAGCTTGTCGAGTTGCTTGCGGATTGCGCCCTTGGCCACACCGCCAAGCCGTTCATCATCGAGCGCGGCGATGATATCGCCCAACAGGCGAGAGGCACCCATGCGCATGCGGCCTTCGCCGCCGGCAGGTGCGCTCAAAAATTTGCCCATTGCACCGGCGACATCCATGCGCTGCACGCGGCGCGCAACGACCTTGGTTGTCAGGAAATTGGTGCGCAGGAAGCTCGCAAGTGTCCGGCCAAGCCGTTCCTTGTTATTCGGAATGATCGCGGTGTGCGGAATGGGGATGCCAAGCGGGTGGCGGAACAAGGCGGTGACCGCAAACCAGTCGGCCAGACCACCGACCATGCCAGCTTCCGCAAAGGCGCGCAGAAAGCCCCAATAGCCGTCATAGCGGGTTTCCATATATTTGCCGAAGACGAACAAGGCGGCCATCGCCAGCAGCAAGGCCGTGGCGATAATCCGCATTTGACGCAGTTCAGCGTCGCGTTCGGCGTAACGGATTTTCTCCGACTGACCCAGTTTATCGGCAGATTTCACATCACTGCCTTAGCGGATTGCGCATGAAACACCACATATCGTCATCCTGAACTTGTTTCAGGATGACAGGCAACGGCCGTGCGTTATCCTGAAACGAGTTCAGGATGACGAATGATTGTGGTGGCGATACTACCACCTCACTCTGCCGGTTGTAACCCGCCCAAGTCGTCTTTGCCGGGGGCGTTGCTCGTCGGCTTGGCAGGTTCAGCGACATCTTCGCCATGCTTGTCGGGATCATAGGTTAGCAACCGCGTACGGAGCCACGGGCCAACGCGCTTTTCAAAGCCATCGGCAAGGCTGAAGCCCGCAGGAACGATGAGCAACGTAAGCAAGGTCGAAACGATTAGGCCGCCGATCACGACGGTGCCCATTGGCGAGCGCCACTGGCCGTCGCCGCCAAGCGAGAGCGCAGTTGGCACCATACCAGCGGTCATCGCGACCGTGGTCATGACGATTGGCTGGGCACGTTTATGACCGGCTTCCATAATGGCTTGGAACTTGGGAACACCGCGCGCCATTTCTTCAATCGCAAAGTCGATCAGCAGAATGGAGTTTTTCGCAACGATACCAAAGAGCATCAATATGCCGATGAACACCGGCATGGAGATGGGCTGCCCAACAAGGCCAAGAGCAATCAAACCGCCCAATGGCGCCAACAACAGCGAGCCCATATTGACCAAAGGCGACATGAAGCGATGGTACAAAAGCACCAGCACCGCGAACACCAGCAAGGTTCCGGAAATCAACGCGGTGAGGAAGTCGCGCTGCATTTCCTGTTCCCATTCCTGACTGCCAAAGGGTGCACGCGACACGCCGGTGGGCAGGTTTTTCATGATGGGTAGGTTGTTGATCTTTGCGTCCGCATCCGATGACACAATACCCGGGGCAAAGTCCGCGCCGATAAAGATGCGGAAATTCTGGTTTCGGCGTTGGACCGATGTTGGCCCCGCACCAAAGCTGATGTCCGCGACACGGGACAGTGGTACAGAACCGCCACTCGCCAATGGCACCGGCAAGTTGCGGATGACATCCAAGTCCTGACGCGATTCCTTGGCCAGCATTACGCGGATCGGGATTTGACGGTCAGACAGCGAGAATTTCCCGCTATTCTGGTCAATGTCACCAAGCGTCGCAACGCGGATTGTCTGGCTGAGCGCGACCGTCGATACGCCAAGTTGCGACGCAAGGTCATTACGCGGCGTTATGATCAATTCGGGACGCTGCAAATCAGCGGAAATACGCGGCGCGCGCAGTTCGGGCAGCGTCTTCATTTGCTCCACAAGCGTTGCCGCAGTCCGGTCAAGCATTTTGGGATCTGATCCGGACAACATGACCGAAACGTCGCGCCCTGAGCCGCCGCCGCCGCCGCCCGGGCCGTTCGCCTGAAACGTAACGCGTGCGTCGGCGATTTTCGTGAGCAAGGGTGTCAGGTCTTCTTCAAACTGCTGGCTGGTCCGCGCACGGTCTTCATGCAAGGTGATGAACATGCTGGCGCTGCCTTCGCGCACGCTTTGAAGGGCGGTTTTTACCTCCGGCTGCTTTTCGATAATCGCAGCTGCCTCATTGGCCACTTCGCGCGTGCGCTCAAGCGTCGTCCCCGGAACCATTTCAATACGCACACGGCTGAAATCGGTATTGCCGTCGGGGAAGAACTGCTTTGGCAGGACGATTAGCAACGCAATGGTCAGGCCAAGAGCGGCTGCGCCAATACCCATCATCCAGCGGCGATGGCCAAGCGACCAGCGCAGAATCTTCATATAGCGGTCGATCCAGCTCGCCTCGCCATGTTCCGCCATGCCTGCGGATTTGAGGAAATAGGCGGCGATCATGGGTGTAATCATACGCGCGACGGCAAGGCTCATGAGAACCGAAGCGACAACGGTCAGTCCGAAATTTTTGAAGAATTGCCCCGCGACACCGGGCATCAAACCAACGGGCAGGAACACCGCGACAATCGAGAATGTCGTTGCGACCACGGCAAGCCCGATTTCGTCGGCCGCATCAATCGACGCCTGATAAGCGGATTTGCCCATCCGCATATGCCGGACGATGTTTTCGATTTCCACGATAGCATCATCGACCAGCACCCCGGCGACGAGGCCAAGCGCGAGCAGCGACATGGTGTTCAGCGTGAAGCCCAACAGGTCCAGGAACCAGAAAGTCGGAATGGCGGACAGTGGAATGGCAATCGCCGAAATGATCGTCGCGCGCCAGTCACGCAGGAACAGGAACACAACGACGATGGCAAGCAATGCGCCTTCAATCATCGCCGCCATTGAGCTTTTATATTGCCCCTTGGTGTAATCGACGCTGTTGAACAGGGTGATGAAGTTTACACCGGGATTTTCTTTTTCGATCTCGGCGATTTTGACCATCGCGTTGTCAAAAACGGTGACGTCCGAAGCACCTTTCGCACGTGACATGCCAAAGGTGACGACCTGCTTGCCGCCGGCAAATGCCATAGACCTTTGTTCGCTGAAGCCATCCGTGACCTCGGCAACGTCGGCGAGCTTAATCGAACGGCCGCCGCCAAGGCTGATTTGCGTTTGGCTCAAGGCGAACGCATCGGATGCGTTGCCAAGGACGCGGACCGACTGGCGCGATCCGGCGATTTGCGACTGACCGCCCGACGCGTTGACATTTTGCTGACGCAGGACGCTGTTGATTTGGCTTGCGGTCACGCCAAGAGACTGCATTTTGGCAGGGTCAAGAACGATACGAATTTCACGGTTTACGCCGCCATTACGGCTAACCGACGCCATGCCTTCGACCGACAGCAATCGCCGTGCGACGGTATCGTCGACAAACCAGCTGAGTTGTTCCAACGTCATATCGCTGGCTTCGACCGCGAAATAGGCGATCGGGTCACTGGATGTGGCGACCTTGAAAATCTGCGGTTCCAAAATGCCATCGGGCAAATCACTACGGATCTGGTCGACCGCGTTTTTGACTTCGCTGACCGCAGCGTTGATGTCGTCGCCAATTTCGAATTCTGCGCTGACCGTCGTGTTGCCTTCGCTTGAGCTGGCATCGATGTTGCGCACACCCTGAACACTACGGATCGCGGATTCGACCTTTTGCGTGATCTGCGTTGTGATTTCGGTGGGCGCTGCGCCAGGCTGGGAAATCGACACAACGACAACGGGGAATTCGATGTCAGGATCGTTCTGCACGTCCATATTCATGAACGACATGATCCCCGCAATGGTGAGCGCGACGAACAAAACGATCGGAACCACGGGGTTCCGGATGGACCATGCGGATATGTTATTTAAATTCATGATTTATATCCCGATAGGCCCAAAACTTACTGCTTTTTCAAAAGCTTGGGATTGATCATTTCGCCTGGATTGAGGAAGCCGCCAGCATACAAAACGACGCGTTCGGTGCCATCAAGACCCTGTTCAATAATCAAACCATTTGCAGTGACGGAACCGACCTTCACAGGGCGTTGCTGTACCTTGTTACCCTTGCCAACAATATAGACAAAGCTGCCTTCACGGCCCGTTTGCACGGCGGATTCCGGCAGAACCGGTGCCGTCATCGCGCCAGCCTTAATCTCGACCGACGCAAATCCGCCCGGACGCAATGCGGTGTCAAACGGCAGTGCGATACGCGCCATGCCCTGACGGCTTTGGGCGTCAATCATCGGCGCAATCTGCCAGATGCTGCCGCTGAAAGTGCGGTCTGTTCCGACAGGGGTAACAGTTGCCGGAATGCCCACGGCAATTTGGCCCAGATCGTCTTCGCTTAACTTTGCCTGCAGTTCAAGCTCGCCATCTTTGGCGATGCGGAACAGGATTCCGCTGCCTGCGGATACCGTCTGACCGGGTTCGACCTTGCGTTCGAGGACATAGCCCGACACCGGCGCGCGGACATCAAGCCGTGCGTTGCGTGCACGTGTTTCGGCCAGCTGCGCATTGGCGACGTTGACACGCGCACGTGCCGCGTCGCGTGTTGCGGTCTTGCGATCGACATCCGCCTTTGAAATGAAGCCGCGCTCAACAAGCTGCATGGCACGTTCGAGTTCATTTTGCGCGAGTTGAAGGTCTGCGCGCGCGACACCAATTTGTGCCTCAATCGCGGCGGCTTGCTGTGTTTGGACCGAGCTGTCAACGCTCACGAGAACCTGACCTTGGCGCACCCATTCGCCAGCATCGACATATACCTGAAGCACGCGTCCACCTTCGCCAACGACGCCAACGGGAATTTCGCGGCGTGCGGCCAACGTGCCCGTTGCGTTAATGGCGCGCACAACAGAGTCGCGACCAGGGGCAACCACGGTGACGGTTTGGGCTTGGCCGGCCTTATCAGCGTCAGTCGGTGCCGCCGTGCTGCTGCCAAAGAAATAATAAGCAGCGCCCGCAACGGCCAAAATTGCAACAACAATCAGCGCGATGTTCCGCCGACGCCGATTGCGTTCTGCGTTATCCATCACCACATCGCCATTCAGCGAACTGCTCAAAGTTGTTTCGTAATTCATACCGATGTTCCAAATTCTGTCGCGGGCGCGCGTTACGCAACCCAATGTTTTTATAGCGGAGCTGTATTACCTTAATAAGTCACTGCCTGCAAGCAGCAGAATACCAACAGCTAAACCGCCTTATTGGTCCCTATACGATAGTGGAAAAGCTTGTCTGCAACAATAGGAACTGTGGTCGATAGGTTTCGACGAACAACAGTCGAAGGCGCCAGAACAATCACCGCGTCAAAAAGAAGCCAGGATCCGTGTGCACGAAAAACCCCGCACAAGGCGGGGTTGGTCTTTTCGCTGGCTATTAAACGGGCGGTCAGTATTTCTGCTGACGCTCGTACAAGTCGCGATAATGCTGAATACGGGTTACGCGCAAGCCGGGCATACCCGACCGGTCGACAGCCCGCTGCCATGATGCAAATTCTTCGAGCGTCAGATCATAGCGTTCGCATACGTCATTGATGGATAATAGCCCCCCATTCACAGCCGCGACCACTTCCGCTTTGCGGCGAACAACCCACCGGGTTGTGCCGGGAGGTGGCAAGCTGTCCAACGTGAGCGGTTCGCCCAATGGGCCAATGACCTGCGCGGGACGGAATTTCTGGTTCTCAATCATGATTCTTTTCCTGCTCCATGCCCCGCCAGGGTGAACTCGGTTCCTGTTGCGTCAATAGGTAGGAGGCGGCTTTTGATATTGCCTAAAGCAGTTTGGTAAACAGGCGGTTTATCCGTTTTTTCTGGTCGGGATTTTTGCCAGAATGCGCCACCCACGGCGCGTTCGGCATTGGGGGCTGCCGCGAAACATTGAATTCGGGCGGCGAGATCGTCGGGTTCCGGCGCGCTACCTTGATCGGCCTGGTGAAGGAACCGAACCGTCCGGCTGTTCGCTTGACGCAAGCGGGCAGCATCAAGCGCGGATTGCCTGTCCTTCTGGCTGATATCCGAATCGTAGCGTAACGCGTTATGGGGAAAATTCATTTCCATGACGCCGTTATCGCACCAGATGTTCTAACAATGGGTAAAGGCGATCTTCAAAAGATGTTAGGCAAGGTTAACAGTGACCATCTTCCGCCGACCTCTCCGTTCGCGACCTGTGCGGATTCTTACGGAAAACTGGCTTTTGGAACTTCAAGCCATTAGGGAGGCAATCGCATGACTGACGATATTTATCATTCTGATTTCCAACTCGGGCCTGATCTTGCCGGCAAACGAATCGTTGTTGCGATGTCGGGCGGCGTCGATTCGTCGGTGGTTGCGGCCTTAGCTGCGCGGTCGGGCGCCGAAACGATTGGGGTCACGCTGCAACTATATGATCATGGCAGCGCGGTAAAACGCGCTGGCGCCTGCTGCGCGGGGCAGGATATTCGCGACGCGCGCGCCGTTGCCGATAAATTGGGCATCGCGCATTATGTGTTCGATCATGAAAGCCAGTTTCGCGAATCGGTCATCGACCATTTTGCCGATGAATATATGGCGGGCCGCACACCCATTCCGTGCGTTCGGTGCAACATGGGTGTGAAGTTTACCGACCTGTTCCGGCTGGCACGTGAGCTTGGCGCAGATTGCCTTGCCACTGGCCATTATGTGCGCCGCGTTGAAGGACCGGCAGGTGCAGAATTGCATCGTGCCGCTGATCCTGCACGCGACCAAAGCTATTTCCTGTTTGCAACGACCCAGCACCAGCTTGACTATTTGCGTTTCCCATTGGGCGGCATGCCCAAGCCGCATGTGCGCGCGATTGCGCAGGAAATGGGGCTCGTCGTGGCCATGAAACCTGACAGTCAGGACATCTGTTTTGTACCCGATGGCGATTATGCCAGCGTCGTGCGCAAAATCCGTCCAGATGCAGAGGTCGGCGGCGATATCGTGCATCTGGATGGCCGCACCCTTGGCCAGCACAAGGGCCTGATCCATTACACGGTCGGGCAGCGCAAAGGGTTAGAGGTCGGCGGTCAGCCCGTGCCTTTATATGTCATCCGGCTTGATCCCGCCACGCAGCGCGTGATCGTTGGGCCGCGCGAAGCGCTGGCGGTACAGGCTGCGCGCGTGATCGATGCCAATTGGCTGGCCGACATCGCAGACCGGCCCGTGATGGCAAAGGTACGGTCCATGTCCCGCCCGGTTCCCGCGCGGATGGATGGCGAATGGTTGCGCTTTGATGCGCCCGAATATGGCGTCGCCCCGGGGCAGGCGGCGGTGTTATATGACGGTGACCGCGTGCTTGGCGGTGGCTGGATTGAGGAAACGATGGCGGTGGAAATGGCGACGGCCGCGTGACATAATGTCGGCTTCTGAGGGGGGATGAAGTTCATGCATTTGGGAGAAGCGCAGCGCGACATGCGCCGGGCATATGTCAACGGCGGGGTCGGTATTTTTGCATCGGGCCTTGTCTGGACACTGTCCGGACTGGTCACCATGAACATTAGCCTGATCGCTGGCATGGCGACGTTATTCTTTGGCGGCATGGCCATTCATCCCATATCGGTTTTGCTGGCGCGTTCTGTGTATAGACGCGGCAAAACCCGGTCACCCAACCCAATGGAGATGCTGGCGTTGCAATCGACGGCGTTTCTAATCATCGGCCTTGTCATCGCGTATCTGGTCAGCAGCACATTTGGCCAATGGTTCTTTTCCATCGTCCTGTTGACGGTTGCGGCGCGCTATCTTGTGTTTCAGACGGTGTATGGAATGCGCCTATATCTCATACTTGGCGTCGTTTTGATGCTGATTGCCAGCTTGGCGTTCTGGGTACCGGGCATCACGCCCGCGTTCATTGCGTTGACCGCGGGCATAATCGAGCTGCTCTGTTCTGCGCTCATCCTCGTGCCCGCAAAACGTTAGGGTCAGGACCTGTTAAATGCACCTTCGCGGCGTCAAAATGGCAAAGATATCGAAGTAAAATGTCCGCCGCAGGCAGTTATTCTGCCTGCAAGGGCATTTTACTTTGAGATCAAAGCCATTTTGGCGTCCTTCGGATTTGACCCATATTGTCCATTGCTGCGTTGGCAAGCTTGGACTTAGAACCACTAAGTCCGGCGCTTACCGTCTTGCACTGAACAATATGGCCTCAAACCGCGAGGGCGCATTAATTGGTCCTGACCCTACATCAATATGCGGCGGACGCGCTGCTTTTCGGTTTTTCGTATAGGCAGTGATTCGGTCAGTGACCGCACGACCACATGTTTGTGCCGGGGATCATTGCAATTGGCGATTTCCGCTTGCTCGGTTTCCCGGGCAAGGGCTGTGTCGGGCAAAAATCCTGCCGACAATAGGATGACGCCTGTGGCCAACGATGAAAAAAGTCTGCGCATATGGGCAAAATGCCAGCAGAAAGCTTTCTAAACGATGAATGATGAAGGGGTGTCTTGCATTTCTGGCGGCTCTATCGGCCATCATCCAAAAATGGTGGGCGCTAACGGGCTCGAACCGCTGACCCTCTCGGTGTAAACGAGATGCTCTACCAACTGAGCTAAGCGCCCCACTATGGGAAGCGCGCCTTTGCCAAAGCGTTTCGGCTTTTGCAAGCCTAATCAGATGATCGGAGCGGAACGGATACCGATTGCGACAAAATAATCATCAAGCTTGGCAGATGTTTCGTCGGACAGTTCAATGAAAACCCGCCGTGCATCCGCTGGATCCTGACGCCGGACGAGCATACCACTATCGGTCATGGCGGTAATCCACCGCAAGGCAGTCGTCGGTGGAACTGCAGCGGCAATACACAGGCTGGAAACTGACACATGCCGCCCTTCTTGCCCGGCAGCCTTCAGGTCTAGCAAAATATCCCAGGCCGGGTCCGCGAAGAGATCGGGCGGAAAAAACCGCTCCCGCGTGCGGCGCAGCTTGATGATCTCGCGCAGCGTTTGGGTGTCCGTCGCGTCCGAGCGCACCGGGCCGGTGGCAGGAAATTCCTGAAACCCACCCAAGGGTGCTGGCCGAAAGGAAATCGCTTTGTCGGATACCGATGTTTTGCGTTCCGAATCGGCCATGCGGGCAAGCGTGCGGGCAAATTCTGCAAGCTCGTCGCTGATTCGGTGCAGCGATCCGAATGGAACATCACGGTTCGTGTCATGCAGTCGGTCCATTTCGCCCCGTCCAAACGCTCCCGCCAAAATCGGCATCGCCTCAATGTAGTCAGCGTCGACGAAAAAATGGCACTGGCCTTGCGGAAGCGCTGCATAAGCGTCTTCGAGCCCGTCCATATTGGTCCACACCAACGCAGTGCTCCGATGCATTTGGAGATACCGCGATATGCGGGCCAAGAAATCTTCTGGTATGTCCATTTTGGACGTAAAATGGACCAAGATGAAATCCGTCCGCTGTGTATCGTCCATCACCAACGCGGTGCAGCCCATTACGGACAATAATCGCTTGAGTTCAGAGATGCGTTGCGCGTTGCCACCGACGATCATGGCCGTGCGGCCATGGATGCTGGAATCGAAGGTGGACGGGGGTTTTGCCATATATATTCTCCCAGCAATGCGAATAGGGACCTCACGTCGCGAACGCACGAGGTTTGCGGTGTGCGCCATGAACAATTTATATCCATTTTGGAAGAAACAGTTTTGGCCGACTGTTTGTTTGCAACGCGCCCGCGATGCGCTAATCCCCCTTTTCATGGAGCCTGCGCACGCGGGATGCAAAATGCAGAGGAGCATATTTAGGTGAAAACGGGAAAAATCATATTGCGCGCAGCGGCGCTTTTAATGTCAGGAGTTGCGATGACGGCGGTTGCACAAGCGAAAGAAATGAAGTCCGGCCACATGGCCAGCGAACCTGCGTTGCTGCAAGAATGGACCGGCCCCTATGAAGGCGTGCCGCCATGGGACAAGGTTGACGTTGCGCAATTCCCGGCCGCGTTTCAGGCCGCGATGCAGGCGTCAAAGGCTGAGTTCGAAGCGATGCTCGCAAAGCCCGAAGCCATCACGTTCGACAACACCATCACCGCCAGCGAACTGTCCGGCGAAAAAATCGGCCGGCTGTTTTCGATCTGGGGTGTGCATTCATCGAACCTGTCGAACCCTGAAGTCCGCAAAATTCAGGCGGAATGGGAACCAAAGGTTAGCGCATTTTTCTCCGAACTCGCGCTGGATGCCCGTTATTTCCAGCGCGTCAAATATCTGTACGATCAGCGCGCCAATCTTGGCCTAGATGCCAAGCAAATGCGTCTGTTGGAACGGACCTATGACGGTCTGGTCCGCAATGGAGCGATGCTCGACGCGGGCAAGAAGGCGCAGGTCATCAGCATAGAGACCGACCTTGCCAAGAAATTCTCGGCTTTTTCCGAAAAGGTTTTGGCGGATGAAGAAACCTTCATTCTGATAACCGATGCGGCGGACCTTGCGGGTCTGCCCGAAAGCTATGTTGCCGCGATTCAGGCTGCGGCCAAGGCAAAGGGCCAAACCGGCTGGGCCGTCGTGAACACCCGCTCTGCCGTGCAGCCTTTCCTTGAAAATTCAACGCGGCGCGATTTGCGTGAAAAGGTCTGGCGTGCGTTCACGATGCGCGGCGACAACCAAAATGCGAACGATACCAACGCGACTATCGCCGAAATATTGAAACTGCGTCAGCAGCGCGCCGAAATCCTGGGCTTCCCGACCCATGCCCATTATCGCATGGCCGACACAATGGCGAAGGACCCGAACAAAGCGATGGACCTGATGATGAAGGTCTGGCCTGCTGCCGTCGCCCGCGTCAAAGAAGAAGTGGCCGACATGCAGGCGATCGCCAATGCCGACAACATCATAATCGAACCATGGGATTATCGCTTCTACGCCGAAAAGGTCCGCAAGGCGAAATATGACCTCGATCAGGAAGCCGTTAAACCTTATTTCCAGTTGGATAATATGGTCGCCGCCATGTTCGACGCGGCGGGCAAGCTATATGGCATGAGCTTCACCGAAAACACGGGCACGGTCCCTGTGTTCGAACCCAAGGTGCGGACATTTGAGGTTAAGCGCGATGGCAAGGTCGTTGGCCTGTTCTACCTCGACAACTTCGCGCGCGCCGGCAAGCGTTCGGGCGCGTGGATGACCACCTATCGCAGCCAGCATAAATTGGGCGGCAAGAATGACATCGTGCTTGCATCGAACAATAACAACTTCGTCCCCGGTGCCGATGGCGTGCCAACGCTCATCAGCATTGATGACGCGTCGACATTGTTCCACGAATTTGGTCACGCGATCCATTATCTGAACTATGACATCACATGGCCGGGCCTTGGCGGCACGCCGCGCGACTTTGTGGAATATCCAAGCCAGGTAAATGAAAACTGGCTGCTGACGCCTTATGTGCTCAACACTTATGCCAAGCATTATAAAACAGGTGAACCAATCCCGGCTGCCTTGGTCGAAAAAATCCGCGCGAGTGATACGTTCAACCAGGGCTTTTCGACGGTAGAATATCTGTCGAGCGCCATTTTGGATATGAAGCTGCATAACCGCAGCGAACCCGTGACCGATCCGCGCGCATTTGAACGCGATACGCTGGCCGAAATCGGCATGCCCAAGGAAATGGCGATGCGCCATCGCCTGCCGCAGTTTAACCACCTGTTTGCCGATGATGGCTATTCGGCGGGTTATTACAGCTATCTCTGGTCCGAAACGATGGATGCCGACACATGGGCGGCCTTCACCGAAAAGGGCGATGTGTGGGACAAGGCAACAGCGGAGCGGTTCCGGTCGATGTTGCTGGCAACGGGCAATGAAACCGACCGGATCGAAGCCTATCGCGCATTTCGTGGTCGTGATCCTGATGTGAAATATATCATGAAAAAGCGCGGTTTCCCGACGGGCGAATAACGCTTTTTTCAAATGAAAAAGGGGGCTGCGCAGGCGAAAATCTGCGCAGCCCTTTTTTGTTGATTTCCGGAGCGCCCATACAGAAAATAAGCTATTGTTGCGTGCGGCAGTGGCAAAACGCGGGCGACCGCCAAAGGAGATGTGAAATGCTCGGTTTATTCTTCGGCAAAGAACCTTGGTTTCGGGCGAAACGTTTCGGCTATGGTGCTGGCCTGCCGTTCAAGTGGCAGGGATGGGTGACATTGGCTGTTTATATTTTGGCGATGACTGGCTTGGGGCTGCTTGCGGATAATGATCAAGCGATACCGACAATAGTGACGGTCGCGCTCATGCTGATCGTGACCGGCATTTTCACCATCATCGTCCGCAACCGCACCGAGGGCGGCTGGAAATGGCGTGGGCTTTAAGGTTTAACGCAGCGCTTGGTCTAACAAGCGCGCGAGCCTGATCCCGCCGCGTTCAACCTGTTGCCGCAGGGCAGCGCGTGAGGCAGCGACGTCGGCTTCATCGATCACCACAGGTTCGGTTGGCTTTGCGCCGCATGGATCGCCATCGACCGCGCGGGGATACACGATTTCTTTCGATATCGCCCAATTCTCTTGGCTCCACAGCTGGGCATTGCCCTGTTTGATCGCCGCTTTCTCCGCGGGCGTAAACGCGCGCACAATCGCCGGTGCGGCAGACAGCGCGCGGTCGGCCAGCAAGCCATCCCACACCATATGCAAATTATATCCCCGCAGGGTGCCATAAGTGACCTTTAGGTCGTTGCCGCCGCGGTCTGCACGGTCACCGGCGTGCAATGGCTGGTGAATGTCCCCCACAAAATGCACGAGAAAAGCCAGCGCCTGCAAACGGAGATGCGCAGGCAGCGCTTTGTCCGAAAGTAACGCAAAGTTGCGGTCGATTTGCGCCGACACGCAGTT
>JBEEIJ010000016.1:0-6811 GCA_041169905.1 Pseudomonadota bacterium | reverse complement strand
TTCCTCATTTGCCCGATGCCCGGGCTGTTGACGACATTGCACGTCAATGTGGGCGATGCTGTGGAAGCCGGGCAACCGCTCGCCGTGGTGGAAGCGATGAAGATGGAGAATATCCTGCGCGCCGAGAAATCCGGAACGGTGAAGATCGTCAACGCCAAGGCAGGCGACAGCCTTGCCGTCGATGCGGTGATATTGGAAATGGAATAATATGCGCGCGGTGGCTTAATCCAAAATCGCCACCGCCCGTATCCATCCGGCGCTCGCACGCTCAATCTTTACGGGGAAGCATGACAGCGTAAAACCAAAGGCTGGCAGCGCTTCCAAATTGGTAAGCTTTTCAATCTGGTAATAAGGCTGGATACGTCCGGCCTTATGCCCCTCCCAAATAATCGACGGGTCGCGATTTTCGGCCCAACGTTTTGCGGTGTGGCTGAACGGCGCATCCCAGCTCCATGCGTCAGTGCCGACAACCTCGACCCCTTGCGAGGTCAAATAGAGCGTTGCTTCCGCGCCCATGCCAACGCCTTGGTCGGTAAAGTTATCCGTTCCGTACACCGCACCAGACTGCACCAGAACGATGTCGCGTGGTTGCAGCGCATAGCCGATCCGCTGGAGTTCTGCCTCAACTTCCGCAGCGCTGACGACATGGCCGGCGGGCAAATGCGAAAAATCCAACTTCACCCCCGGTGCAAAAAATAGATCCAACGGCGCTTCATCAATCGACGGGGCAGGGCTTGCACCGCCATCGGTTGTCGAATGGAAATGCCACGGTGCGTCCATATGCGTTCCATTGTGCGTCGATAGCGTGAGGCTTTCGACGGCCCAACCCTCACCATCGGGAAGATCGTCCTTCGTGAGCCCCGGGAAAAACATCGCAATCTGTTCCCACGTGTTTTCGTGCGTCATGTATGAAATCTGCGGCCGCATGACGGGCGGATCGGAAATCACGTCGTTGGTAATCGGGATGGACAGATCAATAAATTGCGGCATGCTCTTCTCCTGTCCCAAACCGATAATCGCCCTTGTGGATAAGCGCAACAAGCCGCTTGAACGGCGCGACATAGCGATTAAGACAAGGGTGAGGATTTTTAGGGGAATATCATGGCCGCTGCTGCCGATAACGAAATCACACTTGATCCGAAACGTGACCGCCTTGTCATAACGGCGTCATCGCTTGGCACCGTGTTCGAATGGTATGACTTCTTTGTCTACGGCATCCTTGCGGCACTGATCGGCAAATTATTCTTCCCTGCAGACAACCCCACGGCGGCGACGCTGGCTTCACTGGCGATCTTCGGTGCCGGCTTTGGTGTTCGTCCGCTTGGCGCAATATTATTTGGCTATTTTGGCGATAGGATTGGACGGAAATATACATTCCTTGTGACCATCACTCTGATGGGTGTGGCGACCGCCGCGATTGGTTTGTTACCGACATTTGAGACCGCAGGCGTGTGGGCCGCAGGTCTGTTGTTGCTGATGCGCTGTCTTCAGGGGCTGGCATTGGGTGGGGAATATGGCGGCGCTGCGATATATGTTGCCGAACATGCGCCTGATGGCAAACGCGGCCAATATACCAGCTGGATTCAAGCATCTGTCGCTGGCGGCTTTTTGCTGGCGGTAATCGTGGTCCTTATTACCCGTCAGTCGATGAGCACCGAAGCGTTTGAAGCTTGGGGTTGGCGGGTTCCGTTTCTGACATCGATCTTGTTGCTTGCCGTATCTCTGTATATGCGGCTCAAACTGTCGGAAAGCCCGGTGTTTAAGGCCATGAAAGCCGCCGGCACGACGTCGAAAAACCCGTTTGTCGAAAGCTTTAAATATCCCGGCAATATCGGTCGTCTGTTTGTCGCGCTGTTCGGTGTCGCGGCGGGCCTGACCGTTATTTATTACACGTCGCAATTCGGCACGCTCTATTTCCTGACGGGCACCGCGCGTGTGCCGGAGACCGATGCCTTGCTGTACATGGCGGTAGGTGCCGCGCTCGCTGCTCCAACATATGTTGCCTGTGGCTGGCTTTCCGACAAATGGGGTCGCAAGCGGATGCTTTTGTTGGGTTATGGCCTTTCCATCATCGGCGTATTCCCAATTTTCTGGATGATGGCGGATGCAGCCAATCCTGCACTTGCGCGGGCGACGGTCAGCAACCCCGTTACGCTTTCCCTGCCGGAATGTGATTTCAACGTGCTGAACCGCACGCATGAGAGCGAATGTGCGCAGGCGCTGAATTTCCTGACCAAGCGCGGAATTGCTTACAGCAAGCAGCCATCCGAAACATTGGGGTTGAAGGTTGGGGAATCGCAGCTTCAGGGCTTTGACGAAAAAGCCTATGTCGCCGCATTGGAAAAGGCGGGCTATCCCGATAAATCTGATCCTGCCCAGCGACAGCCATGGAAAATCATTCTGGCGGTGTTCCTGATGGTCGCGTTGTCGGGTATGACATATGGACAGGTCGCAGCCATTTTGGTCGAGATGTTCCCAGCGAAAATCCGCTACACCTCCATGTCGATACCCTATCATATCGGCGCAGGCTATTTCGGCGGCTTTCTGCCTTATATCTCGCAATATATTGTCGCGCAGACGGGGCAGCCTTTCTCAGGACTTTGGTATACGGTTGGCGTTACAGCATTGGCCTTTGTCGTTGCGTTGATTTGGCTGCCGGAAACATCTGGAAAGACGAAGCTGGATTGACACGCAATGGGGTAGGGGCAAAAGGCCGCCGATGACCGATTTTGAACACCCGCTGCGTTTAATCCTTGATGGCGAAGCCCTCGCTTCGAATTGGAAGGCGCTTAACGCACACAGCGGTTCCGCGCAGGCTGGCGCTGCGGTAAAGGCCAATGGCTATGGTCTTGGCGCGCGCGAAGTGGCGGCGCGGTTGCGCGATGCCGGGTGCTGCGACTTTTTCGTTGCCCATTGGGGCGAAGCCGCTGCGATTGCGGATATCATCCCGCCGGCGTGGATATCCGTCTTAAACGGCATTCAGGCCACCGACATTCCGCACATACGCGCCTTAGGCGCCGTGCCCGTGCTGAACACGCCAGATCAGGTGGCGATGTGGAATGCATCGGGCGGCGGGCGGTGCCACGTCATGTTTGATAGCGGTATCAATCGGCTTGGCATCGGGCCAGAGCAGATGTCACAATGCGAACTCGGAGGCATGGATATCGATTTGCTTTTATCCCATCTGGCGTCGGCGGATGAGGATAGCGCACAGAACATTGCGCAGCAGCGCGCATTCCATGAACATGCGGCAGCTTCGGGCGCGAAACGCCTGAGCCTAGCCAACAGTGCGGGGATTATGCTCGGCGAGGATTATCATTATGATCTGACGCGTCCCGGGCTCAGCCTTTATGGCGGCATTGCACGCCCTGGCATGGAGGCATTCATCAAGCCCGTTGCAAGGCTATCCGCGCGCTTGCTTCAGGTACGGACGCAGCCTGCAGGCGCGCCTATTGGCTATAACGCGACGCACGTCTGTACGAACGATACGACGGTCGGGACGATTTCTATCGGATATGCCGATGGTTATCTGCGCGCCTTCTCTGGCAAAGGAACCGCGTATTATGGCTCGGCCACATTGCCGGTTTTGGGGCGCGTATCGATGGACCTCGTGACACTCGACATCAGTGCCGCGCCTGAGCTTCGCGAAGGTGATTGGGTGGACGTCGAATATGACCTGCCCACGGCGTCGGCGCTGACGGGACTCTCGCAATATGAATTGTTGACCAATTTGGGGACGCGCTTCGAACGTATTTGGCGGTAGGTCGCTTGCACCTTTTAGCGGATTGGGCACGACCCAATAAAAAAGGGCGCCAGTTGGGCGCCCTTCTTTTTGTCTCGAAGATATTCCGACTTAGAAATCAGCATTGATTCCGAAGAAGAAGTTACGGCCGAAGCTGTCGAACGGATCGCCGCCTGCGGTTCCAAGCAAGCCAAGCGGTGGCTGCTTATCGAGCAGGTTGTTGACGCCGGCGTAGAAACGGAAGTCGTTGCCGATGTCAAAGCCGACACGGATGTCGTGATACAGAACGTCTGGATAGTAAACGCGTGGGAACTGGTCAGCGTTAGCTGGAGCAACCCGCACAATGTTACCCAGCACTGGATCGCACGTGCCGCCGTTGATGCCGGTTTGACCACGGAACGTGCCGGTCAGCGGGCATTGGCCCATGTAGCTATGCTGCGCCTCGTAGGTGCCGATCGTCTGCTTGCCGATATAACGTGCAGCGTACAGAATGTCGAAATCACCGAAGTCGTAGCTCATTGAGAAGCTAGCGGACAATTCAGGATCGCCCAATTCGCTCAACTGACGATTTGGGTTCGCAGGGTTTGTTGGATCAGTGAAGTTATTCAGCTGAAGAACCTTGGTAGCGATCAAACGCGCCGAAAAACGATCACCATTGTCAAAGGTCTTACGGTAAGCGAGGTCAAAGTCGATACCCTTGGTACGTTGCGCAGCGAAGTTAACGCCGCCCGAAATCACCGCAGGCTCAACGAAAAGACCGGACGAAGGATCACGCTGCACAGTGGCACAGAACGGGTTGTCGATGCCCGAAGCGTTAGTGTAGCACAGGTTGATGATGGTTTGCGCGCTCAATGCGGCAATCAGGTCTTCAACCTTGATCTTGTAATAGTCGACCGTCAGGCTGAGGCCAGGAATGAAGCTTGGCTCAACAACAACACCAAGCGTCAAGCTCTTACCCTTTTCTTCGATCAGAGTGGGGTTACCACCCGAAAGGAAGCCGGTCGACGCCGTACGCGCGGTACAGTTGATGAAAGGTGCGCCCAAGGCAACCGGGAATGCGGTGGTTGCGCAAGCTGCGACCAATGCTGCGTTAGCCGTTGCTGGAACGCCAGCGGCCAAGCAGTTTGCCGCAGCCGTGCTTCCTGGCGACACCGTATCGCATGGGTCGGAGATGAACGCAAAGTTCTCAGAAGCGGTCGAGAACAGGTCACCCTGCGTTGGTGCACGAACCGACGTTGCATATGCAGCACGGAAACGAACATCTTCGATCGGAGCATAAACACCCTGAACGTTGTACGCATAAACCGTACCCGTCGAGGTGTTATAGTCGGATACGCGACCTGCGAAGTTTACCGACAGTTCCCTGGCAAAAGGCACATCTTTCAACAATGGAACCTGGACTTCGCCGTAAGCCTCCCTGACGGCAAATGCTGGTGGACGGAAGTCCTGCAATGCGTTGAGGAAGGTTGCGCCGCTTGATGTCAGTTCATCATAATCGATGCTTGCTTTTTCCTGACGGTATTCAGCACCAAATGCGAATGCGACTGGGCCACCGGGCAGTTCGAACAATTGCGAAAGGTCACCACCGACAAATGCCGATGCGACGAACTGGCTTGCAAACTCGTCCGTGCGGCCTTCGGTGTTGATGAAGTCGAGTGCACGCGGATCAGCAACGTTCTGACCAAATACGTTAACCGGGATACAGGCTGTGTTTACGTTCGATACCGCGTTGACGCGGCAGATAACCTTTTGGCCCGCAGCATTGGTTACGAAGTTGGTACCGGTAAAGGTTGATGGCGCAACAACCGCGTCAGCCGCAAGGTTAAAGCCGTCGTAATCGTTTCCATCTTGCGTGAAGATCACGAGGTTGTTTGTGTTGAAGCCAACAGCCTTAAAGCGGCCGTAGTTCACTGCAAGTTCGTAGTTCCAATCTTCGTTGAACGTTCCTTCAACGCCACCAACTGCACGATAGGTCTCGCGTGTACCTTCAAAACGACGACCACCAAGGTCGATGTTGAAGCGGTTCAGACCGAATGTACCGGTTGCCACGTTCGAGCAGAGGCCATTCTGTTGAAGAACCGTCAGGTTTTGCGCAGTCAGGAAGCCATTGTTACAACGGAATGCTGGGCCACCGAGTGTCTGCGGTACGCCGGAGAAGAAGCTTGGCTGACCTTCGCCCGATACATCGGTACGGACATATTTAACTTCGATGAATGGCTTGAACGCATCAGATACGTCATAATGCGCCAACAAGTTGGTGGCATAACGATCAACAGCGGCCAAAAGGCTACCGGTGTTGCGCAGCGTAGAACCAAAACCACCCTGCGTGTTGCCTGAGCCTACGCCTGCAAAGTTCTGGGTTGGCGTATCGACAAAAAGATTGCCGAAATCGTCAAAGCGCAAGAAGCGACCGCCGGAAAGGCCGCCGACAGTACCCGCGTCAGAGATCGTTCCGTTACGGATGCCGCACAAGAAAGTGGTGTCTGGAATGCCGTCAGTCGCGCTGAAGCCGACTTCACCGCCGGCCGAACCCTGAAGATCCGTCTGCTGGAACTGGCAACGACCGCTAGCTGCGCCGCTCAAGCCGTCGCGCTGGTTGAAGTACAATGGCTGTTGGCGGGTATATTCTGCCGAAATAGCGACATTACCACGGCCATCCGCGAAATTTTGACCAGCAAGTGCGCTGACAAAATATGTACCACGGTCACCGCGCGACGAAAGGCCGCCCTGTGCACGCACAGCAACGCCGTCATAGTCGCGCTTCATGATGAAGTTGACAACGCCAGCAACAGCATCCGAACCGTAAATAGCCGAGTTACCGCCAGTAACGATGTCGATACGATCCACCAAATCGGTTGGGACAGTGTTGACGTCAAAGCCATTGTCACCTGGCGTCGATGTAACGTGACGACGGCCATTGACCAGAACCAAGGTGCGATCTGTACCAAGACCACGAAGGTCAAGGAGGCTGAGGCCCGCAGTTCCGATGAAGCGGCTCGAGTTACCCGAGCTGAACGTCGAACGCAGCGAAGGAAGATCGTTCAGAGCGTCACCCAGCGAAAGCTCGCC
>JBEEIJ010000015.1:0-4996 GCA_041169905.1 Pseudomonadota bacterium | reverse complement strand
ACCGCATGTTGCGCCAACAGGTTGGCGAAGCGATCGGCGCGCGGCTTGTTTCCAGACAGAAACCACTGGCCTTCAATCTCGATATTCCGTTCGTGTAACAAGCTTCGGAAATCGTCGATGGTCACATGGTGGATATTGGGTGTGTCGTACCAGAGATGTGGAAGTTGCTTGGTCACGGGCATACGTCCGCCAAACATATGGGCAAAACGGATGCGCCACTGGGCAAAGTTGGGGAAGGAGACAAATGCCTCCCGCCCGATCCGGACAAGATGGTCGAGAACCAGATCCGGCCTTTTGGTCGTCTGCAATGTCTGGCTGAGAATGGCATAATCAAAGCTGCCGTCTGGATATTCCGCCAAATCGGTGTCGGCATCCCCTTGAATGACCGATAGGCCGCGGGAGACTGAGGTCGCAACATCGTGCGCGTTCAGTTCAAGACCGCGGGCATCGACATTTTTGGTATCACGTAACGCCGCCATCAACTGCCCGTCGCCGCAGCCAACATCAAGCACACGGGCGCCCGCGCGGACTTCGCGGGCGATGATGGCAAGGTCAGGACGAAGTGCGGTCATGATCGCTCTCCTGCGCGCAAGAAACCGTCCACGATGCGGTTCATCTCCGGCGCTTCCAGCAAGAAGGCATCATGGCCAAAGGGGCTTGATAGCTCCACGAAACTGACCGCAGCGCCGGCGGCGTTCAATGCGTGCACAATGCGCCGCGATTCTGCGGTCGGATATAACCAGTCACTGTCAAAACTGATCAGGCAAAAGCGTGTCTTTGTCCCTGCAAATGCCTTCGCCAGAATGCCGTCATGCGGTTCGGCGAGGTCAAAATAGTCCATCGCGCGCGTGATATAGAGATAGCTGTTGGCGTCAAAGCGATCGACAAAGCTAAGCCCTTGATAACGCAAATAGCTTTCCACCTGAAAATCGGCATCAAATCCGAAGCTTTTGGCGTCGCGGTTTTGCAGGCGGCGGCCAAATTTCTCGGTAAGGCCGGCCTCCGAAAGATAAGTGATGTGCGCGGCCATACGGGCAACGGCGAGGCCCGATGATGGCGCCTCATGGCCATAATAAGCGCCATTGTTCCAGCGGGGGTCTGCCATGATGGCCTGACGCCCGACCTCGTGAAAGGCGATATTCTGCGCGGAGTGACGGGCGGTAGACGCAATCACGACCGCGGACCTCACCCGTTCGGGATATAAGGCTGCCCAGCTTAACGCCTGCATGCCGCCCATCGATCCACCAACGACCGCCTCAAGCGTTTCAATGCCCAGATGATCAAGCAAGAGCGCCTGTGCGCGCACCATGTCGGGGATGGTGATGACGGGAAAGGCCATCGCGTAGGCTTCGCCCGTTGTGGGGTCGATGCTGGCGGGCCCCGAAGAGCCCATGCAGCTGCCCATGACGTTGATACTGATGATACAATGCCGTGCGGGGTCGATGGGCTTGCCTGGCCCCACCATACGCGTCCACCAACCGTCCTTGCCGGTCACAGGATGCGTGGACGCCACATATTGGTCGCCGGTCAGCGCATGGCAGATGAGAATGGCGTTCGATTTATCGGCGTTTAATGCGCCGTAGGTTTCATACGCGATGTCGACAGGCGCAAATTCAGCGCCGCTGTCCAGTCGCACTGGTCCCAGCAGGCGTGCCTTCTTATCCAGACCGAAACGCGTATCTTCTTGCATACGCAACGCCATATCAGCGTGGCCGTGCGAAACAATAGAAACTCTTTCATGTGCGTTGGCCAAATAGGGCGAGCGTTGCGCTTCGTTGCGTGCGCCGCTATGGCCACGGGCATGAACACGCCTACCGCCAAACCATGGATCGAAGCGATCAGCGCCTATACCCCCGGCAAAGCAAAGTCGGATGATGGACGAGTGCTGATAAAATTATCCGCGAACGAAAATCCGCTTGGCTGCAGCCCACATGCGGCCGCAGCTCTTGTCGATAAAGGCGCATCGCTTGCGCGCTACCCAGACCCCGCCAGCACCGTGCTGCGCGAGGCATTGGGCGCTGCCTATGGCGTCGACAGCGACCTGATCGTTTGCGGTACGGGTTCTGACGAACTGCTGAACCTGATCGCCATGGGCTATGCTGGCGCTGGCGATGATATCATTTATGTCCGCTACGGTTTTTCGGTGTACGACATCGCCGCGCGGAAGACCGCGGCCAATGTGATTGTCGCCCCTGATAAGGATTATGGCACGGACGTGGATGCGTTGCTGGCGTTGGTGACGGAAAAGACACGTGTGGTTTTCGTCGCAAATCCCAATAACCCGACCGGCACCTATTGCAGCGACGCCGAAATCGCACGGCTTCATGCTGGTCTACCGGGCAACTGCGTCCTTGTTTTGGACCAAGCCTATGGCGAGTATCTCGAGGATGACGGCCCTGCCGCGCTGGAGCTTGCACGCCAGCATGACAATGTTTTGATTACGCGCACATTTTCCAAAATCTATGGCCTTGCGGCAGAACGCATCGGCTGGTGCTATGGTCAGGCCGGCCTGATCGCGACGCTCAACCGCGTGCGTGCGCCGTTCAACGTGACGGCTGCCGGGCAAGCCGCAGCGATTGCCGCGCTTGGCGATACAGATTTTGTGACACGCAGCCGCCAGCATAATGCCATATGGCGCGATTGGATGGCAGCAGAATGTGCGGCATTGTCAAACCATGGCGTGAAAGTCATCCCGTCGTGGGCGAACTTCCTGATGATATTGTTTGAAGGCAATTGCAGCGCGGAAGCGGCCTATAATAGCCTTATGGACGAAGGCTATATCGTACGCTGGTTGCCGGGTCAGGGCCTTGGCAACGGGCTGCGGATTACGATTGGCACCGAGGATGAAAATCGCGGTGTCATGGCGGCGTTGCGCAAGATTTTGGAAGCAAACGCCTGATGCTGCCGTTTGCGCGTTTAACGGTGATTGGGCTTGGGCTCATTGGCTCGTCCGTCGCGCGTGCCGTTAAGGCGCACATGCCGTCGGTGCGGATTACCGGTCATGATGCCGATCCGCTTGTCCGTGCGCGCGCTGTCCAATTGGGCATATGCGACGATGTCACCGATACCGCTGGCGCATCCGTCATGGACGCCGACCTTGTCATTTTGTGCGTGCCGGTAGGCGCGATGGGGGCAGTGGCAGCGGACTTCGCGTCCGATCTGCCTGCCGATGCCATCGTCAGTGACGTCGGTTCATGCAAGCAAAGCGTCGCGGACGCGCTTGCGGCCGTTCTGCCCAACGCCATGATCATTCCCGCCCATCCTGTTGCGGGTACGGAAAAAAGCGGCCCGGATGCAGGTTTTGCAACCCTGTTCAAAGGGCGGTGGTGCATATTGACGCCGCCCGACAATGCGCCAGAGGCTGCTGTCGAGCGCTTGCGCAGTTTTTGGCAGCGCCTTGGCGCGGATGTGGAAATCATGGATGCGCGCCACCATGATATGGTGCTGGCGGTAACCAGCCATCTGCCGCATCTTATTGCCTATACTATTGTCGGAACCGCCGATGATCTTGAAGGCGTGACGCAAAGCGAAGTTATCAAATATTCCGCTGGTGGCTTTCGTGATTTCACCCGCATCGCCGCGTCTGATCCCGTGATGTGGCGCGACGTGTTCCTATCGAACAAGGATGCTGTCCTTGAAATGCTGCAACGTTTTTCGGAAGATTTAAGCGCCCTGCAACGCGCCATCCGGTACGACAAAGGCGAAGAGTTGGAAGCGTTGTTCAGCCGCACGCGTGACATCCGGCGGTCGATTGTCGAACAGGGCCAAGATGACGATGCGCCCGACTTTGGACGCAAGCATTAATTCAGCGCGTTAATCGCCGCATGCACCCGCGCTTCGATTTCCTCGCGCGGCAGGCCCGTGGGCAGTTCTTCGCCGACCTTGTAGGTAATCGTCCCCGATTTCCAGATACCGGTCTTGCGCGGGCTTAACGTGCCGCTGTTGACCGCGATTGGCACGACGGGCAGGTTTATGAGCTTATACAGTCCGGCAAATCCGGATTGCAGCGGCGGCTGGCTGCCCGGCGCGACGCGCGTGCCTTCCGGAAAAATCACAATAGGCCGTCCGTCTGCAATCATCTTTTTGGCCAAAACGAGCATAGCGCGCAATGCGGACGCGCCGCCGTTGCGGTCAACAGGTATCATGCCATAAGCGCGCGCTGCGGGGCCCCAAAAGGGTATGTCGAACAGTTCTTTTTTGGTGACCACCGCGGGCTTGTTGAACATGCGGGGCATGTCGATTGTCTCAAACATGCTTTCATGCTTGATCGCGTAGAGCACGGGCTTGTGCGGCAGGTGCCCCTCAATTTTAATCGTGATGCCCAAAATCCGGCGGTAGCAGGCATATTGCCAGCGTGACCAACCGCGCACCGCCCACTGCATCAGCGGAATCGAAAACCATTGCGCAAAAAACGCTATGGCCACGAAAAACACCGATCCCGTGTAGAAAATGGCAATGTATAAGGCAGATCGGATCAACGCGATCATCGGTTACATACCCAGCAGAGACGCGACAGCCCGCAACCAATATTTATTATATTCTTTGAACAGCCCGCCCAGCGATGGGTGGGTCGATACGGCATCATTGGTGACAGCCACATTGCCGGACAATGCCCTGTCGAGTTCAAAGCGCGCGCGTCGCATATGCCAATCATGCGTGATAAGCCGTAAACTGGTCACTTTGTTCCGTTTTGCCCATGCTGCCGTTTCCAATGCGTTGGATCTTGTGTCGACCGATTGGAAACCCAGATCGATGCAGCATTTGAAATATTTGGACGAGCCGGGATATTGCGCGGCAAGCTCACGCGGTTTGACATCGCGGTCGACCCCGGAAATCAGCATTTTTCGCGACTTGCCAGATGCCAATATCTCAAGCCCGCGGTCAATCCGGTTTGGCCCGCCCGTCAGGACAACGACGGCGTCGGTTGGGGTGATTGCGGCGGGTTGCGGCAAAAGCAACGCAAACCAGGCGAAGCCAAGCATCCAGACAAGCAAGA
>JBEEIJ010000014.1:0-32964 GCA_041169905.1 Pseudomonadota bacterium | reverse complement strand
CCGCGCATCCTGACCATTCGCATCGACGAAAGCCTGACCTATCTCAACGCCCGCTGGCTGGAGGAGTTTGTGCTGGAGGAGATTGCCGCACATCCTCAACTTCAGCATCTCATCCTGATGGCCTCGGCGGTCAACGCGATTGATGCATCGGCGCTTGAGAGCATCGAAGCCATCAACCACAGGCTGGCCGATGCCGGTGTGTGTCTGCACCTCTCCGAAGTCAAAGGCCCGGTGATGGACGCGCTCGAACGTGCGCATTTTCTGCATGATTTGACAGGGCAGGTGTGGTTGTCCCAACATGAAGCCTTCGAGGCAGTGCTGGAAATCGCCAATCGCGAAGAAGATACGCAAAAGCCAACCGATCTGTGGATGGCAAGGGGGCTGATATGATGATTGAGCAGGAATGGGCAATAATTCTGGCCCGCGCACAATTTGCTTTTACCGTAAGCTTCCACTTTCTGTTCCCGGCATTTTCGATTGGGCTCGCGAGCTTTCTGGCTGTGCTGGAAGCGTTGTGGCTCAAAACCGGTAAGGGTGTGTACGCCAACCTCTATCGCTATTGGTTGAAAATCTTCGCCGTCGTTTTTGCGATGGGCGTTGTTTCAGGCATTGTCATGTCTTACCAATTCGGCACCAATTGGTCGGCATTCTCGGACAAGGCCGGACCCGTCATTGGGCCGTTAATGGCCTATGAAGTTCTGACGGCGTTCTTTTTGGAAGCTGGCTTTCTGGGTGTCATGCTTTTCGGCATCAACAAGGTGGGGCGCAAGCTCCACTTTGTCGCAACGCTGGCCGTCGCCATCGGCACCTTCATTTCGGCATTCTGGATACTGTCAGTGAACAGCTGGATGCAAACACCGGTGGGCTATGAGATTGCGGCCAATGGCCAGCTCATGCCAGGTGATAGCTGGTGGACCATTATATTCAACCCCAGCTTCCCGTACCGCCTCGTCCACACTTTACTTGCGGCTTATCTAACGACGGCCTTTGCCGTGGGCGCGGTTGGTGCGTGGCATTTGTTGAAAGACAAAGCCAATCCGGGAGCCCGCAAAATGTTCTCTATGGCGATGTGGATGGCGGCAATCGTCGCGCCGCTTCAGGTCGTCGCGGGTGACTTTCACGGCATCAACACGCTCGAACATCAACCGGCTAAAGTGATGGCAATGGAGGGGCATTATCAAAGCCATCCCGAAGGCGCGCCATTGATATTGTTTGGCATTCCCAACGGCAAAGAGCGGACGGTCGATTACGCCATCGAAATTCCCAAAGCGTCGTCGTTGGTCCTGAAGCATGACCTGAATGCACCGCTCGCGGGGCTTGATACCATCCCCGACGCAGACGAGCCGCCGGTTGGCATTGTCTTTTGGGCTTTCCGGATCATGGTCGGTCTCGGCATGGCGATGGTAGCCATCGGCATGTGGAGCCTGCTCGCGCGGGCCAGAAAGCAGCTATATGAATGGTCGTGGCTCCATAAGGCCGCATTATTGATGGGCCCGTCTGGCTTCATTGCCGTGCTTGCCGGCTGGGTGGTGACCGAAGTTGGACGGCAACCCTTCACAATCTATGGCGTGCTGCGCACCGTTGATAGTGCGTCGCCATTGGATGCACCCGCGGTTGCTTTCTCGCTTCTCGCCTTTGTCGTCGTGTATTTCGCAGTGTTCGGCATGGGCATTTGGTATTTGCTGCGCTTGATGAAGAAACCACCGGAGGCACATGAAAGCGCGCTCGATGGTGCCCCTATCCGAAGCGCAGGCATCACACCTGCACCAGCGGTATTGGAAGGAGCGTCGGCATGATCGATCTGACAGTCATTTGGGCCAGCATCATTGGCTTTGCCATCATTGCCTATGTCGTCATGGACGGATTTGATCTGGGCATCGGCATATTGTTTCCCTTTTTCAAAGTAGGCAAGGACCGCGATACCGCGATGAACAGTATCGCGCCTGTCTGGGACGGCAACGAAACATGGCTGGTGATGGGCGTCGGCGGTTTGCTCGCCGCCTTCCCGCTGGCTTATGCGATCATTTTACCTGCGCTTTATGCACCGATGATCGCGATGCTGCTCGGCCTTGTGTTTCGCGGCGTTGCGTTCGAATTTCGCTGGCGTGACCCCGCACATCGCGAACTGTGGGACCGTGCATTCACGCTGGGTTCTTTCATTGCCACCTTCGCGCAAGGGATAGCGCTTGGCGCACTGCTCCAAGGTATCACCGTCGAAGGCCGTTCCTACGCAGGTGGATGGTGGGAATGGCTGTCACTATTTAGCATTTTGACCGGCTTTGGGCTGGTCGTCGGCTATGCGCTTTTGGGCGCGTGCTGGCTAAACTGGAAAACTGAAGGCGCATTGCAGCGTCAGGCGGTCACATATGCCGGGCGACTGGGCATTAGCTTGCTGCTGATGATTGGCGTGATTAGCCTCGCCACGCTGACGCTTGAGGCGCAATATTATCTGCGTTGGTTGAGCTATCCGGGCGTATTGGCAACGGCGATAGTGCCGATTGCCACCATCGCCGTGACATTCCTTTTCTACCGCAGCCTGCGCCAGACCAAAGATGCGCAGCCGTTCTTCTGGGCACTCGCATTGTTCGGCTTATGCCTGATTGGCCTTGGCATTTCAATTTGGCCCAACGTCATTCCGGCGCGGGTCACCATATGGGAAGCAGCGGCGCCACATCGCAGCCAAGTCTTCATGTTGATCGGTGCATCCATCATGGTCCCGATCATCGTTGCTTATACCGCATGGTCCTATTGGGTCTTCCGCGGCAAAGTCGGGCACGACGGATATCATTGATGCCGCGCGCCAAACAATTGGGCTGGTTCTTCGGCATTTGGCTGCTGAGCGTCGCGGCGCTGGCGATCGTCGGGAGTGCTATCCGTTGGGTATTGCTCTAAACGTTTGAATGGGGAGTGGCGCCAAAATGACCGAGATGAACAACGGCCCGGAAACATTGAAGGGCGAAGATTGGGCGGGCGAGATGGGCGCCAAATGGCTTGCCAATCTCGCATGTTTTGAAGGCATGATTGCCCCCATTGGTGAAGCGCTTCTTAAGCAAGCCGATTTCAAACCCGGCGAACGCGTGCTGGATATCGGCTGCGGTGGCGGCGGGACGACAATTGCCATAGCGAAGGTTGTTGCGCCTTCCGGCGAAGTGGTTGGCATCGACATTTCTCCCGACTTGACGACCGCGTCTATGCGGCGTGCCAAAGACGCTGGTGTAACCAACATTCGGTTCATTTGCGCTGATGGAGCCACGGTCCAGTTAGAAGATGCCCCGTTTGACAGGCTCTTTTCGCGGTTTGGCAGTATGTTTTTTCCCGAACCGCATAAGGCCTTTGCAAATTTGCACAGTCTGCTGCGTCCCGGTGCGCGGATTGATCTGGCGGTATGGGGTCCACCGCGCGACAATTTGTGGATGATGGAAATGATGGGGGTCGTCCGCCGCTATGTCGATATACAACCGGCGGTTCCCCGCGCGCCCGGCCCATTCGCGTTTGAAGACCTCGGCTATCTGAACGAAATTCTTGCGAGCGGCGGTTTTTCGGAAGCCAGCATAGTGGCCTATAATGGACTTCAACCGATTGGTGGCGTCAATGCCACACCTCACGAGGCGGTATCTTTTGTGCTGTCTTCAATGGCGGTTGGTCGCGCGCTAGAGGAACAAGGTGCAGATGTTCGCGCGGCAGCTGAAACGGATTTGGTCGCGTTATTCCAGAGGCATTATGTAGCCGGGCAAGGCGTGATGATGCAGGGTAAGGCTTGGCTCGTGTCGGCGACAGCTGAGAGATGACCTCTTTTAACTGACGCCGTGCTGTGGCCAACCTAAAATAGCGGCCGCTATGTAAGCGAGAACTGCCAATCGTGTACACCGGCCATGCCTCATTCCAGGCCTTTTTAAACACTGAATTTCCGCGATTTTTGCGCGGGCGTTCCAATCAGAACGCTGATAAAAACGCAGGCTGCAAGCCTGCTTTGAGCAACGAAGGCCCTATCGCCTAAAGCATTGAAATCATTGGAGCGGGCGAAGGGATTCGAACCCTCGACCCCAACCTTGGCAAGTGACGGATCGATGAAATTTCTAATATGAATCAGGTGCTTATAAAGTTCCTGAAAAATCCGAACACGATCCGAACATTTTCAGCGGCATTTTCTCAGAAGGCTTTGTGTTCAATGCTGTAGCGGAAGCCGCCGTTCGTTCAAACGCATCGAACAGTCGGTTTCGAGCTTCAGTTCAAGGAGTTTGGAAACGACAAAATCGTTTGCTAAAGCAAACATGTTTCGCCTCTATCGGCTTTGCTCAACCTTGACCCACTTTTCGGAAATGATAGCTGTGGTCGCCGAACGTTGCGTCACAGGCAAGCAAGTGCTTGTGATAGTGGCTTACACTAAGTTCGTCGGTCATGCCGACCCCGCCATGGGTTTGAATTGCCGCCTCCCCAATAGCCCGTCCAAGTTTACCGGTCTGCCCCTTTAAGATTGCGATGTCGCGAGGCCCTAATGCTCCCGATTCAGCTAGTGCGGTGGTATAGATCAAGGTTGCGCGGGCCTTGCCATAAGCAATCTTCATATCAGCGAGCCGATGGGCAACCGCCTGAAAGCCTGCGATAGGCATACCGAACTGCTTGCGGGTCATCGCATATTCTGAAGTGAGTGTTACAAGAGCGCCCATCGCGCCAACCGCCTCGGCGCATTGCACGATGATGGCATTGGCAAGGATGCGATCGAGTTGCTGATCAGCACCAGTCAGCAATGCGGCGCGGACTCCATCGAACCGGATGTTGGCTGTGCTGCGTCCGTCAATGGTGGGATAGGCGCGGGTCTGAATGCCCTCAGCCCCGGCCTCGACCAGAAACAGCGCAGGCGCGCCACCTTCGCCCATGCGGGCGACCACGACCAGCGCTTGCGCATCGCCACCCGCAACCACTAACCGCTTTTCGCCAAATAGGACGTAACGTTCGCCGGTTTTCTGCGCCGTCATAGTGACAAGATCAAGCGACGGTGTGCCATGGCCCTCTTCATACGCGAAGGCGATTACAGCCTCACCGGCGATCAACTTGTCTAGCCAGGCTTGCGCATAGGTGCCATCGGCGGCAGCTAAAGCCGCACCCGCCAGCATGACTGAATGGGTAAATGGTTCGGTTACCAAGTGTCTACCAAAGAGTTCGGCAAAAGCGATGCAGTCGGTTACTGAACCACCCAGTCCTCCCCGTTCCTGACTAAAAGGCAGCGCTAGCAGACCCATCCCGGCGAATTGCTGCCAGACATCCGGTGACCAGGGTGCATGGCTTCGCACAATTTTCTGGCGGGCGTCGAAATCGTAATTTTTTTCCAGATATTTGCCAACGCTGTCGCGAAGCATCTGCTGTTCTTCGGTGTAATTGAAATCCATGATCTCAGGCTCCTGCACCAGAGGAAGCCATGCTGCGTGCAATCAAGTCACGTTGCACTTCGTTCGATCCGGCATAGATCGTCGTTGCACGGCTATTGAGATAGAGCGGCATCGCGACAAGATCGAACTCACTGCCGAGTGGTTCAACATTCGAGCCGACCCGTAAAGCCTCAAGCTGCCGTGCCAGCGAATCGACGCCCGATACTTGCATCATCAGCGTTGAGGCGCGCTGAATCAGTTCAGAGTTGATGGTCTTATTCATCGATGGAAAAGCCGGATCTTGAGCGACTTCATGACCGCTAATTGCCAGTTTTTCGAAATGTCCGAGCGAAGCAATGTCAGCTTCGAGTTCGCCTACATCGCGTTGAAACACCGGATCGTCCGCGAGCATGCCGCCAAATGGAGACGGTGTTTGGGCAGCTGCCGCCCGCGCGCGTTCGCAATAACGTGTAAGCGCGGGGCTTGCACCGCCGCTACCGCCGCGCTCATGCTTGAGCAGGTGCTTGGCTACACTCCAGCCGTCATTTTCTGCCCCAACCCTGCCCGATTGAGGCACGCGTACATTGTCGAAAAATACTTCGCACTGCTCGGGAAAGCCGTCGAGCCCAACTATAGGTCGCACCACCATGCCTGGATAATCCATCCGGTCGAGCAACAGGAAAGTGATCCCCTGCTGCTTTTTGCCTTCGTTACTCGTGCGCACCAGCATGAACATGCGGTTGGCGTGGTGGGCGTAGGTCGTCCAGATTTTCGAACCGTTGATGATATAGTCATCGCCATCGGCATCTGCTCGGCAGCTCAATGAGGCCAGGTCGGAGCCGGAATTGGGTTCCGAATAGCCCTGCGCCCAAAAATCCTGACCGCTCAAAATGCCGGGAAGATAAAGATCTTTTTGCGCTTGCGTGCCAAGATCAATCAGAAGCGGTCCGACCATGCCCAGCGACTGTGGAAGCAAGGGCGGAAGGTCGGCTTTGCGATATTCCTCTGCGAAAATGAAACGCTGCTCAACACTCCATCCAGTGCCTCCATAGTCCTTCGGCCAATGCGGTGCGACCCAGCCTTGGTCATACAGAATCCGGTGCCACTCCATACATTCCTTAAAGGGCGCAAAGACGCTTGTGGTCTTGCGCCCTGCTTCGCGGATCGCTGGCGTTGGCGCACTAGCAAAAAAATCAGCCACCTCGCGGCGAAATGCTTCGAGCTCTGGCGCAAAATCGATATTCATGATTGTTTTCCTGACCAGCTGTATATGAACACACTATTGGCATTTTAGTGTCAATTGTCTAGTCGTTTCGAAAGCCATTCTTCAAAAGGTCATCTTATGCCGCAGCCAACGCAAAACTTTCGCCTCATGGGTCTGCCTCTGTCGCCCTACAGCATGAAGGTGCAGTCCTATTTTTATTTCAAGGGCCTCAATTTTGAATGGATCTCCCGCAGCATCAAGAATGAAAAGCTTTTTCAAGAGCACGCAATGGTTCAGCTGATCCCGCTCCTGTTCCTCCCCAATGGCGAGGTGATGCAGGACTCCACCCCCATCATCGAACGTCTCGAAGGTGAATATCCGGAGCCCTCAATCCATCCTGAAGATACTGCATTGTGGTTTCTGTCCTGCTTGTTTGAAGAATTCGGCGATGAATGGTGCAACAAGCTAATGTTCTTCCAGCGCTGGTTTTATCCAGCCGATGCCAAGTCGACCGGCGACCGGCTGGCAGGCTATCGGTTAGAAGGACAATGGTGGGGTGCGCTAGCCAAGCCGGTCCTGTCGCATCTGATGGTCCGCCGAATGGTACCGCGCCTTAGCTTTGCCGGCGCAAATGGAACGAATATCCCTCAATTGCAGCAATCTTTCATCGATCTTTCGGCAATGCTGGACGGGCATTTCGCATCGCGTCCGTATCTGATGGGCCAGCGGCCATGCTTTGGTGACTTCGGACTGTGGTGCAATCTGCATCAGGCTTGGACCGACCCAACCGCTAACGCATATCTTGAAGCCAATGCGCCTAATCTCGTTGCCTACATAAAGCGCATGCTCACGCCGTCAGTGGAAGGTGAATTCGAACCGCTAGAAAGCCTATTACCGACGCTGGAGCCGATCCTCATTAGCGAAGTGGCAGAGCGTTTTCTGCCGTGGATGGCGGCCAACCATGCTGCATGGGCAGCGGGCGAAAAGGAAACAAGTCTTAATATGAAGGGCGCGCCCTTTCGCCAGAAGACCTTCAAATATCAGGTCGCCACGCTGGATCAGTTGCGGAGCAAGCTAACCAGCGTGGCCGAGAACAGGCAGCTCGTCGCCTTGCTGGAACGCACTGGCTGCCTGCCTTACCTCAAAAATGGCGAGAGCTAGGCGAACATTTTCGTTACTCGGCCCGTGATTATCTCTTTCGCATCGGCCATGATCCGGTCGATCACTTCTTGACAGGTTGGCACATCGCGCACGAAGGCCCCAGAAAGGCCCGCCGTAACCATCCCTGCTTCGATATCACCAGTGCTCCAGGCTATTTCCTGGTTTGCGCCCGAGACATATTTGTGGACTTCCTCGAAGCCGCCGCCAGCTGCTTCGATCTCAGCGACTTTCTCAGAAATAGAATTGCGATAGACGCGAGCTGTGTTGCGATAGCTGCGGAATATAACTTGAGTTTGGTTCTCATCCATTTCGACAATCTTGTCCTTAATTCCCTGATGGATCGGAGCTTCCTTGGTCGCCATGAAGCGCGTGCCCATATTGACCCCATCACAGCCTAGCACCAAAGCAGCTGCCAGTCCGCGGCCGTCAGCAATCCCGCCCGAAGCGACCACAGGAATGGTAAGGGCATCGGCAGCGGCGGGGAACAGAACCAACCCGCCAATATCATGTTCGCCGGGATGGCCGGCGCATTCAAAGCCATCGATGCTGACGACATCAACACCAATACGCTCTGCAGCCAGCGCATGGCGCACCGTGACACATTTGTGGATCACCTTGATTCCGGCAGCCTTGAACGCTTCCATAAACGGTTCAGGCGAACGACCTGCAGTCTCGACCAACTTGACGCCGCTGTCCACAATCACGCGGATATATTCGCCATAGTCAACGGGAGTAGCGACCACGCCAACGGTTATATTGACTGCAAAGGGTTTGCTAGTCAGCGATTGGCAACGGGCAATTTCCTCGCGCAACCCATCGGCGGTTTTACACGTCAGCGCGGTCATCACGCCTAATCCGCCTGCATTGGAAACGGCAGCAGCGAGATCCGCTGTACCGACCCGCATCATACCTCCGCAGATAATGGGCGTGTCTATTTCGAGCAATTCAGTCAGTCTGGTTTTCATATTGTCTCTCCAATATTTTAGCGAAGATATTCATTCCCACACATCATTGCGTTGAGTAAAAAGTTATGGCACTCTTCTGCCATAACATTGTGGCAGGTCAAGCGATAAGTCGCCACGCATGCAGTAAACCCGAGGAGAGAGCAGTGGTGCTGAAAGCGATTGGCAAGATTCGACAAGAGGTTAACTTCATCAAAAATGTTTACGGGGTGATGCAGCTGCTAAAGGAACTGCAACCCGATTCACCGGTAACAATTGTTGACGAGATTGAAGCGAGTGTTGATCGGTACGGAGACAAGGATGCCTTCGTCTTTGAAGGTCAAAAGTTGACCTACCGAGAGTTCGATGCGCGCGCCAATCGAATTGCACATTGGGCGCTTGAGCAAGGGTTTGCGCCAGGCGATACCGTGGCGCTAATGCTGGAAAATTGTCCGGACTACCCAGCCGTCTGGTTCGGCCTTGCCAAAGTTGGGGTTGTGACGGCGTTGATCAACACCAATCTTCAAGGCGATGGACTGCGCCATTGCATTTCAATCGTCGAGAGCAAAGCTGTGATCTCAGGGGGGCAGCAGGCCGGGTATGTGGCCGCGCTTTATCCAGCGAATGACCGCACAATGGCTGTATGGGACTTTGATGGCCGGTCAGGCGCGGACTTTGAAGCGGCGCTGACTGGTTTGCCAGAAACGCGCCCCGGCGGCGAACGGCGTGCGCACCTCACGGGCGCTGATGGAGCGCTTTTCATCTACACCTCGGGCACCACTGGGCTGCCGAAGGCGGCGAGAATCACCCACACCCGGCTGCGCGGCATGGCCCGCTATGCACGCATTCTGGGCAAGGTCGACGCGCAGGACCGGATATATAATACGCTGCCCATGTATCATTCGACCGGCGGAGGCATGGGAACAGCAGGTCCGCTGATTTATGGAGCGACCATCATCTTGCGGCGCAAGCTATCTGTATCGGCCTTTTGGGATGACGCAGTGGAACATGGCGCAACCAAATTCGTCTATATCGGGGAACTTTGCCGCTACCTCTTGAATTCCCCGCAACATCCCCGCGAGCGAGCCCACAAGGTAATCGCTGGTTTCGGCAACGGCATGCGCGGGGAAGTGTGGCAGCCCTTTGTCGAGCGGTTCGGCGTGCCAAATATGTATGAATTTTATGGCTCGACCGAGGGTAATGTCGCGCTCATCAATTTGAACGGAAAGGTTGGGGCAATTGGCCGTCTGCCACCCTGGCTTGGTGCCAAGATGGGGATCGCATTCGTCAAATTTGATGTCGCTGATGAAAAACCAGTGCGAGGCCCAGACGGTTTCTGCATTAAAGCTGATGTTGATGAACCGGGTGAGGCGCTGGGTAAGATTGGCACAAGTGGAACCACCGCATTTGAAGGCTATCACGACAAAAACGCGACTGCTGCGAAGATCCTGTCCGATGTATTCGAAAAGGGCGATCGCTGGTTCCGAACCGGCGACCTAATGCGACGTGACAAGGACGGCTATGTCTATTTTGTCGACCGCATCGGCGACACCTTCCGTTGGAAAGGAGAGAATGTTGCGACCAACGATGTTAGCGATGCGGTTTCGAAATTTCCCGGAGTGCAGCTTGCCAACGCTTATGGTGTTGAGGTGCCCGGTGCCGATGGCCGCGCAGGAATGGTGGCAATGACTGTCGACGATAGCTTCCGGATCGAAGGGCTGGCCAACCATCTGAAAGCAAGCTTGCCATCCTATGCCGTGCCGCTGTTCCTGCGCATTCAACCAGAAGCTGAAACGACTGGAACGATGAAGCTGTTAAAACTAACCTTGGTCAAAGAAGGTTTCGATCTCGCAAAGGTCAATGATCCTATATGGTTTCTTGAGCCCGGCAAACCCGACTATGTTATGCTCGGAAAAGAGCAAATGGATCGCATCCATTCTAAGGAGTACCGCCTGTGAGCCTTCAACCGGAGCCTGCAAACAATCCGAATGGGCGGATGATGACCGATCCGCCAACGTGGCTGCGCCACTTGATGGGCTATTTTGGCAATCGCCTTATAAATCCCGTGCATCGGGCCAAGCGACGTGCGAAATTTGAAAAGGAGAGGGTGAAATCGGGTGCGCCGCACCGGGTCGAATATTTTCACCAGCATGACGACCCCTATTCACATCTCGCACAGCAAGTGCTGGACACTCTGAAAGCCCGATATGACATCGAACTCGTTATCCATCAAATCCGCGCTAGCGGGGGCAAGAACCAGCCCGAACAGGACAAGCTGAGTACATGGGCGCACCGCGATGCTGAGTTGATTGCTCCATATTATGGTTTGCAACGCCCTTCTGAAATGAACGATCGCGGGGATGTCGTTCCGGTTGAGGCAGCGCTGGACATAGGCAGCGCGCGGTTGTCGAAACTGGGGCACTATTCAGGCGCGATGTTCTATTATGGCGGAGAATGGTTTTGGGGCGTCGACCGCCTGTTTTACCTTGAGCAATGGTTGCGCGATGTCGGTGCGTGCTTAGATCCCGCGCTGCCCTTTATCTGTCCGCGCCCGGATATTGATGTCAGCGGGGCTGACGCCAGCCAATTGACACTCGATTTTTACCCTTCGCTCAACTCACCCTACACCTCAATCATCTTTGACCGTACCATAGCCATGGCCAGAGAATGCGGCATCATTCTCAATCACAAGCCAGTTCTACCTATGATCATGCGCGGTGTGCCTGCTACGCGTCAAAAGGGCATGTATATATTGTCCGATACCAAACGCGAAGCTGAGCATCTGGGGCGCGAATTTGGACCAGCAATCTCTCCGATTGGCGAGCCGACGCGCAAAATTTATTCGCTGTTCTCATGGGCCAGGGAACAGGGAAAGGATATCGCCTTGATGTCATCAGCGTTGCGCTTGGCTTGGACGCAAGGCGAAGGGCTTCACCGAAAAAATGGATTGCGGAAAGCGGTCGAACTTGCTGGCTTGGATTGGAAAGAGGCGCAGCGTCATCTCGGGTCAGACGGTTGGAAATTAGAAACTGCGCGGTATCAGATCGAGATGACCGAAGAGTTAGGTCTTTGGGGCGTTCCCAGCTATCGCCTCCACGGCGGTGCTGGTGAGCCGGAGTTGTGCGTCTGGGGACAGGATCGCTTGTGGCTGGTGGCTGCTGAAATCCGCCGACGCGCCAAATTGTGAGTGCAACAGTCTGGAATTTTCGAAGGATCTTTGGCAAGAGCTTTGCCGAATAGGCAATGGGTGATTATGAACAGCGCTGCACAAGCAATTAGGAGAGCGATGGAGGCCGCTGAGCCGGTGGCAGATGGTCGCCGGGCCCGCAGCTTCGTGAGTAGATCGCGGATCATCAAAGCGATCGTCGAACTAGTAGCTGAAGGTGATCCAGATCCGAGCGCAACCACCGTTGCCGACCGGACCGGAATCAGTCTGCGCACAGTATTTCGCCATTTTGAGGAAAAGGACGCGATCCTCAATGCAATCGACGATTTGCTCGTCGCCGCCTACCAGCCCTTGCTTGCCGCGCCATTCAAGTCTGATAACTGGAAGGACCAACTGACAGAGCTGATTGAACGGCGTTGCGCTATCAATGAGGCTGCAGCAATATTTCGTATTTCCGCAGTCATGCAACGCTATCGCTCTCCCTTCGTTGCAACAAAATATCGCCGCCTATATGCCGCAGAAAAGCGCATGCTTGATGCTGTTCTACCTATTGAATTGAAGACTTCAACCAAGGCAGGACGCGAGATTTTGATTGCTTGCAGCTTCGATAGCTGGCGTCTTCTCAGACAGGATGAAGAGCTGTCCGCGGAGCAAACTATTGCTGCAATCAAACAGCTTGTGGGCGACATCGTGGAGAGACTGGCTCCTGTCACATGAGATTTCGACGCTCAATCGCTTTGCTCTTGGGTGGCAACGAAAACAGCATGCCATCCTCTCCCACAATGATGCGGCCATCGAACCGATTTTCGGCATCACCTAAAAACGCAGGGTAGAGATACGACAGCGGCAGCGGAGGAACGAGGTGGGAAAGCACCAGCATTTGTGCTCCAGCTGCTTTCGCGCTTTCGGCCGCCTGTTCGGGCGAGGCGTGGTAATCCTGAATGTCGCCAAAGATTTTGGCGGTATTAGCATTGTCGGCGGCGGTGAAGGCGGCTTGCATTTCCTTTACCAAATTGGGTTGCAATGCATCGTGCACGATGATGTCTGCGCCTTTACACGCTGCGATTAGATTTTCAGATTTGGCAGCGTCTCCGCTGATACAAACTGAACGCTCCTTATAGTCAAATCTATAACCTACTGCAGGCTTGATGGGATCATGATCCACCTTAAAGGCCGTTACGGTAAGGCCGCCGCGTTTTAGAACAATCGCAGTTTCGCCCTCTATGGAAAATGGTCTTGCCTCGGCTCCGCCACCACTGCTGGGTACGATTTTTTCGCCATGATGGGCGATGCGATAACTGTCATCAAGAGCGTAAGCAGCGTTAAAGCCCGCCACCACGTGATCGACGCCTTCGGGACCGTAGACTGGCAGCGGCGCTTTACTTGCGCCCCGGGTCCAATGAAACAGCATCAACGGACCAATTCCATCGATGTGGTCCGAATGGAAGTGGGTGAGCAACAAGCCATCAACATCAGCGGCACTAATGCCCATTAGGTTGAGGTTGCGATTGCCGTTTTCGCCCATGTCGACCACGAACACTTGGTTCCCCGCTACAACGATATTGCAAGGACCGGCACGCTGCGGATTGGGCATTGGCGAGCCTGTGCCACAAAGCCCTATATGCAATCCATCGCCTAGGTTGGGCAATTGATTGCGGTTCGCCAGTTGCTGCGCCACGCGTTGGACCACAAATTGGCCAATCTGCTTTTGAAACAGAATAGCGGCGAGGCCTGCTATCGCCAGCACAATCAACAACCCGATCGCAATCCGTTTCATCATTGTCTCCATCTGTTGCGTCTATTGGCATATTTATGCCAATAGACAATTGCAAGGAAAACTAACGGATTCGACGTTGCACATCCTGGCGTCGAAAAAATCTGATCGGGAGATGTAATAATGGGTCTGAAACTACACTTTGCACCGAATAGCCGCGCAAGCCGGATCAGCTGGCTGCTTGAAGAGTTGGCGCTGCCCTACGAGTTGAATCTGATGGCGTTTCATCCCAAGGATCTCAAATCCGACGAACATCGCGCCCGTCATCCATTAGGCCGTGTCCCGGTTCTCGACGACGGTGAAGTATCGATTTTCGAATCCGGTGCCATTGTCGACTATATCCTCGAACGGCACAAAAATGGCGGGTTGAAGCCCGCGGTCGATAGTCCTTACTTTGCCCCTTATCTCCAATGGTTTCATTATTGCGAAGGCATGGTGATGCCTCCCGTCAATACGATTGTCGTTCACACGCTGCTTCTCCCGCCCGACCGCCGCGACGAAACCGTCATGGAGCAGGCACGCAAATTGCTGACCCGGGCGTGGCAGCCGGTCGATGAAACGCTTGCCGGCAAGGATTATCTGATCGGCGATTTCTCAGGTGCAGATATTATGCTCGGCCATGCCGCTTTCATGAGCAATCGGCTGGGCTGCATTCCACAAGAAATGCCCAATTTGAGAGCCTATGTGCAGCGGATCAGCGAGCGCCCCGCCTTTGCCAAAGCAATTGTTATGGGGCTGTAAGGCAAACGCAAATAGTCCGAACTATTTCTCCGATAATCATATCCAACGACACAATTTCATTGCTTTAGGAGCAATACCAGCATGATCGATCTCTACACCTCGCCAACGCCCAACGGTCACAAGGCCTCATGCACTTTGGAGGAACTCAACATCCCTTATGCGGTTCATCCGATCAATTTGATGGAAGGTGGGCAGAAGACAGACGCGTTTCTCGCCATGAACCCGAATGGCCGTATCCCGGTGATAGTAGACAGGGACAATGACAATCTCGCCATCTTCGAATCCGGGGCAATCATGATTTATCTTGCCGAAAAGGCAGGGAGACTTTTGCCGACGGACAGCAAAGCGCGCGCAAAAGTAATGGCATGGCTGATGTTCCAGATGGGAGGCATCGGACCGATGATGGGGCAAGCAAATGTGTTTTTCCGTTATTTTCCAGAGAAGATTCCGGCAGCAATTGATCGTTACCAGAATGAATGCCGCCGGCTTTTCGAAGTACTTGACCGGCGGTTGAGCGAGAGCGAATGGTTGGGCGATGATTATTCCATCGCAGACATAGCCAATTGGTGCTGGGTAAGGACCTATAAATGGTCAGGCGTCTCGCGCGATGGGTTGGAAAATCTCGATCGCTGGCTCAATGCTATGAAGGTGAAGCCGGGATTGCAGAAAGGTATAACCATTCCCGTTGAAAGCAAAAACCTGCTAAAAGACGAAGATAGCGCAAAACAATTTGCCGAAGATGCACGCGGCATCGTCAAGCGGTGAACTGCACCAATTGGAACGCCGGCGAACGGTGTCCACACCACAGGTTTCCAGACAAATGCGGTGCAGCGGCATTTGTCACCAATTTCACAATGCCAGCTTTGCATTTACATGACACAAATATCAATAACCGTCAGAGATTTGAAATATTTCTACAATGATGCAGCCATTTCGTTGAACTAATCCGTCCTCGAACTTTTGGGGTGATATTTATGTTGTTTATTTCGAAATCTGCCAAACGAAGCGTTAACAAGTTTGCCACCGTATCAGTAGCAGCGATTTTGGCTGTTTGCTCAACCAGCGCCGCGATGGCGCAAGAAGCCGCCGACGAAGATAGCGCTGGCTTGACCGATATCGTCGTGACCGCGCAAAAGCGCACCGAAAATCTGCAGGATGTTCCCATCTCGATATCCGTATTGGGCAGTGAGGGCATTGAAAACCGTCATATCCAATCACTTCTTGATTTAGGTGATGGCGCCATTCCGTCACTGCGCGTCGCACCATTTTTTTCCCGTCCAGGAGCGCTTATCATCAACGTGCGCGGCGTTGGCGTTTTGTCAGACAGCAACCAACCAGCCCGCGATCAAGGCGTCGGTGTCTATATCGACGGCGTGTACATGGGTCGTGCCCAAGGCTTGGGAACCGCACTATACGATGTTGAGAACATCGAAGTTCTTAAAGGACCGCAAGGAACGCTGTTTGGACGCAACACGGAAGGTGGCGCGGTAAACATTGTCACTAAAAGACCGAGCGGCGAATTTGGCCTGGATGCAACCTTAGGCTTTGGCAATTACGGAAGCTACAGAGCCGAAGCGCATCTTGACTTGCCCGAGACAAATAACGTCAGCCTCAAATTCGACGGAATTATGACAAAGCGTGATGGTTTCGTGAAGAACCCGTTCCCAGACGCACTGGATTACGCAAGCTTCGATAAGCGCGGTTTCCGTGCAGAGGCACAATGGAAACCGTCAACCAATTTTACGGCCAATTTAGCTTTCGATATCGCGCGCGACGCCACAAGCACAAACTATCTGCAATTGGTAGAGGCCCCTGTAGGCGCTCCTGCGACAGCTACCTCACCGGCGATTTTACCCAACCGACTTGCTAACTTGCCAATCGTGCAGCCACGGCGCGCATCGAGCACACCGGTTGGTATGCCGCAAGAAGCAAGCGTCGGAGACACACAGGGCGTTCGCGTAGGTTTGAACTGGGATGTGACCGACAATCTGACTTTAAAGTCCATATCGTCGTATCGCGATATGTCGCAGTCACAATATGACAACGCCATCAATATCGTGTCGCTCCAGCAACCACGGACAACCGCAAATCCCACCGCCAGCTTTGTGGGCTTTCAGTTTGGCCGTTACAGTCTGGCACCATTTGCCCAAGATCAAATCAGCCAGGAATTTCAAGTTATTGGAGATTTCAAGCGCTTGAAATTTGCGGCAGGCGCGCTTTATTATCGGGAGAATGCAGAGGATAGCGCAAAAGCGTTCAACACTCTGCAATTCACCGACGTTGATGGAACGGCCATCACCGTCCGGCAAATCGATTATGCGACACAAATTGTTCAGCGTGCCAGCCGCGTTGAAACGACAAGCATGGGTGTGTATGGCCAAGCAACCTACACGCCGCCAGTTGCCAATGATGTTTTCCATCTAACCCTTGGTGGACGTTGGACGCGGGATGAAAAGGTAGGCGAGCTTTTCACTATTAACGGCACGACGCCAACCATCCCCATCAATGGTGTCAATGTTACCCAGCCAGTCCCGCTGGACGCCGCGTGGTCGCGTTTTGACCCGTTGGTAAACCTGTCCTTCGATGCGGCTGAAGATGTCCTTATTTACGGAAAGTGGAGCACCGGTTACAAATCGGGCGGCGCAAACTCGCGCTCGCTCAGTTATGCGGCATTTAATCCTGAAACCGTTTCAATGTTTGAAATTGGTGCCAAAGCCGAATTTCTCGATGGGCGCGCGCGGCTTAATGTTGCTGCCTATCAAGGCGATTATAAATCCATCCAGCTCGACTTTTTCGGCCTGTATGAAGATATCGTCAACGGCGTCCGCGTTGCCACAACACGCACCACTTCCGACACGGTGAATGCCCCGGGCACGGGTAAGTTGAAAGGCTTTGAAGCGGAATTCAACTTGGCCCCTGTTACGGGGCTAACGCTGTCGGCAAGCTATGCTTATAACAGCGTCAAAATCCCGGCGACGCTTAATCCGTTCCCACAACCCGGGAACGTATTCATTACGGTTCCGATCCCCATTTATCAGGTTTATACGCCTGAAAATACAGCAAGCGCGTCGATCGATTATGAACTGCCGTTAAAAGATTTTACGATCCAGGCACATCTTGATGGTAACTTCAATGATGGCTTTTACGGCAACTATAGTGATCCCGAGTTTGACCCCGTCACCCGTGACGTGCGGTATGCGCAGCCAAAAGGTGAAAAAGCGCTGATCTTTAACGGTCGCATCGCTTTTGCCGACATCGATATAGGCGCATCAGATGCAAAACTCACCGTCGCTGTTTGGGCACGGAACCTGTTCAATCAAGAGCATCTGTTCTACAAAGCTGGCGCGCCACGCTCAGGCGTACAGGGCTTCTTCAACGAACCCAGAACCTTTGGCGTCGAAGCTAAGTTCAAAATGTAAGGGTTAGAGCAATGACCTTCGGTCTGCGCTCTAACTTATAAACCCAAGGGGAATCGATATGCGTTACCTTTTTGCCACTGCAGCATTTTTGGCTTTCACGGCACCAGTTGCTGCTGAAGCACGCAATATCGTCATTACCAATGATGATGGTCTCACCAGCAATGTGGTCGCGCTGTATAAGGCTTTAAAAGCGGACGGCCACGATGTGATCGTATCGGTTCCCTGCCAGAACCAAAGTGGGATGGGCGCAGCTTTAGGGTTGCGCCCGCTCACTCCGCTGGAGTCCGCCTGCCGCAACAACGCGGCACACCCTGGTGCGTCCGGTGCGGGTCCGATGACGCGTGAAGGGTTGGGGAGTGATTTCTATTACGTCAACTCAACACCGGTTATGGCGGTGCTATATGGGTTGGATATCGTCGCCATGAAGCGTTGGGGGAAGGCACCTGATCTCGTACTCTCCGGTCCCAATGAAGGACAAAATGTCGGGGCTATTGCTATCAGCAGCGGTACGATCAGCGCAGCGCAATTTGCAGCCTTGCGCGGGCTGCCAGCAATTGCCTTAAGTGCAGGGCAAAACAGCGCTGGCCCCGATTTGGAGAACGCGCAGTCGACCATCGTTGCGGAAAAAAGTGCAGATCTGGTGCGCGCTTTGGACGCCGCATCAAAGGGCGGTCGGGTGCTTCCAGCTGGATTACCGCTGAACGTCAATTTCCCTAATGAAGCAAAGGGCGCTAAATTCTGCGCTTCGAAAATAGGCACCTATAACGCCTACACCCTCACCTTTTCCGAAAATATGGCGGCTAGCGCATCGCCTGAAATGAAGGAAATGGCGCGGACGTACAAAATGGATATTCCTGCTTTGCCGGGCTTATTACTCGGTCAAAATCCGGCCAAGCCATCAGCTGACCAATTACAGGATGAATCTTTTCTCCATCTTAGCTGCATTGCCGTATCGCCAATGCAGGCAGGCTATGCCGGTGATGACCGAAATACAAATCAGGTTAGCAGAGTTTTGGCAGACTTGGCGCGCACGAAATAGATTGCTGCGCGGTCCGTCAATCCGTTTGGCTGGAAAGCGGATATTCAGTTGAGGCGCGCAAATATCCTATTATATTAAGGCCATGGTTTGGGACCTTGGCCTGGCAATGCGAAAAAAAGAGGAGTTCGAGTCGGAACGGCTCATGAATTTCGAATTTTTGCAGCGTGTCCGGGCGACGCGCCTTTTTGCTCAAAAGGTCGGCTTAAATGAAGAGACGTTAGTGGGCGAGATTGCTGCGCGAGGCAGTGATGACTTGCTTAATTTGGTTGCTAAAAATACCGCTCGCTCCAGAGATGACATAGCCGCGATTTATAAACAATGCCTCGGCGAAGCGCGCCAGCAATTGATTGCAGAAAGAGGGGATCCTACGCCCAATCGGTTGGGGTAGCGACCGCAATTGGTTGTTTTACTTAGGTTCCGCTTTGAGTAGCAAAGACGCTATCACCTAAAGCATTGAAAAACTGGAGCGGCGAAGGGATTCGAACATTCTCCCGCAAATCCGAACAGGATCCGAACATTCGCCATGCCAAACGACAGCTATCGATTTATTCACGCCGAGAAGCATTGTGTTTTTTCCCAACTGAAAATTGGGAAATCTGCAGCGACGTAAAAGTAATACAAACGATTGCATGCCTTCGCAAACTATGCAAATATCTTGTCCATAGATCAGAATTTAGGGGAGGATATCACATGCAAATCGCTGGCAAACCGCGATTGTCGCTCCTGAGAATCATTGAGATGAACATTGGCTTTTTTGGCCTGCAGTTCAGTTTTGGTCTGCAACAGGCCAATATGGGCCCAATATACGGCTTCCTTGGGGCGGACGAGGCGACAATGCCACTGCTTTGGCTCGCAGGGCCGATGACGGGCCTCATCATTCAGCCGATTGTGGGGGCAATGAGTGACCGGACCAATTCGCGTTATGGCCGCCGAACGCCTTATTTCCTCATTGGTGCGATCCTCTGCACCATCTGCCTGTTTCTAATGCCGTACAGTGCGGCCCTCTGGATGGCGGCGTCGCTGCTCTGGATATTAGATGCTGGCAATAATATTACGATGGAACCCTATCGCGCCTATGTCGCCGACCGATTAGTGCCGGAGCAACGTGCCGTAGGCTTCCTGACCCAAAGCGCCTTTACCGGACTAGCGCAAACGCTGTCCTATTTGGCGCCGACCTTGCTGACATCGTTTGTCGCCAAAGATGTGCTCGACGATAACGGCATTCCGGTCATTGTCCGCATCGCTTTCATTATCGGCGCGATCCTGTCTATTTCGACGATTATTTGGTCGTTCTGGCGTGTCCCCGAGCTGCCTTTGACCGATGCGGAAAAAGCAGCCATCGATGCCAAGCCGATGACGGTGAAGGCAACGATGATGGAAATCGTCGATGCTATACGCGATATGCCAAAGCCGATGCGGCAATTGGCCGTTGCCATGCTATGCCAATGGTATGCGATGTTCGCGTATTGGCAATATATCAGCTTTGCCGTGGGCCGCTCGATTTATGACACGAGCGATCCAACAAGCGCGGCCTTTCGCGACGCAACGCTCACGGCGCAGCAGGCCGGGGCTTTGTATAATTTCATCGCCTTTCTGGGCGCCTTGCTGCTGATTCCCATTGTAGCGCGATTTGGCGCGCGCCTGACGCATGCCATTTGTTTGGTAGCATCGGGCATCGCCATGTTGCTGTTACCGGGGGCAGACACGCCTTCGGCGCTTTTCGTATTGATGATCGGTATCGGCATCGGCTGGGCCGGGATGATGGGCAACACCTATGTCATGTTAGCCGATTGCATTCCAGCGGATCGGACGGGAACATATATGGGCATTTTCAACATGTTCATCGTGATACCGATGTTGATCCAGTCGCTCACAATGCCATTGATCTATCGACCGTTACTCGGTGGAGATCCGCGGAATGTGTTGTTGTTGGGCGGCGTGCTGATGATAATGGGGGCGGCGGCCACATTGTTCATCAAGGCAGGCAATCGGGCGCCGGTTGAAAGAAAGTCCTTTGGTGGGTAAGTGTAAGCGAAGATTTTCTTTGCATCATGCAAAAGAACGGTTCAGCGAATTTTCGCAAGATAAAAGGGTGAATGAAGCGGATGGCTAATCAGGGCCGGATGACAATGAGTGGCCTTGCGAAATTGTCTGGCGTTGACATTTCCACGGTTTCCCGCGCGCTGAATGGCAGCCCTTTGGTCAATGGCAAAACCAAAGATCATATTCTGAAGCTTGCGCATGAAACCGGCTATGCGATCAACGCCCGGGCGCGAAATCTGCGCAAGCAATCCAGCCAGACATTGGGTATCGTGATCCCCGTTTACCCGGGTTCTCACCAAAATCTTTCCGATCCGTTCTTTCTGGAAATGATCGCTGCTGTGTCTCAGGCGGCGGCAAAATTTGATTATGATCTTATCATCAACCTGCCCAATAGTCCGTCGGAAATCGCCGAGCGGCGCTTGCTCTTGTCCGGAAAGGCAGATGGCTTAATTGTTATCGGGCAAGCCGGGCGCATTGAAAGATTGCGGTCATTGGGTGATGCCGCCGACCGTGTTGTGGTGTGGGGCGGCATGATCGAGGCGGCAGACTATACGCTGGTTGGCAGCGATAATTTCGAAGGCGGGCGACTTGTCGGAGAGCATCTCAAGAATATCGGCCGTCACAGGGTCGTGTTCCTGGGGGACATAGACCTTCCCGAGGTCGAGTTGCGCTACAATGGCTTGATGTCCGTTTGGAATGGTGACGGGGCCGACCCTTCCGTGATGCATGTACGATCGTCCTTTGATGGGCATGAAGCCTATCGTCAAACGCTGGGGTTGTGTGAAGGTGCCCAAAGCTTTGATGCCATTTTTGCGGCGTCCGACGTGTTGGCCATTGCCGCAATCCATGCTTTGCAGTCCAAAGGGCTTCGGGTACCCGAAGATGTCGCTGTCGTGGGATATGACAATATTGGGCAGGCCGCCATGTTTTCTCCCGGCTTGACCACCATTGATCAGAACATCACATTGGGTGGCGAAATACTGGTCAATACGCTTATCGACAAGATTGCGGGTAATCCTGTCCGGGCGACCTTGACGCCGACAAAGCTTGTGATTCGCAGCAGCACGGTCGGCGGCTAATTTCAAAACCACGGGCATCCAGCGACGCGCGTAGGATGTGATTTTTCTTCTCTCCTACAAGATCACATAAAACTCTGTAATATATAGGGTATTTCCACATTCATTCACCTATTAGCGATCTTTGCAATCGGTTGTATTTTTATATTGCAATCGTTTGTTTTTAAGCATATCGATAAGGAACAATGTGAATAATTGTGCCAAAATGAATGGCGAATTAGGGAGGATATCTTAGATGAAGTTGATCCATCGCGTCTTGATGACATCAGTGGCTACCACAGCCTTTTTTAGCGCGAGTGCCTATGCACAAACCGTGCAGCCCGAGGAAGTGGCTGCAGAAAATGATGCCATTGTTGTCACCGGCGTGATTTCGTCCGCGGGCCAAAACAAAATCGACACATCGATTTCCGTTTCATCCTTGAGCGCGGATACCATCGCAGACAGCAATCCGACCAACCTTGCAGAAGTTTTCCGTCAGCTGCCCGGCATCCGTTCAGAGAGTTCGTCGGGTGGTGGTAACTCCAATATCAACGTGCGCGGTATTCCGATTTCCACCGGCGGCGCGAAATTCCTGTCGCTTCAAGAAGACGGCCTGCCCATCCTGCTGTTCGGCGATCATCTTTTTGCGCCAGCCGATGGCTTCTACAAATCAGACACGACTTTGGCGCGTGTGGAATCGGTTCGTGGCGGCACGGCCTCGACACTCACCACCAATGGCCCTGGTGGCATTATCAACCTGATCGGCAAGACTGGCAAAAATGGCGGCGGTTCTCTTGGCTTCGGCATTGGCCTTGACCATAATGATTATCGCGTTGACGCCGAATATGGGGCGAACCTTGCAGACGACCTGTATTTCCACGTCGGCGGGCACTTCCAACAGGGTGGTGACTATCGCAACTCCGGATATGATCCTGTTTCAGGTGGCCAAATTCGCTTGAGCGTGACCAAAGAATTTGACGATGGCTATGTCCGGTTGACGGGTAAAGTCATCGACAAGAAAGAGCAGGCCTATTTCCCGCAGCTCGTTTCGCGCACGGGGGATGCCAGCAGCGGCGTCGTTGGCACCAGCCTCGGCAATTTCAGCGCTGCCAACCATAGTCTTTACAGCAATCTGACCCGCAATGGTTTGGCCGTAAACGGACGCAACCAGTTGGAGCCTTATGATACAGCTGATGGTCTGCATCATAAAGTGAAGTCCATTGGTCTTGAAACCAATTTTGATCTTGGTGGTGGTATCGAATTGTCGACCAAGTCGCGCTATCAGGATATATCGGGTCAGTTTCTGGGCTTCTTTAGCTATGGCGCTTTGAATGCGGCTTCGCTGGCGGGTGCGACCTATTTCAATGGGTCGCGCGCAGGCACGGCTGTGACAGCAGGAAACCTGCCTAACGGTTTTGCAACGGAAGTAGCAGTCTTTGACGTCAACCTCGACGACCTAAGCAACTTTGCAAATGACGCGCGTCTGTCGAAGACCTTCGAAATGGGCAACTCGACCGTTGATGTCGCTGTCGGGCATTTCTTCATGCACCAAAATTTCAAGCAGGATTGGCATTGGACGCGGCTTGTTACGACGACCGAAAATGATGCCGCGCTTATCAGCGTTCCCGGATCGATCAATGGCATCGCCGGCGTTAACCAGGCTTTTGGTTGGGACGGTTCGAACCGCAATTATGATCTTGAAGCACAAGTAAGCTCGCCTTTTGCGGCGTTGGCCGTGAAAACGGGCGATCTGAGCGTCGATGCCAGCGTTCGTTATGACAATATGCGCCAGAATGGCATCAGGACAGCCGGCGCAGGTGCACCGTTTGACGTCAATGGCGATGGACGGATCACCGGATCAGAAGCAACGGTTTCGCTGAACACCGGCGTAGCCGATGCACGGGCCGATCTCACCGCGAACAACCTCGCATGGTCGTTGGGTGCCAATTACCTGGTTGGCGACAACTTCTCGATCTTTGGCCGAGCATCCAGCGGTGCATCCTTCAACTTTGATCGCGCTTTGGATTTTGGTGTGCGCGACACAAGCGGTGCCTTATTGGCTGGCGCAGAAGGCGCGTATGTCGACAAGGTCGACCAGTATGAAATCGGCTTTAAGGCGCAAGATCTTGAATTGGGTGGCGGCAAGCTGGATGTTTACGGGACATTGTTCAAGTCGACGACCGAAGAATCGAATATCACGATTACGCCGCCAACCGGCCAGATCCGCAAATATGACGCCAAAGGCCTTGAGCTCGAGGCTTTCTATAAGAACGGCATATTCGATCTGTACGCGACAGCGACCTATACCGATGCTGCAATCACCGACGCCCGCAATTCTGCAGGTGTGGCGAACAGCGCGCTCATCGGGAACCAGCCGCAGCGTCAGGCCCGTTTAATCTGGGCCGTAACGCCAAGCGTGAATTTGGATCAGGTCCGCCTTTCGGCCAGCTGGATTGGTACAGGCGACAGCTTTGCGAATGATGCCAATACGCTGACCCAAAAGGGATATTCGGTTGTGCATCTCACAGGTGCGGTGAACCTGACCGATAATCTGGAATTCTCGCTCAACGTGAACAACTTGTTCGACAAGGCGGGTATCACGGAATCTGCGAATGACGGACGTGAATCGCTGTTCGCGGGCGCGCCGAACACGGTCACCATCGGTCGTTCCATTCAGGGGCGCACAATGGCCGCAAATGTCCGCTTCAAATTCTAATTAAGAAGACACGAGAAACGGCGCCTGCTTTGTGCGGGCGCCGTTTTTGTTTGCGCGCGCGCGTTATGTCGCCGGCCGCGCAGTGGATGACGGACTAAAGCTCTTGTAGCGCTTCAAAATAGCTGCTGTTGGCCACTGTATCGCGTAGCACAAAATCACGCAGCTTGCTCCGCCGTTGGGTAAGTTCCCCCAGCATGGCCTGTATTGACGCGCTGGGTTCAGACGCCGGTATCGCTGCTTTGCCCCATCCCATACCATAGAGAACGAATTTGTAATTCGTGGCGGAAAAGCACTGGGTCGTGCTGTGAAAATCATAGATGCTGGGCACCGCTGATTTCCATGTTGCCAGATTGGCCTGCAACGAGGCCGGAATTGTTCTGGGATCGCAATTGTCCCGCCAAAAGGCCGTGTCCCGGCGGTTGGACAGACAGTAATGCATCTTCAGGAAGTCAGCGATGTTGTTGTAATGATTATGCAGGATCCGGTTGTAGCTGGATTGGGGCTGTGCCCCGCCCAAGTAACGCGGCACAAATTCAAGCATAGCCCAATTGGCCATTTCAATGAGGTAAATTCCGGTCGACTCCAGCGGTTCCAGAAAGCCGCTCGACAGCCCAATGGCAACGCTATTTCCGCGCCATTGTTGGTCATGATAGCCGATCCGCATATCCAGCCGCCGTGATTCCAACATATCAACCGGTTGCTGCACATAGGCGGCGAGCTCGGCCTTTGCAGCATCATCATCTAGATAGCGCGAGCTGTAGACATGGCCCACGCCGCGGCGATCCTGAAGCGCGATGTCCCAGATCCAACCCGCACTTTGCGCCGTAGACTTTGTGTAACCGATGACGTCGGCAAGGCTATCATTCGGCACCCGCGTCACAATGGCGCGATCCACGAACAAGGTGTCGGAAAGGCTGTTGAATATGTTCTGTTGGTCTGAATTGATCAACCGTGCCGCAAAGCCGGTGCAATCGATGAACAGGTCGGCTTCGATCCGCTCCTTATTGTCGAGGTGCAATGCGCGGATGTCCTCAAAATCCCGGTCAATTTGGATGACTTTTTGAACTTTGTGGCAAACGCCGCGCGCCTTGCTGTGTGATTTTAGATATGTCGCCAACTTGCCGGCATCGAGATGATAGGCGTAAGCCAGCGCGCCGTCATAAGGCTTGTCGCTGAAATTCTTCGGCGCCTGACCGCGCCGTGCGATTTCGGCCTGCACGGAAAATTGTTCGGCATAAGGCGCGCGTTGTTCCAAGGACAGTTGCAGCCATTGCCACGTCGCATCCTTGCCCGCGACCATGATTTGATCGCCAAAAGGGTGGAAATAGCTATTCGCGCCGCACAATTGGGGGTCGTCGCGCCAATTGATGAACTCAATGCCATGTTTGAATGTCGCGCCGCAGGTTTTGAGGAAGATATGTTCTTCAATGCCGCATGCGGCCAGCGTTTGGCGGATTGACGGGATGGTGGCTTCGCCGACGCCGACGGTTGGAATATCTTCGGCCTCTATGACCGTGATTTCAACGGGCCGGTTCAATGTGTGCGGCAGCTGGTTCTGCAAAAATGCCGCCGTCAACCAACCGGCGGTGCCGCCACCGACAATGACGATTGCTACGGCACTGCCTGCATCATTTTTTGCCATTCACAGCCCTTTTCGCAAGTTCAAAGGCACCCGCAATGCCGGAACGTGTGCCAAGGCCCGGCGGCGTGATGATCGCGCCGGCATCGACGCCAAAATAGCTGCCCACACGCTGTGTGGCGTGTTCTCTTATCTTATCGAGAAGCCCCGCGGTTTGCATCACCCCGCCGCCCAAAATAATGCGCTGCGGAGAATAAAGTGCAATTTGGGTCTGGCACAGTTGGGCGAGATAATCGGCAATGATGTCATGCGCGACATGGTCCGGTGCCAATTCGGAGAGAGAAGCGCCCCAGCGGGCCTTAATTGCAGGGCCGGACGCTAGCCCCTCTACGCAATCCCCATGAACAGGGCAGATGCCCGCGAAATCGATGTCCTGCGGGTGGCGACGCGGCAGGATATGACCCATTTCCGGATGGCGGCTGCCCTTCACCGTATCGTCGTTAATCACCGCGCCGCCGCCAATACCAGTTCCTATTGTGACGTAAATGGCAACGTCGCAGCCTTGGGCTGCACCGTAAAGATGCTCGCCGATAACCGCGGCATTCACATCCGTATCAAGACCCACGGGGCAGCCCAGTGCATCACCGAGACGCGCGGCGATGCTGGTCTGCCCCCAACCTGCTTTAGGGGTATTGATGATATATCCCCATTCTGGCGAAGAGGGATCGAGATCGACCGGTCCAAAGGACGCAAGGCCAAGACCTGCAATTTCACCCTTGGCACGAAACCAGTCAATTGTGCGCTGAAGCGTTTCGTCAGGGGTCGTCGTCGCTATTTGCACCTGTGCCACAATATCATCATGGCCGCGGCCAATCGCGGCAACGAATTTGGTTCCGCCGGCTTCGATAGCGCCTAACATCCGCCGTCCATCAATCAACATGAACCAATTCGCGGCGCAGACCGGCGCGATTGCCCTCGAGCATGAGTGTTACGAACGGGGCCGGCGTTCCACCGAAACTTTCGGCCGCCAGCTGCGGGTTGTTTGCGAGGCTGCGACCTTTCAGTCCCCAATGATCGACAAAGCTACTAACCAAAAGCTCTGCCGTGACATGCCAGCTATAGCTTTGCATGGGTTCTTCGGGCGGATTGGCCAAGACGAGGCCGCTGCCGTTCAGCGGTTCATATTCGCCAAAAAGACTGTCCGACACCATCCCGTAAAGCCCAGTGGGCCCAATCGGCCCTTCGGGATTGAATGTGCCCGCCTGGGTAACCCAGAAAATATAATATAGGCCATCTTTCGAGACTATATGAGCGCGTTCCAACTCATTATTGACGCCATCTGCATGCAATAGGGGCGGTAAAAGTTCCCAGCCGCCATTATCCGATCGGCGGGCGATGCCGATCGCGCCGTTATATTCGGACGAGGGGCCTGCCAAGGATCCTGTAAACAGCAAATATTCCTGCCCATCTGCAGGATCGCAGAAATAGGCGGGGTCACGAAAAGCCTTAATCTTGCCAGGCTCGCCCTCTTGTTGATCGGCGATATGATAATGCAGTCCGTTGTTGGCCACCGATTCCTGCAGCGGGGTCCAATTGCTAACCTTGCCATCGGCCTGCAAAGTTCCGTGGGTTTCAAACAGGCGCTGCTGATACCCGCCTGGATTGCCGGCAACGCCTGCTGCGGTGAAGAATAATGAGACAATCCCATTTTTGAGCAAGGCCGTACCCGCCCATTCTCGTTCGAACGCATAATCTGTGTCAGGCAGCGCCCAACCCAAATCACGCCATTGCCCTTCTTTTAGATGCAACAGCCTGATGCGCGCTTCAAAATGGCGTAACGCAGGTTCTGACCGGTCTGGCGCAGCAAGGGCCATCCACACAGCGCCGCCAGCAATATCGGCAATGCTGCCGTCGGAGGATTGGATTGGCCACATATCCCAAAGCACAATCCCCGGCAAAAGCGGGGTAGCATCATGCCCGGTTATCACATCAACAGTATCAAAGCTCTGCTCTGCGATACGCGACACGTGCTTGTGCGTCCATGCTGAGGTCAAGGTGCGTATTTCCCGATTCTGAAGGTCAATTGCCATTTTCCTAGGAAATGAAGTGGCGCATTGCAACATATAATTGCAATCGATTGTATTTACGCGGCGCGCGTAAATGGCACGACATCATATTTCGAATTGTGGAGCGTGTTGATCAATCACAGAGAGGCGCGGCCAGCGCCGTCATGCGAACCAAGCGAGATCCGTCGTAGCGACAACAGGTGAGTGTTCTGACTATCCTAATCAGCCACTTTTTGGCATTTCAACACCGAAACAGACCGTCCGCTCGCGGCCCAGAAGTTGCCATGGCACCTGATCAAGGACGAGGACCGATTAGGCTTCCCGTCAAAATAGACTGTTCCAATTGGAACGCTGGCGAACGGTGTTCGGCGCCATCGGCTCTTCCCGGGCAAATGCAGCTTTTGTGGGGTTTGGGATTGCGCGGACCAGTACCAAAGCGTTACGGATGAGCTCGCTCATCCGTTTTTAGGGGCAAGCTCAACACAAATATGAGCGCAGTGCCAATCGTGTAAACCGGTAATGCGCCATCCAAGGCGGACTTAAACACTGAGTTTCCAGGATTTTTACGCGGGCGCTCCAATCAGAACGCTGATAAAAACGCACGCTGCAAGCCCGCTTTGAGCAGCAAAGCCGATATCACCTAAGTCATTGAAATTATTGGAGCGGGCGAAGGGATTCGAACCCTCGACCCCAACCTTGGCAAGGTAGAGAATCCGAACAAGTCTGAACATCTATGTACTTAAAACCCTTGTTTTGCGTACATTCTAATCCCATGTTGTACCAGTATGTTTTTCATGCGTATTTCATGGAGTAAGAAAAGTGGCGGATCTCAGTAGGATTGGTGAGAGGGAGCGTTTAAAACCAAAAAAAGGAGACGAGCCTCACTGGCAGCGCATCACTAACGGATGTTATGTTGGTTTCCGTCCCTCGAAGCGCGGCGGCAGGGGGACTTGGCTTGCTCGCGCCTATGACTCGGACATTAGCAAATATAAGCGCACTGCTTTAGGCGACTATCCAAACCTAAGTGGCCACGAAATTTTCAATCAAGCTCGGCGCGATGCAGAACGATGGGCCGCCAGCGTCGACAGTGGTGGGGTGGGGCCGCAAGATATCGATACAGTCGCCGACGCTTGCCTCGCTTACGCAGCTAAGAGGCAGCCGTCAGAATTAGGTATTTTAACGCGGACGGTCCTGAAAGACCCCATCGCAAAGGTGAAACTGAAAAAATTGCGTCGACACCATTTGCTGAGCTGGAGAAAGAGACTGGAGGATACCCCTGCTCTAATCACTAGAAATAAGACAAACATAGCCACCAAACAGCGGTCCAAGTCTACCGTTAATCGAGACATGTCTCCATTGCGGGCAGCTTTGCGAATGGTCTTATCTGAGGGCGCCCCGAATACTGATGCCGCGTGGCAAGAGGCGCTGAAGCCTCACAGAAACGCCGACAAACGAAGGGTCTTGTTTCTCGATGAGGCGGACCGAAAAAAATTGGTCTCGTGTGCGTCTGAAGAAATTAAAGGATTTTTACGTGGCCTATGCTTTTTACCACTGCGAGCCGGAGCTCTCGCAGCGCTAACAGTCGATGACTTTGATCCGAAAACCAGAACATTGACTATTGGGCGAGACAAGAACGGTGGCGCCCGTCAAATTTGCTTACCTCCTTCCATAGCCTCTATGATGGAGCCTTTTTGCAAGGATAGGCCCGCTAAATCACCGATCTTCGCAAGGCCTGACGGCAGATCTTGGAACAAAGATGCTTGGAAAGGCCCTATCAAAGAAGCTGCGATTGCAGCCGAACTGCCCACAGGTGTTTGCGCCTACACATTGCGCCACAGCGTCACAACGGAGCTTATTAGGAAGGGCGTACCAGCCCTAACTGTCGCGCAGTTGTCAGGTACCGGCATTACCATGATTGAAAAACATTACGGACATCTAGTCCAAGGGGACGCAGAAAAGGCCCTTGCGGAGCTCGTATTTTGAGTAATCGGAATTGCCCATGGGCTCTACTATCCAAATGAATGCCACTGCTATTCTACTTTTATGAAGGGTTGCACGAATGACATCCGAAAATCTTCTTAAAGAACTTAAAAAACTGGTCGCCGAATACGGAGCCGACGAGACCGTCAAAGAGCTTAAGGCTATTACTGGTCGCTCTCGAGGAAATCCGAAAATCCATGATTGGGGTGACTTGGAGGAAGTTTTAGAAGCTGATGTTTTAGATATACTTGAGGACCGAGATCCAAGAGCACGCGAAGGCGATGTTTCAATCGCGAAGCAATTGGCGAACGCTAAACCTCGCCATAGTGAGAAAGCGTCGAAGGCAAGGATAAGACTTAAATTGGATGAGGAACGGCTGCCTTACGCGACAGCGATTGCAGGAATTAAATCGATGTACGCAGCGCCGTATCAACGACATTTAGCCATAGTAGGCATGTTAGCTGACGGCGAGATAGCCACAGTAAAGTGGCAAGCGCAGCTCGCTGAATCACAAAAGGTGATAGCCGACTATGTCGGTGCTTTCGGGGACCCGCCAGAGAGTATGACGATGGCCGAAATTACCGCCAAGGTTACAGTGTCAAAAGAGCCGAAAGTTTCCGGCTTTGGTTTGTGGGGAAATACTTCAGTTAAATAGGCTGAATTAACTGATTTCCTAAGCTCCAAAAAGGTGCCTAGTGAACTCCTCGTTCAATTCCGAACGAGGACATACCACCATGAACGAATACGAAGTACCTAAGCTCGCCTACAGCATTCGCGAAGCATGTCAGACATCCAGTCTAGGCCGCACTACCATCTACGCTCATATCGCCGCAGGCAGGCTTCCAGTTGTCAAAGTCGGCGGTCGCACGCTGATTCCTGCCGCTGCGCTTGAGGCGTTATTAGCGGGCGAAGAGGCCCCCTTATATTCAAGTCCGGCTAACAGCCTTCGGGAGTACATCTAGTGCCCCGCGGTGATTTTTTCCAAATCAAAAAGTCAGTCTTGCCGGCTTTGATACCGTTGGGCCTGAATGCAACGATCGCTTACCTTATTCTTGCTAGAGGTTCCGGACGCTTCAACGATTCCACGCGTTGGTCCACGAACGCTATCGAGACCAAAACTGGTATCGGAAGAACAAGGGCAAGGAATGCGATTGCTCAATTAGTCCAAGCAGGGCTTTTGGATCGCATTAAAGGTGGCACGCGGCCAAAGTATAGCATTTTACATAGCCGAGCCACGACAGGTCTAGAGCCCACATTTGACAATGGCTTCGAATGGATTTGGCTACCTAACAGCATCGTAGATGGCGTCGGATTCGAGATACCTCCATTAGAGAAATTACGGCGAAACCAGTGCATCAACACCCTAGAGCTTTTCTTAGGCCTGTATGATCTGCAAAATCTGGCCGAAGCTGGAGGCATTCATTGGTCGACGATATGCCGGAAGTACGCGCGAACGCGGATTTGGGAGCACCGGCAATATGTCGTTTGGGGCTTCAATGAAGAAACACTGTCTGCAAAGCGTATCGGACCGATTTCCACATTCATTGATAAAAAGGGCGATTGGCCAGCATTTTGGGATGCATGGGACAGGTTTGAAGCGCTAGGGCTGATAGAATGTTCGACGCTTCTGGTGGAGGGCTCAAGTAACGAAGCCTCCATAGTTTATCCGCTTGATGGCGACCGGTGGCCGGAAATCGATGAGGAGGCGCGGAGTTTGGCCGCCGATATATTGGAGCAGTCAGACAACACTTGGGCTCATGAAAACCATGAGGTAATCGTAGCTGCGTCCAAAGATTATCCCGCGGTTGAGTTAGTTGACTGCTATCGACTGCGGTATCGAGCTAAGACATCGCTGTCCGCGTCTTGGGTAGCGTCAGCAGAAACCTACGCCGCCATTGCCGCAAATTTTAAACAATACCGGCAGTCGAAACTACAAACATGCTGACATGGTTCAGCGCTTCAGCGATGAACTAGTTCTTAGATATCATTGATACCCTTTGATAATAGTAACTTTGAACTCCCTTTATCTCCTTTGATTTCCTTTGATATTGCATGTTTGCGGAAAAAGGGGGTCATATGACCGTATGGAAGGTCGGAGAGGAGGCATCAAACAAAGCTGCTCAACCTGAATTATTGTCAGCGCCCCATCCAACCTCTGGCCCGCCTTCACTGAGTAGGCACGCCGCCATATTCGGAATTATAAGGGCATGGTGGCTCTAAGTCAGCCGCTGTCCAGATTGAAGTGTGTCGCATAGCTCGGTTCACTGATCATACGGGATAAGGATATTAGGCTCTCCCCTTTGCAAGTAGCTTTCCCGCACCTCCTACCCCCAACCATGCCCGAAGGGAGGGGGGGACGTGGTACAGGCTTGGGGGCACAAACCTGTCGGCACCATTTGGCCTATGTGGGGAAGTTTAGGCAGAAAATCAGAACTTAAAAAACCAAATTGGTATCCCTGCTACCCAAGCAAGAATGCACATGCCAACGCAGCGGCAAAGGCTCCAAAACGAGCAACCTTTAGTGCGAATATAGTGCGGAAAGGCTTAGTACCGAAAATGTTGGCATTTCTTTGCGCAAACAGCACGAGCCATTGCAACGCCGTCATCACAGATAGCTGAGCCAGAACACACGCTACAGCAAACCAAAGATCATTCTGAAGAAGCGCCGTTACAAAAACTACGGCAGCCAGAGGCCAAACTGGAGAGCTCTTTTC
>JBEEIJ010000013.1:0-7282 GCA_041169905.1 Pseudomonadota bacterium | reverse complement strand
ACCGATCCCGCGCTGGCAAAGGGGCCGTAATAATGCCCCTTGTTCCGCCGTGCACCGCGATGTTTCTGGATACGCGGGAATTTATGATCCGCGCGCAATAGGATGAAGGGGAAGCTTTTGTCGTCGCGCAGCAGCACATTATAGGCCGGCCGATAGCGCTTGATCAGCTGCGCCTCCAACAACAGGGCCTCCGCCTCGCTATTGGTGGTCACAATCGTCATCGAACGCGTCAGCGCGACCATTCTGCGCAGGCGATTGGGCAATCGGTCAATCTGCACATAATTGCCGACGCGGTTTTTGAGCGCACGCGCCTTGCCGACATATAGTATTTCGCCGCGCGCATCGTGCATCCGGTACACGCCGGGTTTCAGCGGCAAGGTCTTCAGGACATTGCGGATGGCGGCGGTGCCGGTTTCCAAATCAGGTGTATCCGCACCACGCACGGCATAGGTCGCCTGCTCCTCGTTAAAACGAGAAGCCGCATTGGGTTGATCAGGGCGGTCGGCTTTGGACATGTCGGGGTGATGTAGGCAAGGTCGGTGCGCTACACAACGTCATTCCCGCAAGGACGGGGCAACATTATATGTCCAGAAGTTGTGTTCCCGCCTGCCCGGGAACCACGAAGCTTAGTTCAGCGACGCGATCGATTGGTCGATCAAGGCTGCGTCGGCCTTTGCATCATGATGCGCGGCGATCAATTGCGCTGCAGCAGCGGCGGCAGCACTTGCGGCCTTGTTGCGGACGTCCGCAATTGCGGCACGTTCAGCAGCGGCAATCTTTTCTTCAGCAGCCTTCGCACGGCGTTCGATCAATGCGGTTGCATCACTCTTTGCGCGGGCAACAATCTGCTTCGCTTCAGCTTCGGCAGAGGCTTTCATCGCATCGGCATCACGCGCCGCCTGCTTTGCCTTTGCTTCATACTCGGCCTTGATATTTTCAGCTTCGGCACGCAGCGCGGTTGCTTGGTCCAGCTGCTGCTTAATGCCGGCAATCTGTCCGTCCAATGCGCCGGCGATCATCGCGGGCACTTTTTTCCAGATCGCCAAGATGATGACTGCAAGCATAGCCAAAGCCACCAGCATCGAGGCGTCAAAGCCAAGCGCCGAAGGTGTGACATGCTCTTCCGCACCGCCATGTGCTTCGGTCGAAGCGTGCGCGGCGGGCGCGGCGGTTTCAGCGGTAGGCGCCGCAGCGGGTGCCACGGCTTCTGCTGCTGGAGCAACGACGGTTGGTGCCGCTGCTGCGTCGGTGGATGCTGCAGGATTAGCCATTGGACATTACCGCCTTCACTGCTTTTGCGGCCTGCGCCGGGGTAACTTTCGCGCCCGAAACCTTGGCAACAATATCCGCAGCGGCGTCGGCAGCCACGGTTTCAATGCTTGCCATTGCCTTGGCTGTTGCAGCCGAAAGCGCGGCTTCCGCAGCGGCGAGCTTTACGCCCACTTCCGCATCGGCTTTCGCCAAACGGGCCTCCGCGTCTTTCGCGCCTTTTGCTTTTGCATCGCTTGCCTTGGCTTGGGCCGCAGCCCGCGCAGCAGCAAGTCCTGCTTCGCCACTATCCCCCAGATCATCCGCTTCGGCACGCGCAAGCTCGGCAGCCGCAAGGTCGTCCGCAATCTTGCGATTACGTGCGTCCATTGTTGCTTCCACTTTTGGCAACATGCCATGACCGATCGTAAAATAGACCAAGCCAAAGACAATCATCAGCCAAAAAAACTGTGATGCATAAGTTTCAAGAATCTGGGCAATTTGTGGCATATTACGCGCTCATCCTATTGAGGAAATGCCCCGGCGGTTGCCGGGGCGAAACCATCAATTAGGCAACGAAGATCAGGATCATCGCGATAACGAACGCGAGCAGACCGAGAAGTTCGACGGCGGCGAAGCCGATGAACAGACGGCCCTGCTGGCTGTCAGCTGCTGCTGGGTTACGCAACGCGCCCTGAAGGAACGAGCTAAAAACGTTACCAACACCGCCAGCGGCGATACCGGCACCAATTGCTGCCAGACCGGCACCGATCATTTGGGCTGCTTCTGCGTCCATGATAATAACTCCTGTTAAAAATAAAACTTAGTGGTTGAAATCTTAGTGCAAATTGACGGCGTCGTTGATGTACAGCGACGTCAAAAGCGCGAAAACATAAGCCTGAATAGCACAAACGAGCAGTTCAAGCAGGGTAATACCAATCATCAAAACAAAGGCTGGGACGCTGACAATCAGCGGCACCCAAGCGGCTTCTGCATTCAAACCGTTAATCACAAATCCGGCAAGCACCTTCATCAGGATGTGCCCAGCGGTCATTGCGACGAACAAACGCAGCGCAAGGCTGAACGGACGGATCAAGAATGAGAACAGTTCAATGACCGGGATTAGCCACATCAATGCCAAGGGCGTACCTTGCGGAACAAACAGGCTGAAGAAATGCAGGCCATGGCGCCAGAAGCCAACGACCAAAACGGTGCCAAAGCTGAACAATGCCAGCACGGCAGTGACGGTCAAGTGGCTTGTGATCGTGAAAGGATGCACGCCGGGGACGATACCGAACGGCATCATGCCCATGAAGTTCGCCATTAGGATGAACATGAACAACGAGAACACCAAAGGCACATATTTCTTGCCTTCGGGACCGACATTTGCGGTCAGCATGTTGTTGATGAAGCCAGTCACACCTTCGACAGCCATTTGCCAGCGGCCGGGGACCATTTCACGCTTCATTCCGCCCGCCATGAACACCCAAAGCGCGCCAAGAACAAGCACCATAAACAACGATGAGTTGGTGAAGGAGACGTCGTAACCTGCAAGATTAAGCTGCGCGAGCGGCTCAATCTTGAACTGGTACATCGGATCGATTTTGCCGCTTTCGCCTGCCACGTTCACTACCCTGTTATATACACGTCAAGCGCCCGGTTTAGTCCGGACGCTCTGCTGAAATCTTTATTATATTCCTGAAGGCGACTGCGATGCCCAAGAACATGCAGGTCAACAGGAGCGCAGGTGCGATACCCAGCCAGCGGTCCAAGACCCAACCAACCAAAGCACCACCAGCAGGACCCGCGATCAACTCGGTTAAAACCCTATTCCCTTGCCGCATTCCTTTGGCTGGAACCTGATCTTGACCTGAGCGTTCTGCTTCGGCTTTCCGCGCCGCTTTCAGCTGCATATCTAACGACACGAGCCGGGCGTCACTTTTGCCTTTGCCATCCTGCCCGGAATTGTCCGACATCATGTGATTCCATCTAAATAAACACACGGAACCGCCACGCAATCGGGGCAACCCCGCCTAGGCATCGGCGCTTTAGGAGAGCGCCTTCGTCAAGTCAACAGCGCGTCGCCAAGAATGTTGCGTCGCAATAGAAAGGGCCGAAGCATCACTGCCCCGGCCCTTTATTGTCGTTCGGGCGATACGCGTCGTCGCCGCGAACGTGTTTCAGTTGTGAAGGATAGCGCGGGTCCCATTTAGGCGCACTCGAATCGCGTCAATCGACTTGCACCCGCCGCAAAAATCACCAAAATGAACATGATCGCAAAAGGATGGTGCTGATGGCGGACGGCGCGGATAAAATCGAACATCATGGCACCGGCCACCGCGCGCGTCTGCGCAAGCGGCTTTTTGAACAGCAAGGCGAAGGCCTGCACGACCATGAGCTTGTGGAATATTTACTCGCATTGGCGATACCGCGCCGCGATACAAAGCAAATCGCCAAGGATCTGATCGCACGGTACGGCAGCTTATCTGCCTTGTTAACGGCCGATGCCGACAGCATCATGCGCGAAAAGTGGATGGGTGAAACCAGTGTCGCTGCACTGAAAATCGTCCAAGTGGCTGCCCTGCGCCTCTTGAGCGCGCCCGTCCGCGAGATGCCGGTTTTGTCATCATGGCAGGCGTTGCTGGACTATCTGCGTGCCGACATGGCGCATCTGACCATTGAGCGCGTGCGGACCTTATACCTCAACAGCAAGAATATGCTGATCCGCGATGAGATCGCGAGCGAAGGTTCGGTCGATCAGGCGGCGATTTATACGCGCGAAGTTATCCGGCGGGCGATGGACTTGGGCGCAGCGGCCATCATCCTGGTCCACAACCACCCAAGCGGCGATAGCAGCCCAAGCCGGCAAGACATTGCCATGACCCGGGACATTGCAGACGCGGGGCAGAAGTTCGGGATAACGGTGCATGACCACATCATCATTGGCAAAGACGGTTTTTCCAGCATGCGGAGTGCCGGGCTGATTTAAAGATTTAGCGGGTGGAATTATTGCCGCGGCTACCCCATAGCCGCAACATGACCTCCCCAGCTTCTGCAAAAAAATCCATCGGCCCGCGCGAATTGACCATCATGATGGCATCGCTGATGGCGCTGAACGCGTTGGCCATTGATGCAATGTTGCCAGCGTTTCCCGCCATGGCAAAGGGGCTGAACGTTTCCGATCCCAACCAGATCCAATATATTATTTCGGTCTTTCTGGCCGGCACCGGCATTGGCGCGTTGATCTATGGTCCGCTGTCTGACCGCTATGGCCGCAAGCCGATATTGCTGATTGCCATCACAGGCTCCGCCGTTTTTTCGCTCGCCTGTTCGATTACCCCGGACTTTGAAATGATGCTCGCGATGCGTTTCGCGCATGGTTTGCTCGCCGCGGCGATGGGCGTGCTGGTCATCTCCGTTATCCGTGACCAGTTCGAAGGCGACGCAATGGCGCGGCGGATGTCGACCATCTTCCTCATCTTTATGATTGTGCCGATAATCGCACCAACCATCGGGCAAATGGTCCTGCTGTTTGCAGGCTGGCGGACAATATTCGACCTGATGGCGTTCATGGCCGTGTCTGCCGCCATCTGGGTATATTTCCGTTTGCCCGAAACATTAGCGCCCGAAAATGTCATCCCGATTGAACCCCACGCGCTGGCCAAGGCATGGAAAGCCGTCGTGCTTCACCGCAACGCGGCGGGATATATGATTGGCGCCGGCATCGTTCAGGGCGCTTTGTTTGGCTATCTCAACAGCTCGCAACAGATGTTTGACAAGGTATTCCATGCAGCCGACTTTTTCACCATCGGCTTTGCCATCATTGCCATCGGCATCGCTGCGTCGAACTTCACCAATTCGCGGATTGTGGAACGCTTTGGCGCGCGCCGCGTCTCGCACACCGCGCTTTTGACCTTTATCACCCTTGGCGCGTTGCAATTGCTCGCGGCGCAATTCGCGCCAAAGTCGATGCCGTTGTTCCTGCTGTTGCTGACGGGCAACATGGCGATGGTTGGGTTTATCGGCTCCAATTTCTCGTCGATTGCGATGACACCCTTTGGCCATGTCGCGGGCGCAGCGTCATCGTTTCAGACGTTCGTGCGCACGGCCTTAGCAGCCTCGCTCGGCGCCATTATCGGACAACAGTTTGATGGCAGCGTCTTTCCTGTCGCCCTTGGTTTTCTGTTTTGCGGGCTTGCCGCGCTGATATTGGTTCTATGGTGTGAAAAGGGCAAGCTGTTCACCCGTCCCGGCACCACCCAGCCCCTTCCCGCTGACCCGCGCAACTAGGGTCAGGACCTATTATAGGTCCTAACCCTAGGCAAAGAAAAGGGGCGCCGAAGCGCCCCTGCCCTTTTGATTATAGCGGAAACCTTAGTCCGCAACTGGACCAGGGAATTCACCCATATCCGGCGCGTCGTCCGTTAGCTGGTCATGCTGCAAGTTTGAATTGCGCATGCCGTACACGAAGTACAGCGCGATGGCACCGATCAGGAAGTATATGAAGAACATCAGCACGTTGTAAGGCACTGTCGTAATCAGATACAGGCATGACAAGATGCCGAGGATCGGTGTCAGTGGGTAGAACGGCACCGAAAACCCGCGTGGCAGATCGGGCGCTGCACGACGCAGATACATGACCGAGAGGCAGACGATGGCAAAGGCTGCCAATGTGCCGACCGAGGTCATGTCACCCAAAACGTTAATATCAAAGAAGCCAGCGGCAACCGCCGTGATCGTACCCACCAACAATGTGTTGATATATGGCGTGTGGAACTTTGGATGCACCTTTGAGAAGATCTTCGGCAGCAGACCATCACGGGCCATGGTGTAGAAGATACGCGTTTGCGCATACATCAGCACCAGAACAACGGAGGTCAGACCAATGATCGCGCCGACCTTAATCGTCTTGGCCAACCAAGCCCATTGTGCACCAAAGCTGTCAACCACAACCGCAACAGGATCTGGCACGTTCAATGTGGCATAAGGTACAAGCAAGGTCATGATTGCAGCCACCAACATATAGATGACGGTGCAGACGACCAGCGAACCGATGATACCAAAGGGCATGTCGCGCTTAGGGTCCTTGGCTTCCTGACCAGCGGTCGAGACGGCTTCAAAACCGATATAGGCGAAGAAGACGATCGATGCGGCACGCATGATGCCGTCGACACCGAATTCGCCGTCGCCGGTATTTTCTGGGATAAAGGGCGTCCAGTTCTTCGACACCAGTTCAGGGAGGTTGGACAGAACGATGTATCCGCCGACCAAAATGAATGCCGCCAGAACGCTGACCTTAATGGCCACGATGATGTTGTTGACCTTCGCCGATTCCGACACACCTACCATCAGCAACAGCGCAAGCGCCATGCAGATGAGGAAGGCTGGCAAGTTGAAGATTGCGGTGACCGCAACGCCATCAACCAACAACGGTGCACCGTCACGCATGACCGCATGTCCGGTTGGTCCGGTGAATTGCGCCGGGATGACAAGGCCGAAGTCCGCCAGCAAGCTGACGACATATCCGCCCCAGCCGACGGCCACCACCGATGCGGCCAAGCCATATTCAAGAAGCAGCAACGCCCCCATGATCCAGGCAACAAATTCGCCCAATGTGGTGTAGCTGTAGGTGTAGGCCGACCCCGAAACAGGCAGCGTTGACGAAAGTTCGGCATAGCACAGGCCTGCAAAAGCGCAGACGATGCCCGCCACGACGAAGGACAGCAGAACAGCAGGTCCGGCATGCAATGCAGCGGCACTGCCCGTACGGACGAAAATGCCCGCACCAATGATGCACCCAACGCCCAAAAGCAGAAGGTTCCACTTGCCCAACGAACGCTTCAATTCGCTGCTGGCCGACTCTCTTTGTACTTGTGCGATCGTTTTGCGCGCGAACATGCGCTGCATCACGGATTGCTGCTCAATCGCCATCATAATCTCCCCGATGGATTTCTTATGGCGCGGAACCTAACCTTTAAAAGTCTCCGCGCAACTGAATTTCATCGCATAAGCATCGGACCGAGCGGTTTTCCAC
>JBEEIJ010000012.1:0-10646 GCA_041169905.1 Pseudomonadota bacterium | reverse complement strand
CAACGGTGGGCGGGGGGAAATTGCCCATTGTCGACACATGGTGGCAGACAGAGACCGGCGGCGTGATGATTACCACCTTGCCCGGCGCGCATGGCATGAAACCGGGCAGCGCAGGGCGGCCGTTCTTTGGCATCCAGCCGCAGCTCGTGGATAATGAAGGCGTGGTACTCGCCGATGAACATATTGGCGGCGCAACATCGGGCAATCTGTGCATCACGCACAGCTGGCCGGGCCAGGCACGCACCGTTTATGGCGATCACAACCGTTTCGTGCAGACCTATTTTTCGACCTACAAGGGCAAATATTTCACGGGCGACGGCTGCCGCAGGGATGAAGATGGCTATTACTGGATTACGGGCCGTGTCGACGACGTTATCAACGTATCCGGCCACCGCATGGGCACTGCCGAGGTGGAAAGCGCCCTTGTGCTCCATGACAAGGTCGCAGAGGCCGCCGTCGTTGGGTTTCCGCATGATATAAAGGGGCAGGGCATATATTGCTATGTGACCCTGAATGTCGGTGAAGAGCCGTCGGACGAACTCCACGCGGAACTTCGGCAGCAGGTGCGCGTTGAAATCGGACCAATTGCGTCGCCCGATCATATCCATTTCACGACCGCACTGCCGAAAACGCGATCGGGCAAAATCATGCGGCGCATATTGCGGAAGATTGCCGAAAATGACTTTGGCGCACTGGGGGATACATCAACGCTCGCTGACCCCAATGTTGTCGATGCGCTTATTGAGGGGCGGCAGAACCAGTGACGTCCGCAAAGCGTTAGAATTCCCGCGTTCAGCCTTACTTGACGCTTGCGTCAAGTGTCACGACACCTTAACAGATACGCCTTAATCGCGCGATTAAATGCGCCATATTGGGAAAAGCTTCATGACCGATTCTCCAGCAAAAACGGGTCCCTTAAAAGGCATTAAGGTCGTTGAACTCGCTGGAATTGGGCCGGGGCCATATGCGGGCCAACTGCTGTCCGACATGGGCGCTGATGTCATTGTGATTGACCGTCCCGGCGGCTCGCTCGTTCCCAAGGCGATTGATGCGCGCGGCAAAAGGTCGATGGTTCTTGACCTGAAAAAACCGGAAGCTGTCGCGGCTTTGTTAAAGATTGTCGCAACTGCCGACGTCCTTATCGAAGGCCTGCGTCCCGGCGTGACCGAGCGTATGGGTGTTGGCCCCGATGTCTGTCACGCCATCAACCCGCGCTTGATCTATGGCCGCATGACCGGCTGGGGACAGACCGGCCCATGGAGCCAGATGGCGGGGCATGATCTCAACTATATCGGTATGACGGGCGTATTGAACGCGATTGGCAAAGACGGTCAGCCGCCCGTTCCCCCGCTGAATATGATCGGTGATTTCGGCGGCGGTTCCATGTTCCTCGTCAACGGCATCCTCGCCGCAATAATTGAGCGTGCGCAGACGGGCCGTGGCAATATCGTCGATGCCGCGATTGTCGATGGCACGCATAGCCTGATGAGCTTTGTCCATGGCATGGCTGGCGTTGGCCAATGGCGGGCGAAGCGCGAAGCGAATTTGCTCGACGGCGCCGCGCCATTTTATCGTTGTTACATGACGGCCGATGGCAAGTTCATGGCGGTGGGTTGCATTGAGCCACAATTTTTTGCCGCGATGATGGAGCGTCTGCCCATCGATCGTGAAGCCTATGGCGCGCAGCATGACCACGCCGCATTCGCGAAACAGCATGAAATGCTGGAGGATGTGTTCGCGACCAAAACGCGTGACGCTTGGGAAGCCATTTTTGCCGGCACCGATGCATGCGTAACGCCGGTGCTCGACTATGTTGAGGCGGCGTCACATCCTGCCAATGCGGAACGTCACGCGGTTGTCACCGATGGCCGATGGCTGCATCCTCAAGTCGCGCCGCGTCTTGCAACACAGCCGTTGGCAACCCATTTCAACATCGCAACAAAAGGTGCAGATTACGCGGCTATATTGGCCGAATCTGGACTGGACGCCGATGAAATCTCCCAACTGATCGCGGCAGGCGCCGTGGTCGCAAATAAGGACTGAATATGACCGAAGCCTATATCTATGATGCGGTGCGTAGCCCGCGTGGCAAGGGGCGGCCCGATGGCGCGCTGCATGAAATAACGCCCATCGACCTCGCGGCGCAGGTTCTGGCTGCCATTCGCGACCGCAATGGCCTGTCTGGTGAAGAGATCGAGGACGTCGCCTTTGGTTGCGTGTCGCCTGTGGGCGAGCAGGGCGCGGTTATCACGCGTACCGCCGTTCTTGCTGCGGGCTATCCGCACACAACGTCGGGTATTCAGGTGAACCGTTTCTGCGGCTCCGGCCTGGAAGCATCGAACATCGCTGCGGCGAAAGTGAAGTCCGGCGAATGCGATCTGGCTGTCGGCGGCGGCATTGAATCGATGAGCCGCGTGCCCATGGGTTCGGACGGCGGCGCGTGGCCGATTGATCCGCGCTCGGCGATTGCGAACTACTTCATTCCGCAAGGCATTTCTGCAGATCTTATCGCCACCCGATATGGCTATAGCCGCGATGACGTTGATGCTTATGCCGTTGAAAGCCAAAAGCGGGCTGGCCGGGCATGGGCCGAAAAGCGTTTTGCGCGTTCCATTCTGCCGATCCGGGATGTGATTGGTGAAGTCGTCCTCGACCATGACGAATTGATGCGTCCGGAGACCGATATGCAGTCATTGGGCGCGTTGGCCCCTGCATTCCAGATGATGGGCACGATGATGCCCGGCTTTGATGACATTGCCATCATGCGCTATCCCGACGTCGAAAAGATCAACCATGTCCACCATGCCGGCAATAGCTCGGGCATCGTCGATGGTTCGGCCGCTGTGCTGATCGGCACGAAAGAAGCGGGCGAGAAATATGGCCTGAAGGCGCGCGCACGTATCGTATCGATGGCCTCCATCGGTTCCGAACCCGCCATCATGCTTACTGGCCCCGAATTCGCCGCGCAAAAGGCGCTGGCGCGTGCCGGAATGGACAAAGGCGACATTGATGTGTGGGAATTGAACGAAGCCTTTGCCTCGGTCGTTCTGCGCTTCATGGAAGCGATGAACATCGACCATACGGACATCAACGTCAACGGTGGTGCCATTGCCATGGGCCATCCGCTTGGCGCGACAGGTGCAATGATCCTTGGCACCGTGCTGGATGAGCTGGAGCGTTCCGGCAAGTCGACTGCGCTCACCACGCTGTGCATCGGTGCCGGAATGGGCACTGCAACCATCATCGAACGCGTGAATTGATCGGGAACGAAAATATGACTTACACAACTTTCTCCGTCGATATCGACGCCGATGGCATTGCGCTTCTGACGATTGACCTTCCTGATGCATCGATGAATGTCTGGAATGGCGCATTGATTGAAGAATTCGGCAAATGGGTCGACGATTTCACCACGAACGAAGCCATAAAGGGCGCGGTCATTACATCGGGCAAGAAATCCGGCTTTCTGGCCGGTGCTGACTTGACCATGCTGGGCGGCGCAAAGGCGAGCAGCACGAAAGAAGCGTTCGACCAGGCTTTCGCGTTGAACGCGTTGCTCCGCAAAATGGAATCCGGCGGTCAATCCGCCAAGGACCTGAGCAGCGGCAAGGCGTCGGCAAAGCCAGTCGCCTGCGCGCTGAACGGTCTGGCCCTCGGCGGCGGCTTGGAACTCGCGCTTGCGTGCCATTACCGCGTCGTTGCGGACAATCCAAAAATCCAGCTCGGCATGCCCGAAGTGATGGTTGGACTGTTGCCCGGTGGCGGCGGAACACAGCGGACGCCACGCCTCATTGGCCTGCAGAACGCGGCGATGATGATTATTCAAGGCAAGTCGCTCGACCCGGCAACGGCGAAGGCACAGGGACTGGTGCACGACGTTGCGCCGGCTGCGGATGTGATCGCCAATGCTAAGGCTTGGGTAAAGGCTAATCCAAAGGCGACGGCGCCTTGGGACAAGAAGGATTTCAAATTCCCGGGCGGAGCAGGCGCGATGGACCCGCGTGCGGTTCAGCTGTTCGTCGGCCTGAACGCGATGGCGCACAAGGAAAGCAAAGGCAATTTTGACGCCATTAAGGCCATTTTGTCGTGTCTGTATGAAGGTTCGATCCTGCCGTTCGACACTGCGCTGCGTGTTGAATCCAAATATTTCACGAAGCTGCTTTCGGGCAGCCAAGCGAAGAATATGATCCGCACTTTGTTTATTAACAAGCAGGCCGCTGAAAAGGGCGCTGGCCGCCCCTCAGGCGTCCCTGCGGTTGAGATTAAAAAGGTGGGCGTATTGGGTGGCGGCCTCATGGGCTCGGGTATCACGCACGTTACCGTCAAGGGCGGCATGGAGGTTGTCGTTCTCGACCGCAGCCTTGAAGATGCCAATAAGGCGGTGGATTACAGCCGCAAGATCATCGACAAGGCCGTCAGCCGTGGCAAGATGACCAAGGAGGCCGGCGACGCGTTCATGGCGCGCATAACGCCGACGGACAATTATGACGATCTGAAAGATGTCGACCTGATCATCGAAGCCGTGTTTGAACGGCCCGATGTAAAGGCAGATGTCATTAAGAAGGCAGAAGCGGTGATTGGTCCCGATGTCGTGTTCGCATCGAATACGTCGACATTGCCGATTACGGGTCTTGCGAAGAATTCGTCACGTCCGGAATTGTTTGTCGGGCTGCACTTCTTCTCGCCGGTTGAAAAAATGCCGTTGCTGGAAATCATTCCCGGTGAATTGACCGGCGAGCGGGCTATGGCTGCGGCGTTTGATTATAACGCAAAGATCAAGAAGACCCCGATTGTCGTGAAGGACGTCCGCGGCTTCTTCACTAACCGCGTATTCCCGCCGTATATGGGTGAGGCGATGAAGCTGGTGACCGAAGGCGTAAAGCCTGCGCTGATCGAAAATGCCGCCAAGTCGCTTGGCATGCCGATTGGTCCGCTGGCATTGCTGGATGAAACCACATTGCAGCTTGGCTATGATGTGATGCAGTCGACCAAGAAGGAATTGGGCGACGCGTATCAACCAAGCGGTACCGAAGACTTCATGGAATTGATGGTCGTCAAACTTGGCCGCAAGGGCCGTCGTTTCGGCTCCGGCTTTTACGATTATGATGCCAAGGGCGAACGCCTGAGCCTGTGGCAAGGTATGGCGGAGCATTATCCGCTCGCCGAAGACCAACCATCAGTCGACGAAGTGAAGCAGCGCCTGCTGTACATTCAGTTGATTGCCACAGCGCAATGCTTTGAAGAAGAGGTCGTGCGCGATCCGCAGAGCGCTGATCTGGGTGCGATCTTCGGTTGGGGCTTTGCGCCGTACACCGGTGGCCCGATGAGCTATATCGACACCGTCGGCTTGGAGAACTTCGTTCGCACCGCCGACAATTTGGCGCAGCGATTTGGCAATCGTTTTGCGCCACCCAAAAGCTTCCGCGATATGGCGGACAAGGGCGAGACGCTGTATAAAGCTGCTGCATAAGAACCAGCACGCAAGGCACAAAAAAGGGCGACCTCCGCGGAGGCCGCCCTTTTTGTTTGTGTCGTTGGTTTAGAACTTGGTGCGGACGGTCAGGCCGTACATGCGTGGTTCTTCAACGAAACCGATACGTGAACGGGTGCCTGCACCGCCGCGAAGCGGGGTGTTGGCGGTAACGCCGCGCGTGATTTCGTTGTTCAGGTTGGTGCCCCACAATTCAAAAGTAAGTTGCTCGTTCGGCGTAGTTAAGCCGATGCGGGCATTTATTTTGAAGTAAGAGTCCTGATAATCCAGTGGGATTGGCAGGCCGTTGGTATCCAAAGGAATCGTGGTGGTGCGGCGGCGATCCGAATAGTTGACATTGCCGTTGACCAGCACGCCCCAACCCGAGTCATTGAGTTGGCCATCATAAGTCAAGCCAACAACACCTGCGAACTTAGGCGCATTGGTTAGCGAAGAGCCACACAGCCTCTGCGTTGACGCCAGTGCCGCCACTGCGACGCCATCGGCACAATCGCTAGGATAGCGAGAGTTTGCATATGTTGCCGAGACATTCGCCGAGATATTGTCGCTCAGCTTGCCAAACAGTTCCAGCTCAGCACCTGTCGACCGCGCCGAATTGACGTTGAAGGTCAGGAACTGGACGCCCGTAAATTCAAGCACCTGAAAATCGCTCATTTTCATGTCGAACAAAGCCAAGTTGGCTTTGATGCTACCAAATAATGTCGCCTTTACGCCGACTTCGATCTGGTTGACCTTTTCTGATTCGAAGCTTGGTTCAGCATAAACCGGTGCCACAATAGTACCCGTTGCCAAACCGGCAAGAATAGCTGCCGAGTTTTGCAATGTTGCCGATTGTGGATCGAGGTTGAAGCCACCCGATTTGAATCCATGGCTGTAACCGGCGTAGAACAACAGATCTTCGTTCGGCTTGTAACCCAATTGCGCCGTATAGGTGATCTCATCGTCCTTGAACTCGTCCGCCCAAGCGCGTGGCAAAGGCAGCTTGGCGCTCGCAAGGCCGCCGCCGATGGCTGCAGGCGCTGTCAGGGCAACCGACGTTGCAAATGGGAAGCAGTTGAGGCCAATCAAACCCGCACGAAGTGGGGCAGGTACGGCACCGGTCAAAACACCATTCACACTGGCTTGGCACGCACTGGCGCCCGCACCGCTTGTTGCGGCAAGCTGATTGAATGACGCATCTTTGGTCTCATTCACGTAACGCGCACCCAGCGTCAGGCTCAGCTTGTCGGTGAAATTGATCACATTGTGCGTAAATACCGACCAGCTTTTTGCATCCTGCAGGAACCGGTTTTCGGCATAGTTGCCATTGGCATTGACCGGAACGCCGGCATTGCCGAGTGCGGTCAGTGCGAACAACGGATTTACCCCGGCCGCATTGGCAAAGTTAAACGCGCTGTTAGTGCTTTGGAAAGCAGCATTAAGCGTCATCGTCTGGTCAGCGCGGATTTTCTCGCTCGAGTAGAAGCCACCAATCAACCAGTCGAGGCCATCGTTCATAGCGGTGCCTTGCAGACGCAGCTCTTGGGTGAAGGTCTTGATATGGTCACCTGATGGCATAATGCCGGGGCGTGATGTCGGTGCGCCATTACCTACTGTGTAGGTGTCATTGGAAGTGAAGCCACCGACCGTTGTCGAGCTCGAATCAAACTTGCGATATGCGGTAACCGAGGTCAGCTTTGTGCCACCAAAGTCCCATTTTACTTCCGCCGAAGTGCCCCATTGCTTGGAGCCGTTCAGATAAGGTCCGCCGTTGATCGAGAGATTCTTCAGCGCGCTCATTCCGGACTGGTCTACGCCATCGCTGGCCAAGCCGTGGAAAGCGGAGAAAGGCGCAAGTTCGGTTTCACGAACGATAACCGCTTCGCAGCATTGTTCGTCCGTTTTGGCATAATCGGCCAACAGACGGATGCTCACATCAGCATTTGGTTCGACGTACAATTGTCCGCGCAGCATGTAACGATCACGGTTATTGCTCTCTACGCCCGATGCCGTTTTGAGATAGCCGTCGCGTTTACGCCATGTGCCGGACAACCGCAGGCCCGCAACATCAGTGGTGATAGGAACACTGACACCGGCTTGAAGGTTCATGAAGTTATAATTGCCGTAGCTTGCGTTTGCGAAGCCTTCGACCTCAGAAAGGCTTGGGCGCTTTGTCGTTACGTTCAGCGCGCCGGCCGACGTGTTGCGGCCAAACAAGGTTCCTTGTGGGCCACGCAAGATTTCAAGACGTTCAAGGTCGACAAGGTCACCCAAAGCAACGCCTGGACGTGATTGATAGACGCCATCGATGAAAACACCGACCGAGCTTTCAAGACCGGTGTTGTTCCCGGTCGTGCCGACGCCGCGAATTTTGATCGAGGTGCCCTGCGTTTCGGTCTGCGATGATTGAATGTTAAAGCTTGGCGAAATCGACGCCAGGTTCTTAATGTCGTTGATTCCCTGACGCTCCAGCGCCTCCGGTGCGACCGCGGTCACGGCAAGCGGAATGTCTTGCACATCCATCGCGCGCAATGTTGCCGTAACAATAATGGGCTCATCACCACTATCTTCTTCGGCTTGGGCTGTTTGGGCGTAAGCCGCAGGCACTAACATCGCGCTGCAGATGGTACTGCACAGGGCAGCCGTGATTACACGATTAAAACGACGCATTATACTCTCTCCTCCTATTCAACCGATCCCCTTGTGGCATTTGCTGCGCACTTCGAGGCACCAGTTTTGACACACTCGCCGTTTGGTTTGGACCGGCAAGCAAGCTCTCACTCAACCTCCATCCTATCGCCGAATTTTAACAAATCCAGCGATTTAATCATGCAATTGAAATTCATACTTTGCTGTGGCTTTTGTGCCCTTTGGCGCTAATTATGCCGGACTATGTTTGACCGTCCTACGATCTTAGACGCGGCTTTTCTGCGGCGTGTTGCTGCCCATGACTTTCCAGCCCCGCGCTTAGAAGGTGCTGCCGAAGGGGCAGCGGCCCATATGCTGGTGGATTTGTTCGATACGCAAATCATGAATCGCCACCTCGATCTTTGGGCGCGCCGGTCAAAGGGCAAGACTTTTTATTCCATCGGCAGTTCGGGGCATGAAGGCACGGCGGCGATGGCGGCGGCGACGCGCGCGACCGACATGGCATTTTTGCATTATCGCGATGGCGCGTTTCTGATCCAACGTAAAAAACAAGCGGGCGGCCTGACGCCCTTATATGACATGGCTTTGTCCTTCGCAGCGTCGGCAGATGATCCGATTTCCGGTGGGCGGCACAAGGTTCTGGGATGTGCACACACTTTTGTCCCGCCGCAGACCAGCACCATTGCCTCGCATTTGCCAAAAGCGGTCGGCGCCGCGCATTCTTTGGGGCTCGCACGGCGCCTGCAACTCGATGACGCGGTCCTCCCGCACGATTCCATCATTTTATGTTCCTTTGGCGATGCGTCGGCCAACCACTCGACATCGCAAGGCGCGTTCAACGCTGCCTCCTGGGCTGCGTATCAGCATTTGCCCATGCCCATCGTCTTCCTGTGTGAGGATAATGGCATCGGCATTTCAGTGCGGACGCCCGGTGGTTGGATAGCGGCGAACTTCGCGCATCGCCCCGCATTGAAATATATTGCCTGCGACGGGGCGGACCTGAATGATGCTCTGCGTGGCTGCCACGAAGCCGTTGCCTATGCGCGTGCGCGGCGCAGGCCGGTATTTCTGCACATGCAGACGGTGCGCCTCATGGGGCATGCGGGAGCAGATGTTGAATTAAGCTATGCACCGATTGCACAGATCGAAGCGGCCGAAGCGCAAGATCCATTGCTGCACAGCGCGCGGATTTTGCATGAGCAAGCGGGCATGTCAGGCGCGGAAATTGTTGCGCGCTACGAAGATATGCGCGCGCGGGTTGACCGCGTTGCCTTGGACGCGTTGGCAAAGCCACGGCTTGTGACCGCGCAAAAGGTGATGGCGTCCATCCTGCCAGAGGAAGGCACCAAGCCGTCGCCGCCATTGCCCGATGCGGCCGCGCGCGACGCCCTTTTTGCGAAGGATGCGCGCAATCTCGCAAAGCCAGTTACCTTGGCTAAGAGTATCAACTTCGCCTTGGCGGACATCATGCTGCAATATCCCAATATCGCGGTGTTTGGCGAAGATGTTGCGCGCAAAGGCGGCGTCTATGGTGTGACGCAGGGGCTGCAGGAGAAATTCGGCGCAGCGCGGGTGTTTGACACGCTGTTGGACGAACAGACCATCCTTGGGCTCGCCATCGGCATGGGGCATAATGGCTTTGTCCCCATCCCCGAAATCCAGTTTTTGGCCTATTTGCATAATGCAGAGGACCAGATCCGGGGCGAGGCGGCGACCTTGTCCTTCTTTTCAAACCGGCAATATCGCAACCCTATGGTCGTGCGCATCGCTGGCTTGCCCTATCAAAAGGGCTTTGGCGGGCATTTCCACAATGACAACAGCATCGCTGTCCTCACCGACATTCCCGGTATCATTGTCGCATGTCCATCCAGCGCCGCTGACGCGCCCGCTATGCTGCGTGAATGCGTCCGGCTCGCGCATGAGGATGGCCGTGTTGTGATCTTCCTTGAACCCATCGCGCTGTATCACACAACGGACCTTCATGCCGCAGATGATGGTGCGTGGTCCGCGGAATATACAGCACCGACGGAGGCGCATGAAATCGCCTTTGGCGCGCTTGGAAAATTTGGCATCGGTACTGAACTTGCAATTATAACCTATGGAAATGGTTATTATTTATCACGTCAGGCTGCGCCCGAATTGGAAGCGTTGGGCATCAAGCTACGCATCATTGACCTGCGTTGGTTGCATCCGTTGAATGCTGACGCAATTGTGGCTGCGGTGGCGGATTGTTCGAATATCCTGATTGTGGACGAAAGCCGCCGATCGGGAAGCTTGAGTGAAAAGCTGATGACCATATTGACCGAGGCTGGCCGCGGAAACGCGGTTAGCCGGATTACCGCCGAAGATTGCTTCATCCCGCTTGGGCCCGCGGCTGAACTGGTATTGCCCAGCAAACAATCGATCGTGGAAGCCGCCAAGGCAGCGGTCGCATGAAGAAGCGCGCATTGGTCGTTTGCCCGGGACGCGGCACGTATAACGCGTCCGAGCTTGGATATCTGCAGAAGCACCATTTGGGCCACGCCGA
>JBEEIJ010000011.1:0-2807 GCA_041169905.1 Pseudomonadota bacterium | reverse complement strand
GCGGTTCCGCTGATCAGCCTTGTCGATAAGGCTGGCCCAACAGAGGGCGATCTGGCCGTGATCTGGCGTCAGGGGCGCAACCGTGACGCCGCCGCCGGGCGCACATTATTTGGTCCACATCGCGCGGATCTTGACGTCATACATAAGGATTCCGGCCAAATGGCGGAGCAATGTTCGACAGGTGAGCAAAAAGCCTTATTGCTATCGCTCATCCTCGCGCACGCCGCGCTTGTGTCCGCGCAGCGTCAGGCACCGCCAATCCTGCTTCTGGATGAAGTTGCAGCGCATCTCGATCCGTCAAGACGCGCTGCATTATTTGCATTACTCGCGGAAACCGGCGCGCAGGTCTGGATGACTGGAACCGAGCCCGAATTATTTAACGGTATAGGGCCTTCTGCCCAACTGTTGCCAGTCGGGCAGAATTAGGCGCTTTATTCGGCCTTGCTTGCCTTTTTCACGACCTTCTTCGGCGCCTTAGGCTTTGTGGCCTTGGGCGCAGCGGGCGTTACTTCAAAACTTGGTGCGCCGTCCTTCATGTGCACAGCCACTTCGCCACCATGCACGAGTTTTCCAAACAGAAGCTCTTCAGCAAGCGGCTGTTTGATTTTCTCTTGGATCAGGCGGCCCATTGGGCGCGCGCCATATAGCTTGTCATAGCCACGTTCCGTGAGCCATGCGCGCGCTTCGTCGTCCAGTTTGATGTGCACATTCTGGTCGGCGAGTTGCAGTTCAAGCTGCAGAATGAACTTGTCGACAACGCGCGCAACAACGTCGGTTGGCAGATAACCAAATGGCACGGTCGCATCCAGACGGTTGCGGAATTCGGGCGCAAACATCTTTTTGACGGCTTCGTCTCCAGCATCTTCCTTGCTGATGTTATTGCCAAAACCAATGCCTTCTTTGGCCATGTCGCTGGCACCCGCATTGGTTGTCATAATCAAAATGACATTCCGGAAATCAACGGTCTTGCCGTGATGGTCGGTTAGACGGCCATTATCCATGACCTGAAGCAAGATATTGAACAGGTCAGGATGCGCTTTTTCGATTTCGTCGAGCAACAACACGCTGTGCGGGCTTTGGTCGACGGCATCAGTCAGCAGACCGCCTTGGTCAAAACCGACATAGCCAGGAGGCGCACCGATCAGGCGGCTGACGCTGTGACGCTCCATATATTCCGACATGTCGAAACGCTTAAGCGGAATGCCAAGAATGGAGGCGAGCTGACGCGCGACTTCGGTCTTGCCGACGCCCGTGGGGCCGCTGAACAAATAGCTGCCGATGGGCTTTTCGGTGTCACGCAAGCCAGCACGGCTGAGCTTGATGGCGCTGGCAAGCACCTCAATGGCCTTGTCCTGTCCGAACACAACGCGCTTCAGATCGGCTTCAAGCGTACCGAGGGCCGTCTTGTCATCGCTGGACACCTGCTTTGGCGGGATACGGGCGATGGTGGCGATAACAGCCTCAATCTCGCGCGCGGTGATGAGCTTCCGACGCTTTGACGGAGCAACGAGCATTTGCATGGCGCCAACCTCGTCAATGACGTCGATGGCCTTATCGGGCTGCTTGCGGTCATTGATGTAGCGCGATGACAGTTCCACTGCGGCCTTAATGGCCTCTGGTGTGTATTTCACCTTATGATGCTCTTCGAATGCTGACCGCAGGCCGGCGAGGATTTTGATGGTATCCTCAATGCTTGGCTCGTTGACGTCGATCTTTTGGAACCGGCGCAGCAACGCGCGATCTTTTTCGAAATGGTTGCGGAATTCCTTGTATGTCGTCGAACCGATGCAACGAATAGTACCGCCGGACAAAGCAGGCTTGAGCAGATTGGACGCATCCATCGCGCCGCCGCTGGTTGCGCCCGCGCCGATGACCGTGTGGATTTCGTCAATAAACAATATCGCGTCGGGCAGCTTTTCGAGTTCCGACACCACGGCCTTTAGCCGCTCTTCAAAATCACCACGATAGCGGGTGCCGGCCAAAAGCGCGCCCATATCGAGTGAATAAATCACCGCGGGCAACAATACTTCGGGAACCTGCTTTTCAACGATACGGCGCGCCAGACCTTCGGCGATGGCCGTTTTGCCAACGCCGGGCTCGCCGACATATAATGGGTTGTTCTTTGACCTGCGGCACAAAATCTGCACCGTGCGATCAACCTCAGCCGTGCGGCCGATGAGCGGATCAATGCGGCCCTGCTTGGCTTTTTCGTTCAGATTAACGGTGAACTGATCAAGCGCACCCTCTTTCTTGTCCTTCTTCGCCTTTGTATCTTCGGGCTCTTCGCCCTTTTGCTCGGAACCAGAGACGGGGCGCGGCTCGGCAAGTTTGCCGTCCTTGCCAATGCCATGGCTGATATATGAAACCGCGTCGAGGCGGCTCATATCCTGCTGCTGCAGGAAATAGACGGCGTAGCTTTCGCGTTCGGAGAACAAAGCCACCAGAACATTGGCGCCCGTCACGACGTCTTTGCCCGAGCTTTGGACGTGCAATATCGCGCGCTGAACGACACGTTGGAAGCCGCTGGTGGGGGAGGGGTCTACCTTGCCTTCGACCCGCAAGCTTTCGAGCTCGGTGTCGAGATAAGTGATGATGATGTCGGACAGCTCGCCCAAGTCGACACCGCATGCCTGCATGACCTTTGCCGCATCTGCATCGTCGATGAGCGCGAGCAGCAAATGTTCAAGCGTCGCATATTCATGCGCACGGTCGCCTGCGTGTTTCAATGCGTTGTGAAGCGTTGCTTCCAGCGACTCCGCAAATGATGGCATGTTATCGTCTCCCTTAAATGAGTCGCTGTCGCTTGA
>JBEEIJ010000010.1:0-4491 GCA_041169905.1 Pseudomonadota bacterium | reverse complement strand
CCGCTCATCGCCGCGGCTCCCCAGCCTTGTAAGTCGTTTCAAATTTGTCGGTCACTGTGTCACGTACGGCGTTGAAAAAACGACCGCAGCCATGCACATGCCGCCAGCGTTCATGATGCCGTCCGCGCGGATTGGCGCGAATGAAAAGATAGGCCTCCCATTCTTCGTCGCTCTGGCTTGATGGGTCCAATGGGCGGGCAACGTGCGCCTGCCCGGCATTGGCAAATTCGATTTCGGGACGTTTCTCGTCACAATAAGGGCAGTGAATTAAGATCATTAGTGTGCCACCGCCGCCGCTGCTGCCTCGTCAATCAACCGGCCATTGCGGAAGCGGTCGAGGTTGAAGGGCGCGTTGATGGGATGCGGTTCGTCCTTCGCCATGGTGTAGGCGAGCAAATCTCCAGCCCCGGGCGTGGCCTTAAAGCCGCCAGTCCCCCAGCCACAATTGACATATAGCCCCTTGACCGGAGTCTTGCCCAATATCGGTGAACGGTCAGGCGTAACGTCGACAATCCCGCCCCATGTGCGCAACATCCGCATCCGCCTGTAAATCGGAAAAATCTCACAGATTGCGGCAAGCGTATGCTCAATAATGTGGAGCGCGCCGCGTTGCGAGTAGCTGACATATTGGTCGGTGCCTGCGCCAATGACCAATTCGCCTTTGTCGGACTGGCTCATATAGGCATGGACGGTGTTCGACATGACGACGCAAGGGAAAGTCGGTTTGACGGGCTCTGAAACCAGCGCCTGCAAGGGGTAGCTTTCCAACGGAAAGTCCAAACCGGCCATTTGCATAACGACAGACGTGTTGCCCGCCGCCGACACGCCAATCCGCTTTGTCGCGATAGGCCCGCGGGTGGTTTCAACGCCCTCAACCGCACCATCGGCACCGCGCCGAATAGCCGTTACGGCGCAGTTCTGGATGATATCAACGCCCAAAGCTGCCGCGGCCCGCGCATAGCCCCACGCCACCGAATCGTGCCGTGCCGTGCCGCCGCGCCGTTGCAACGCTGCCCCCAGAACCGGATGCCGCGCATCGGGCGAAATGTTTAAGGGCGGGCAATAATCTTTGGCCTGCTGCGGTGTCAGCCATTCATTGTCGACACCGTTCAGCCGGTTGGCATTGATATGCCGTTGCAGGCTCTGCACATCATGCACATTGTGCGCGAGCATCATAACGCCGCGTTTGGAATACATGACATTGTAGTTAAGTTCCTGGCTCAACCCATCCCAAAGCTTCACCGCATGATCATAAAGATGCGCGCTTTCGTCGTAGAGATAGTTTGACCGGATAATCGTTGTGTTACGCCCGGTATTGCCGCCGCCGATCCAGCCTTTTTCAAGCACAGCGACGTTGGTAATCCCATATTTTTTGGCGAGATAATATGCCGCGCCTAGCCCGTGCCCGCCGCCGCCGACGATGATGGCATCATAAGCCGATTTGGGTGCAGCATCGGGCCATTGTTCGGGCCAATCCTGATGTCCGCCAAGCGCTTTGGCGAAGAGACTGAAGGCACTGTGGTGGGTCATGAAATTTTCTCAAGCGCAGCTTTAGCGCGGTCCGCATAGAAACTCTTGAAGTCGTCGACCAGCTTTTCTTCCACGGCATAGGGCCCCTGAATATAGCCGTCGCTGGCGATACCGCGATGGTTGATCGCAGAGAAATGCCCGTCCTGCTCATTTGTTTTGCGCCACAATGCGGCCAAACGATCAGGATCGTAATCCACGCCCTCAACCGCATCTTCGTGCACCAGCCAACTGGTGCGCAGCAATGTCTTGTCCGGCGAAATCGGTGTCAGTGAAAATGTCACAACATGGTCGCAGCAGAAATGGTGCCAGCTATTGGGCTGCGTCCAAACAGACAGGCTCGACGTTTCAGGCGCAGCAAATGGCCCGATCAATTTTTGACACGCCAGCTTGCCATCTATCGATTGCGTTACCGCGCCATTGGCCAGCGCGAGACGCGCGATCCGGTGCCACCAGCCGTCGGGAAATTCAATCAGGTCATGGTCGATGCCGAGTGCTTTCCACTCTTCATGCTTCGCCGCATTATCGGGCGCATCTTTACCAAAGCCGGTTGTCCCAAGCACGCTAATCAGTTCAGGATGACCGACGTCGCAATGGTAACATTCGCGATTATTCTCCATCACCAATTTCCAGTTGGCGTCTTCGACATAATTGTCCTGAACAACGACCTTTAGCTTTTCGATGTCATATACCGAAATCTGTTCGGCTATGTCAGCCTTTACGCGTTCAATCGGCGGCGGATTGTCGCCGAGGCAGATGAAAATAAGTCCCCCAACATTTTCGAGCGCCACCGGCGAAAGCCCGTGATCTGCCTTATCAAAATCCTCCGCCATGCTGCGCGCGGCAAGAAGTTGGCCGTCAAGACCATAGGTCCATTGATGATAGGGACACATTAAACGCGGCGCCCGTCCACGCTGTTCCAGGCAGATTTTGGCCCCGCGATGTCGGCAGCTGTTCCAGAACGCGCGCACTTGCATGTCTCGGCCACGCACGATGACAATGGAATTCTGCGCCAGTTCGAACACGAAAAAATCACCCGGATTTTTCACATGCGCGACGGTACAGGCATAAAGCCAAACCGACTTTAGCATGACCTGCGTATCAAATTCGAACGCGTCTTCGCTGACATATAATTCGCGCGGCAAGGTATGGCCCTTGCGATCCTGCGCAAGCAAGTCAGCTATGGGGGCGAAACGCGACATTGGCTTAGCTCCTCAGTGCATTATTGTCAGGGTCGAATGGTGATTCCGCGATGATCGTCGTCTTGTGGCGAACGCCCAAGATCGCGACTTCAAACTCGGCGCCTACATGCGCCAAATCAGGCCGGACCATCGCGAGCGCAAGCGATTTACGCACGCGCCAACCATAACCGCCAGAGGTCACGCGGCCGACGATATCATCGCCATGATAAATCGGCTCAGACCCGCGCGCATCGGCATCGGTCACACCATGCACTTCCATCGTCACAAGGATATTCGCACCACCCCGTTCGCGCCACGCAAGCAATGCATCGCGGCCATGAAAGGTTGGTTTCTTCAGGCTGATAAAGCGGTCCAACCCGCTTTCAAATGCCGAATATTCAACCGACAATTCACGCGGGATCAGCTTGTAGCTTTTTTCGAGCGCCATCGATGTCATCGCGCGGATACCGAACGGCTTAATCTCAAACTCGGCGCCAGCTTCCATTAAACGGTCAAAGATATAATTCTGCATTTCGATCGGATGATGGATTTCCCAACCAAGTTCACCGATGAAATTGACCCGCAGTGCATCGACCTGCGCCAGACCAATGCTCATTTTCTTGCCGGTCAACCATGGGAAGGCATCATTGGAGAGGTCAGTATCGGTAAGCTTCGCCAACACATCCCGCGAACGCGGACCCGCGAGGACAAGCACGCCCATAGCCGTGGTCAGCCGTTCAAAGTTGACTGAACCATCGCGCGGCAGAGCCTTTTTCAAATAGTCATGATCATGCCGCTCATACGCGCCAGCCGAGACAAGATAATAACGCTGCGGCGCGACTTTATAGACCGTGAACTCGCTGCGCACGCCGCCCTTTTGGGTGAGCAGATAAGACAAGGTTACGCGACCGACCTTTTTCGGCACCGCATTTGTCAGCAGCTGATCGAGCCAGCTTTCCGCACCCGGGCCTGATATCTCGCATTTGGCGAATGCGCTCATATCCTGAATGCCGACTTTCTCGTGCACATGGCGACACTCATTGCCGACATGCTCGAAATAGTTGGACCGACGGAACGACCATTTTTCACGAATGGGTTCGTTTGCAACGACAGGATGATTGTCGTTCAAAAGCACGTCCGGCTTGTCGAGATCGGCTTCACTCAGCGCATAGCCCTCGGGTGCGAACCAGTTGGGGCGTTCCCAACCGAATACACTGCCAAACACCGCGCCCAGCGCCTTCATCCGGTCATAGCAAGGGGTGCGGCGCAATGCGCGGCCCGCTTCACGTTCTTCATCCGGATAATGCACGGTGAAGACCTTGGCATAGGCTTCCTCGTTCTTCTCAATCAAGAAGCCGCGACCGGCATAATCACCGAAGCGGCGCGGATCGACGCCCATCATGTCGATCGTTGGTTCACCATCGACAATCCAATGCGCCAATTGCCAACCTGCGCCACCTGCGGCGGTAACGCCAAAACTGTGGCCTTCGTTGAGCCAGAAGTTTTTCAGGCCCCATGCCGGTCCGACAATGGGCGACCCGTCGGGCGTATAGGCGATTGCGCCGTTATAGACGCGCTTGATGCCGACCTCGCCAAAGGCGGGCACGCGCTTCATGGCGGCGAGAATATAGGGCTCGAGCCGTTCAAGCGCGTCGGGGAACAGTTCATATTCGCTGGTTGCAGACGGGCCATCCACATAGCAGGCCGGCGCACCCAATTCATATGGCCCCAACAACAGCCCGCCTGCCTCCTCACGCATATAATAGCTGGCGTCGGATTCGCG
>JBEEIJ010000009.1:0-19248 GCA_041169905.1 Pseudomonadota bacterium | reverse complement strand
AAATAAGGTTCTTCAGCTCGCGGATATTCCCGCGCCAGGGCATGGCCATCAATTGCCCAACCGCCCCATCGTCGATTTTGCGCATCGGCAGGCCGTCTTTTGCCGCCATCATCAAGAAATGCTGCGCAAGCAAGCCGATGTCTTCGGTGCGGTCGCGCAGCGGGGGCATCTCAATGGGCACGACGTTCAGGCGGTAGAACAGGTCCTCCCGAAACCCGCCCTTTTCGATCAAGGCGGCCAAGTTCTGGTTGGTCGCCGCGACAATTCGGACATCAAGGCGAATGCTCGCTTTCCCGCCAATGCGGCTAATGACGCCGCTTTGCAGCGCGCGCAAAAGACGGGTCTGAGCGTGCATCGGCATATCGCCAATTTCGTCGAGGAATAATGTGCCGCCCTGCGCCTGTTCAAACCGACCGATGGATTGGCCAACTGCCCCGGTAAACGCGCCTTTCTCGTGGCCGAACAGCTCCGCTTCAATCAATTCGCTCGGGATCGCCGCCATGTTGACCGCGACAAAGGGGCCGGTTTTGCGGTGCCCCAGATTGTGGATCGCTTCGGCCACCAGTTCCTTGCCCGTGCCGCTTTCACCCGAAATCAGGACCGACAGGTCATTGCGCAACAGCCGCGCGACCATGCGATACACATCCTGCATCGCGGCGCTGCGTCCAATCATCGGCAGATTGGCTTCGCTTAAGGCCTCAAACGGGTCAGAGGCAGTTGATCGGCGCTTTTCGATGCCTTGCTTGACCGCCAAGACAAGGTCGTTGAGATCAAACGGCTTTGGGAAATATTCAAACGCATCAATCTCGCTGGCACGCACGGCTGTCTCCAGCGTATTTTGCGCAGACATGATGATGACCGGCATATCGGGCGTATTGGCCAGTATCTCTTTCAGGGTGGACAGTCCATCGCTGTCTTTCAACACGACGTCGGTCAGCATCAGGTCGAAATGGCCATTGGCAAGTGCTGCGTCACGCGCCGCCACGCTATCGCAAATCTGCGTTTCAATATTCTCGGCCTGAAGCGCGGCACATACGACGAGCCCGATGGACGCGTCATCTTCAACAATAAGAACCTTAGCGGGCTTCATGCGCTTGCCTTCCCTGAAGCTACCGGAAGCAAAAGCCGGAATGTGGTTTGCCCAAGTGCATGATCGCGTTCGAACAAGACCCTGCTGTTCATTTGCTGCACAAGCTTACGCACAATGGCGAGGCCAAGCCCCTGCCCGTCACGTTTTGTTGTTACGAATGGCGAAAACAGTTCGTCGGCAATATGATCGGGCACGCCCGCGCCATTGTCGGATATCGCGATTTCAACCGGCAGCTTAATGGCGCGTCGGTCAATGTCGGTGTCGCGCAGCGCGCCGCTCATGACGTAGCGCGTCGAAATGCCAATCACGCCGTCAAGACGTCCGTGCAGTGCATCGATGGCGTTTTGCAGGAGGTTGATGAGCACCTGAACCATTCCGTCGGCATCGATATAGACATCGGGCAGCGACGGATCATAATTGATCGAAATTTCGGGCATGGCACGGTTGGCGGCACGCAGCGAACGAATGGCGCGCTCAATCAACAAATGGATATTCGCCGGCGCCAGTTCAGGCCGCTCCGACCGCCCCAGCTTTTGCATTTGGTCCAGCAAGCGGGCGATGCGATCCACCTCGTTGACTATCAGCTCCGTCAACGCGCGGCTTTTTTCATCGACCTGACGTGCCAGCAATTGTGCCGCGCCCTTTATGCCCGCCAACGGGTTTTTGATTTCATGCCCCAATATGGCAGGAGCGCCCATGGCCTGTTGCTGACCCGTGTCGCGCTGATCACCAATATGTTCGCGGCCACCATTGCGCGGGGATATCACCGCGATGCGCCAATCGGGTTCTTTAGCCACGGCGGATATGTTGATATCAACCATGATCACCCCATAAGGCGTCTTTAGCTCCATATCCTGGGCGGAAATGTCGCCTTCACGCGCGAGCAGAGCCGCGTTCATCCGTTCACTTTCGAAGATCAGCGCTTCGTCGATACGGTGCCCCTCAAGCCTTCTGCGGCTTCGGCCAAAAAATGCTTCGCTCGCATCATTGGCATAAGTGATGAGGTGATCAGGCGAGATCAAAAGCACCGGCACCGCAATACTCGCCAGCATTTGGCTATATTCGGGGCGATGCACGTTTTGCGACATCAATCAGGCGGCCGACCGCGTCAGAAAAGGTTCGTAAAAGCGTGTCAGCTCGTCAATGACAACATCTGGGTCATCGATACGGTTAACGAAGTTGCGAAACTCGGCGGAACCATTCAGGCCCTTGGTATACCAACCAATATGCTTGCGCGCGATGCGAAGGCCAACCTCACCGCCATAATGATCAAGCATGGCGCGATAATGGTCCATGATCAGGTGGAACTGGGCATCAATGTCCGGATCGGCAATGGTCTGCCCCGTGCGGAACCAATGCATCATCTGTCCCAAGAGCCACGGCTTCCCATAAGCGCCGCGGCCGACCATCACGCCGTCGGCACCGCTCTGTTCAAGGGCATTGCGCGCATCTTCGATGGTGCAAATGTCGCCATTGACGATGACCGGAAGCGATACCGCGTCTTTCACCTTGCGCACAAATGCCCAGTCAGCCGAACCCTTATACATTTGGTTGCGGGTGCGGCCGTGGACGGTAATCATTTTGGCGCCAAGGTCTTCGGCGATACGCGCGAGTTCAGGCGCGTTCAGGCTGCCATGGTCCCAGCCCATCCGCATCTTCACCGTAACAGGCACGGACACGGCCTTCACCGTCGCCTCGATCAGGCTGGCCGCCAGCGGCAGGTCACGCATCAATGCAGAGCCTGCATCGCCGTTCACCACCTTTTTAACGGGGCAGCCCATGTTGATATCGATAATCGCCGCGCCGCGATCTTCGTTCAGTTTCGCCGCCTCGCCCATTTCATATGGAGCACAGCCAGCCAACTGCATCGACACAGGCTCTTCAATCGCATCCCATTCGCATTTTTGGATGCTCTGGCGCGTTTCGCGGATCATCGCTTGGCTCGCAATCATCTCGGTCACGTTTAAGCCAGAGCCAAATTGCCGAACGATTTTGCGAAATGGCATGTCGGTGACGCCAGTCATCGGCGCCAAAATGACGGGACAGTTGATTTCAATATTGCCGATTTGGATAGGTTTCAGCTGCATTTTCAAAACTTGCCTAAAATTTAGGCAGGCCGTTACCCGCTTTCGGCTTGGCGAGCAAGTGTGCTGTCGCTAGAGCGCGGCTATGGCATCTCAACCCATCACCATTGCGCTCATTGTTGCCGCTGGCTCTGGAAGTCGTGTGGGCGGAGATATCCCCAAACAATATCGTCCGGTACGCGGAAAGCCGATGCTGCGGCACAGCTATGAAGCGCTGTCCGCGCATCCATCAATTTCCAAGGTCTATGTGGCGATTGGCGCGGGCCAAGGGGCGGAAGCTTCGGCCGCACTTAGCGGCTTACCCGAAGCAATCTTTGTTCAGGGCGGCGTAACGCGGCGCGAAAGCGTGCATTTGGGCTTGAAGGCGATTGCAGCCGATGGCGGTGCAGACCGAATATTGATCCATGACGCCGCGCGGCCCTTTCTGCCCGGCACGGTCATTGATGACTTAATCGACGCACTCGACGAAGCGCCCGGGGCCGTTCCTGCCCTGCCCGTTGTCGACAGCCTTTCCAGAGGCGATCAAAATCTGTCCGAAACCGTTGACCGCGAACATTTGTGGCGCATTCAAACGCCGCAGGCCTTCGCCTTCGCCGATATTTTCGCAGCGCACGAAATTTGGACCGGCGACGAACCAACCGATGACGCCCGCATGCTCATGGCCCGTGGTGGACAAGTTCGCATTGTTCCGGGATCAGAAACGCTTAACAAATTCACCTTTTCAACCGATTTTGTAGGATCGACTATGCCGTCATTTCGAAGTGGCAATGGCTTTGACGTGCATCGCCTTGTGCCCGATGCGGAACTGTGGCTGTGCGGTGTTCTCATCCCGCATGACAAGGGTCTTGCTGGGCACAGCGATGCGGATGTGGCCATGCATGCGCTCACCGATGCGATCTTGGGCGCCATCGCCAAGGGCGACATTGGCGACCATTTTCCGCCGACCGACCCACAATGGCGCGGGGCATCATCAGACAGGTTTCTGGCCTATGCCATGCAGCTCGCGCGCGACGAGGGCTATGCCCTCGCCAATGCCGACGTGACCATCATTTGCGAGCGCCCCAAAGTTGGCCCCTTCAGGGGACAGATGCGGCAAAGGCTGGCCGAAATAATGGCTGTTGATGTTGACCGTATATCGGTAAAGGCAACGACAACTGAGATGCTGGGTTTTACAGGCCGCGGCGAAGGCATCGCTGCGCAGGCCACCGCTACTTTTGAGAAATATTGATGATGGACACCGTTTTACCCGCCGATATCGCGCAAATGGCTGCGCGTGTTGTTGCCGAGAACAAAGCCGCTGGGCGCACTGTCGCTGTTGCTGAAAGCTGCACAGGTGGGCTGGTGAGCGCCGCAATCACCGAAGTCCCTGGCAGCAGCGCCATATTGGGTTCAGGCTATGTGACATATAGCAACGAAGCCAAAATGACGATGCTGGGCGTCAACGAAGATATCATCGACACCTTTGGTGCTGTGTCGGTCGCCGTAGCCTGGGCCATGGCGCAGGGCGCGTTAAAGAAAAGTGGCGCCGACATTGCCGTGGCGATCAGCGGTGTGGCTGGCCCTGACGGCGGAACCGCGAACAAGCCCGTGGGAACCGTCGTCTTTGCAGTCGCGTTGAAAGGGCAAAATCCCGAGGACGTTGTCGGCGATAAAAAAGCGTTTGGTGCAGATAAAAGCCGCGCCGATATCCGCGCCTTTGCAACGCTTTATGCGCTTGAGCTTTTGCTGCCGCCTGCGCCGTAAAGTGCGTCCGCACGGTCGATAAAAGCCGTCGTCATTTTGCGCAGGGCTGAATCAAAAAACTGTCCGGCCAATGCCTCAAACACGCGGTTGCGGAATGAAAAATCGACGGTGAAATCCACAATTGATCCTCCGCCCGCGACATCTTCAAATGTCCAAGCGTTATGCAAATGCTTCATGGGGCCATCGAGATAGTCGACGACAATCGACGAATGCGGCGTTTTGACGACCCGGCTGCTGAAGGTTTCCCGAAGCGATTTGAAGCCGACAATCATGTCCGCCAGCATTTCGTCTTCTTCATCCTTGCGAATACGGATAGCACTGACCCACGGTAAAAATTCGGGATAGCGCGCAACATCGGCTACCAGATTGTACATGTGTTCCGCACTATGCGGCAAATGACGGCGTTCGTGATGATGCGGCATCGGGGCTGTTACCGCTTTTTGGGCAATTGCGCCGCGCGCGCATCGCGCATTTTCGCAAAATCATCGCCCGCGTGATAGCTCGACCGTGTGAGCGGCGAGGCTGCAACCAGTAAGAAACCCTTCGCACGGGCAATCGCCGCATAAGCGTCAAATGCCGCTGGCGTCACAAAGTCCATCACCTTTGTGTGCTTGGGCGTTGGCTGCAAATATTGGCCCATCGTCAGGAAATCGATGTCCGCACTGCGCATGTCATCCATGACCTGATGCACTTCCATCCGCTCTTCGCCCAAACCAAGCATGACGCCCGACTTGGTAAAAATCGACGGGTCGTGGCGCTTTACGGTTTCGAGCAAGCGAAGCGATGCGTAATAACGCGCGCCGGGCCGGATCGTCGGATAGAGGCGCGGAACGGTCTCCAGATTGTGGTTGTACACATCAGGCCGCGCCGTCACGATGGCCTCAACCGCGGCTTGCGCCTTGTTCCGGAAATCCGGCGTCAAAATTTCAATCGTGGTGCTCGGTGTGGTCCGACGCAGCGCTTCGATCACCTTCACAAATTGGCTCGCGCCACCATCGGGCAAATCGTCACGATCAACCGATGTAATGACGATATGTTCAAGGCCCATTTTCGCCGCAGCAATCGCCACATGCTCCGGCTCCAGCGGATCGACAGCGCGCGGCATTCCGGTTTTGACGTTACAAAAGGCACATGCCCGCGTGCATACATCGCCAAGGATCATCACCGTTGCGTGCTTTTTGGTCCAACATTCGCCGATATTGGGACACGCCGCCTCTTCGCATACGGTGTTCAAATTCAAGTCCCGCATCAATTTGCGGGTCTCGTTAAAACCCGCGCCAGTGGGCGCCTTGACGCGGATCCAATCCGGCTTGCGTTCGCGCACGGGGCGGTCGGGTATCGATATCGGAACGTTCATGGCGTTCGAATAGCCGCCGCACCCCAACTTGCCAACTGCAACTTGCCTGCTATGGGTTGCAAAATTCGCAAAGAGGTTATGATGATAATCGACACACTGACGTCGCCGGTAATTCTCTTTTTCGTCCTCGGCTTCATCGCTGCCGCACTTAAGTCCGACCTCAGCATTCCCGAAGCCTTCGCAAAAGCCATGTCCATCTATCTGATGGCGGCCATTGGTTTAAAGGGCGGCGTTGAGGTTGCGAACAGCGGGGTCACTGCAGAAGTGGCCGCTGCTGCGTTGGCAGGCCTTGCCCTCAGCTTTCTTTTGCCGGTGCTCGCATTCGCCTTGCTTCGCCAATTTGGCGGGCTTTCCAAAGTCGATGCTGGCGCGGTTGCCGCACATTATGGCTCGGTCAGCGTGGTCACTTTTGTCACCGCAAAGGAAATTCTCACCGGCCAAGGCCTGGGTCCAGCAGGCTATATGGTCGCCGTTCTTGCATTGATGGAGACCCCCGCGATTATTTCGGGCCTCATGCTCGCGCGGCGTGGCGACAAAGACGCGGGCGAAAAATCAGCGACGCCATGGCACGAAGTGCTCACCAACGCGTCGGTTATGATCTTGGTCGGCAGCTTTATCATTGGTATTGTTGCCGGCAGCGATGGCTTCTCGCCGATCAAGCCACTGTTCGATACCGGCTTCCGCGGGGTGCTTTGCTTGTTCCTGCTGGATATGGGGCTGATCGCCGCACGGCGGCTCATGCAGTCGCGCAAAATGAACCTCCGGTTGGTTAGCCTTGCTATTGTCATACCTTTGTTGAACGGTGCAATTGGTACCATTGTCGGAACATTGGTCGGTCTGGACGTCGCGTCGGCCGCCACGCTTGGGATTTTAGCGGCAAGTGCTTCGTACATCGCCGTTCCAGCAGCGATGCGGCTTGCCCTGCCGAAATCCGACCCCGGAATTTACCTCAGCATGTCACTTGGCGTGACCTTTCCTTTCAACATCATCTTTGGCATCAGCATTTTTGCGGCATTCGCCAAAGCAATAGGATGATTTATGATTCAAACTGTCAGCCGTAAGCGGATCGAAATTCTGATGGATACGCCGCTTGTCCCGCGTGTTGTCGCGCAATTAAAAGCGGTCGATATATCTGGCTGGAGCGTCATCCATGTCGACTCGGGCGGTGGCCGCGCTGGTGCATGGCAACAGGACGATGTCACGGGCGCGAGCGCCAAAACCATCGTGCTGGCCATCGCGTCAGAGACCAAAACGTCCGGCTTGATTGAAGCGATTGCGCCTTTGCTCGACAGCTATGGGATGCTGCTCACCATCGGCGATGTGCAGGTTGTGCGCGGAGAAAGGTTTTAATGCCCGAATTTGCTGTGCTGGTCGACGGATATCGCCGTTTCAAATCCGACGCCTATGTCCGCCAAAAAGCGCGTTATGACGAACTGGCCAATGATGGTCAGGCGCCGCCCATCATGATCATTTCCTGCTGTGACAGCAGGGTCGATCCAGCCACCGTGTTTGACACAAAGCCAGGCCAAGTTTTTGCGTTACGCAATGTGGCAAGCCTTGTTCCGCCTTATGAGATTGGCGGCGGCTTGCATGGTGTATCGGCGGCAATTGAATTTGGCGTAATGGGGCTGGAGGTGCGGCACATAGTAGTGCTTGGCCACGCCCAGTGCGGCGGTATAAAGGCATCGTTAGAGGGTGCGAATATCGGCCACGGCGGGCACAGTTTCATTGATGGCTGGGTCGACATCATCCGCCCTGCCCGCGAAAAGATTTTAGCATCAGCGTCCGACGACCCCCAACATGATTTGGAACTCGACGCCATTCGCGTGAGTTTGAAAAACCTGCGCACCTTTCCATTCATTGCAGAGCGCGAACAATCCGGGCAACTGAAGCTACATGGTGCCTATTTCGGCATCGCCGACGGCAACCTCCACGTGCTCAATAACCAAACAGACCAGTTCGAGGTCCAATGACCCATCAGACCGGCTTGCCAGCTTATTATAACGACCTTGAGTCGAGCTTTGCGGAGGCGTGGAATATTGTTGAAGCGGGTGTAAAGGATCGTAAAAATCCCGCACATACGCCGACAGTTGGTACCGTTGATGAAGACGGCACCCCGCAATTGCGCATTATGATCCTGCGCGCGGTGTCGCGTGATAGCCGCACCTTGCGCTTTCATACCGACGCCCGGTCCGACAAGACCACGCAACTGCAGCAGAAAGCGGCAACGAGCGTTTTGGTCTATGACGCGGCGGCAAAGGCGCAGATTCGGCTATCTGGTGACGCCCATATTGTCTCCAATGGCGATGTCGCAGATAAGGCATGGTCCGGTTCAACGCCATTTGCCCGCCGTTGTTACATGGCCGAAGCGGCCCCCGGCACGCCAATCGCACAACCATCATCAGGATTGCCCGAATGGATTGAAGGCAAACAACCGCAAGAAGAACAATTGGCCGATTACCGGGACAATTTTGCGGCTTTGATGTTTCAGGCGGACAGCATTGAATGGCTATATCTGGCCAATGCAGGGCACCGGCGCGCACGATGGCATTGGGATGAGGCCAAAAATCTATGGCTTGGAAGCTGGCTGGTTCCCTAAACCGCGGCGCGCAATCCTAATGGCCAAAGCACCCTCCTCGAAGCATACGCGTTACCGCGGTTACCGAGGAGGGGCGCTTCATATGGCCATTAACGCGTCATCTTCTTATAGGTTGCACGATGCGGACGCGTCGCTTCGTCGCCAAGACGCGCAATTTTGTCTTCTTCATAGGATTCAAAGTTGCCTTCAAACCATTCGACATGGCTATCGCCTTCAAATGCGAGAATATGCGTTGCAAGACGGTCAAGGAAGAAGCGGTCGTGGCTGATGACCACAGCGCAACCTGCGAAGCTTTCCAACGCTTCTTCAAGTGCCGACAATGTTTCAACGTCCAAATCGTTGGTAGGTTCGTCGAGCAGAAGCACGTTGCCGCCTTGCTTCAACATCTTCGCCATGTGCACGCGGTTGCGTTCACCACCGGACAATAAGCCAACCTTTTTCTGCTGGTCGGTTCCCTTGAAATTGAACGCCCCCACATAAGCGCGGGTCGGCGTTTCATGCTTACCCAATTTCATAAAGTCGGCGCCGCCGGAAATTTCTTCCCACACATTCTTGTTCGGGTCGAGGTCGTCGCGGCTTTGGTCAACAAAGCCCAAACGAACGGTTTCGCCGATTTCGATTTCACCTGAATCTGGAACTTCCTGACCGGTGATAAGGCGGAACAAAGTCGATTTACCCGCACCGTTCGGGCCAATAACGCCCACAATGCCGCCCTGCGGAATGGTGAAGGACAGATTTTCAAAGAGCAATTTGTCCCCATAAGCCTTGGTGACATTCTTGACCTCAATAACCTTGCTGCCCAAACGCTCGGGCGTCTGGATAACAATCTGCGCCTTGCCGGGTGCACGGTTTTCTTGCGCCTCGACCAGCTGGTCAAAGGACTTAATACGCGCCTTCGACTTGGTTTGCCGCGCCTTTGGACTTTGCCGGATCCACTCCAACTCGTCCTTAATCGCCTTTTGACGGCCAGCATCTTCACGCGATTCCTGCTCCAGACGCTTCGCCTTCTTTTCAAGATAGGTCGAATAGTTACCTTCATAAACAAAGTAACGTCCGCGATCGAGCTCAAGGATCCAGCTGACGACATTGTCCAAGAAATAACGATCGTGGGTCACGAGAATGACGTTGCCCTTATAATCGACCAAATGCTTTTCCAGCCATGCCACCGACTCTGCGTCCAAGTGGTTGGTCGGTTCGTCAAGCAGCAGGATGTCTGGCTTTTCCAGCAAGAGCCGGGTCAGCGCGATACGGCGTTTTTCACCGCCAGAGAGGTTGGTGACGGGGCTGTCGCCGGGAGGGCAACGCAGCGCGTCCATGGCGAGCTCCAACTGGCTATCGAGCGACCATCCATCAACGGCATCAATCTTTTCCTGAAGCGTTCCCATTTCTTCCATGAGCGCGTCAAAGTCGGCATCTTCGGGCGGATCGCCCATGATGGTCGAAATCTCGTTAAAGCGATCAACCAAATCTGCAACCGCACGAACGCCGTCCATAACGTTTTCCTTGACCGTTTTGTTCGGATCAAGCTCTGGTTCCTGCGCCAGATAGCCAACGCGGATATGTTCGCCGGGCCATGCTTCGCCCGTAAACTCTGTGTCCATTCCGGCCATGATTTTCATCAGGGTGGATTTACCCGTGCCGTTTGGCCCAACGATGCCAATCTTTGCATCCGGATAGAATTGCAGATTGATGTTGTTGAGCACGGGCTTGCTTGCGCCGGGGAAGGTTTTCGTCATTCCCTTCATTACGAAGCTATATTGGGCTGCCATGGGCTTTAATTCCTGTGTTGCATTACTTTTGATTTGGCCGCTTCCCTAGCTATCTGCGCGTTTCGCCGCAAGGTGGGATTGCAAATCCCGGCGATGCGATTAAGCCTGCGCAGCATGAAGAAAAACATCCTCTTGCTCGCCGCAGCCTCCACGCTGTTTCTTTCGCCATCACTCGCACTGGGCGCGCCTGCGTCACCGGACAGCGCGGCCGTCGCATCAATCCGCGACAAGGCTCTGCAGAGTGACGGTTTCGCTTATGACATCGTCGAAGGGCTCACCACCGAAATCGGCCCGCGACAAGGCGGCACCGAAGCCGAAGCGCGCGCGCGGACTTGGGCGGTCAGCAAGCTTAAGGCACTCGGATTTGATAATGTCCGCATCGAAGAATATCAAATGCCCACATGGGTACGCGGCGAAGAAACCGCATCCATCGTCGCCCCCTTTCCGCAGAAACTCGCCATTGCCGCATTAGGCAATAGCGGCAGCACCGGCGAAGCGGGGCTCGAAGCTGAAATCGTATATTTCCCGACGATCGATGATCTGCGCGCAGCGCCCGATGGCAGCTTGAAGGGCAAGATCGCCTTTGTCAGTCACAATATGAAAGCAACACAGGATGGCAGCAGCTACGGCGCATTTGGCCCTGCCCGCTTTGTCGGCCCCAACATCGCCGCGAAAAAAGGCGCTGCGGCCATCGTCATCCGTTCAATCGGAACCGATTATCATCGTAACCCGCACACAGGGAATACCAACTTTGATCCCGGCGTCACGCCCATTCCGGCCGGCGCATTGTCGATACCGGACGCTGAAAATCTGGAGCGTATGATTGCGCGCGGCAAGCCGGTGCGTTTGAAGCTGAAACTGACCCCAAAAAATGTCGGGATGCAGACGTCTGGAAATGTTCTGGCCGAGGTAAAGGGTTCGAACCCCGATCTGCCCATGATTGTCATCGCCTGCCATCTGGATAGCTGGGATCTTGGGACCGGCGCCATTGATGATGCGGCTGGTTGCGGGATCATCGGGGCGGCTGCCAAGCATTTGCAATCGATGGGCCAACCCAAGCGCACCGTGCGCTTATTGTGGGCTGGCGCGGAAGAAGTCGGCATTTGGGGTGGCCGGGATTATGGCGAGAAGCACACTAATGAACCACATGCCCTCGCCATGGAATCGGATTTCGGCGCTGGCAAAGTCTGGGCCGTGGATTTCCGCCTGCCGGAAAGCGCGTCAGCGCTTCGCGGTCAGATTGTTTCCGCATTGGCCCCATTGGGCGTTGTTCCGCGCAAGGAATTGGCTGGCGGCGGCGCGGATATTGGCGCGATCATCGCCGCGCAGAAATTGGGCATCATTGACCTGCAGCAAGATGGCACCAAATATTTCGACCTGCACCACACGCCCGACGATACGCTCGACAAGATCGACAAAGCCGAATTGCGCCAAAACGTCGCGGCATGGGTCGCGACCTTGGCGCTCGTTGCAAATTATGACGGCGAATTGAAGCCAGAGGCAGCGCGTTGAAACACGCATTTGTCTTAGGCGTCATGCTTATGGTTGCGGGCTGTGGTGACACGGTCCCAACCGAAGCGGACAAGGCGGGTGACGCGGATACGGCAGCGAACACGCAGAAAGAGGAACTGGCCGAGCAAAAGCTGACCATTGAACAAGCCGCGGAGGAAGCAACGAAGCTTATCGAGGCAGATGCAAAGGCTGAAATTGATGCGGCCAATTCAAGTGGCGGCGCTGCGCAGTAAATCATCGCAACATATCGCCGGCGATGCAGCACATGGAACGCAAAGCTGAACCGGTCGCCAAAATGGCCAAAGATTCCGAAAGTTTTCCGAAGAAATGGTCGGGGAGACAGGATTCGAACCTGCGACCCTCTGGTCCCAAACCAGATGCGCTACCAGACTGCGCTACTCCCCGACATGGGATCACTGGTATAACAATGTCCGCGCGGCTGGCTGCCTGCCAGATTTCACAAAAGTGAAACTGGTGGGCCCGGAGGGACTCGAACCCCCGACCTAGCCGTTATGAGCGGCCAGCTCTAACCAACTGAGCTACAGGCCCTGACCGGCTCGCCAACTGCATGCGGGCCGATAGCCGAACTTTGGGCGAGGTTGCAAGCCTTTATCTCATCAAAAATATTTAAATCGGCGCGGTTTTACAATTTCCGCCATCATTTGTCGGCCGAACATCGCTGTTCCGCCATATCATTATCCCTCTTCGTCTTTTAATCCGGTTAGCCCGTCATGGACGGCGGGAAGCGACACGATCAGCGCTTGATTGTAAAAACGCAAATCTCCGCCAACATTTCGGGCAAGGCTCCGCACGAGGCGTAAGGAAAAACCTAGTCCAAGCAATGGCGCGTCATGAGAATCATCGAGCGGACCGGAACCGAAAAGTTCGCTCTCGTCCATGTCAGCAAGCTTTTTAGGCAAGGTCAGCACGAACCGGTTAACCGCATTCAAACCGGGCTCCGTCCGGAAACGACCATCCAGGATCTCGCCCGGTGCGCAGCCGATGATGACGGCAGACAATAGCCGTGAGAAAAGACGTTCCGCCAGATGGTTATCCAACGCAAATGGCTGGACAGGATGCGCCTGCTCCAAATTGAGCGTTACCTGCAAAACGTTGCTCAGCGCGCGGAGCCGCTCTGCCAACCGAAGCGAAAGCCAATCGCAATCGGTCGAACCGACCTCCGTAACATAGGTTCCGGTCTCAATTTTTGCAGCGGTTGAAAGATCATCAAAGCCCGACAGCAGGCGCTGGGCATCGTGCAGGATATTTCCCGCAATTGTGCGATACTCTTCGGTCACGGGTCCAAAAAGTTGCTGTTCAATGATTTCGGAAAAGCCAATAATGGCGCCCAACGGCGTGCGCAGTTCGTGCAACAATTGCTGGATGTTTTCCGCATCATGCGTGTCGCCTTCCGGTATGTGCGCGACTTCAGCGACATTGGGACGACGCAATATCCCGCGATAGCCGTTGAACCGTCCGCTGGCAGGTTCAAAAAACGGCGCAGCGTTGATCCGCCAGTCCCCCGCAATCGCGGGCGCGCCGCGGAGGCGCATGCGGGCATTTTCAAGCGGCATTTTTTGGCGAAAGGCAGCGGCGCCATATGCATCTGGTCCGGGCCCGGCGTCAAAGGCGGGTTGCGCAATATTCACGCCGACAACCGCCCCCGCCGGCGCGCCCTCAATCCAGCTAATGGTGCCATGTTGGTCGGTTTCGAAGCGTATTTGGTCAATAGGTTCGGCAAAGGAAACGGGCTGTTCGATAGAAGCCTCGGCCGGTATTTCCGCCGGATCATGCTGTTCCCGCGCAATCCGCAATTTTTCGATGCGCTCAACAATGTCCCGGATTTGCAAAACCTGTGGTGCAGGCGCGACCGTCTCAGCCTCGCTTTTGTCGCAAGCGAGCGCGGAATCTGCCGAAGACAATAGCCGAAGCGCACGCAGGGTCATGGGGCCAATGTCCCTGCGGTTACGCACATATTCGCGCGCACGGGTGGACATATGGGGGACGATATCTGCCCATTCCGCGTCGCTGAGCCGCGCACCACGGACCGCCGCTGCAGCCACCGCCGGGACATCGCCCGACAGCAGCAACAGCAAAGGCGCAGAGCGCAGTCGCCCTGACAAGCCACACACACATTGTTCGCGCAGCGTTGCGGGAATGATGTCCATCAACTGCCGTACTTTTTGTAATCCGGATTCCACCGCAACCGGATCAAAGTCCGACGAATTTTGCGCTAATATATCCAACAGTTGTTGCCATTTGGCATATAAGCCAATGCTGTCATCGTCCGCCTGACGCAAAGTGGTTTCAAGGCGGTCGTCAAAGCGCAAATTCGGCAAGTCCCAATGCTATGTTATCCGTGCTGTGGCCGCCGGATAACCGGATATCAGGATGTGCGAAAGCGACAAAATTGGGGCGTCACACTTTGGGACAATTGCAATATAATATAATTATATTATAAAGCGGCGGGCATAATCGAAATGGAAATAACACGATCATGGCTAATATGAACCTAGATGCGATAGATATGAAGCTTTTGGCGGAATTGCAGGCTGATGGTCGCATTACCAATGTGGAGCTTGCATCCAAGGTTGGGCTGACCGCCCCGCCATGCTTGCGGCGTATGCGCGCGTTGGAACAATCGGGCACGATTAAATCCTATCACGCAGATGTGGACGCCAGCGCGTTGGGTTACACAATCACCGTGTTTGCGATGGTCAGCTTAAAAAGTCAGGCCGAAGAGGATCTGAGGGCGTTTGAGCAGCATGTTCGGGCGCTCCCCGATGTCCGCGAATGCCATATGCTGAATGGCGAAATTGATTTCATCCTGAAAATCGTCGCGCGCGACCTTCAGTCTTTTCAGGAATTTTTGACATCGCAGTTAACGTCTGCGCCAAATGTGAGCAGCGTGAAAACGTCGCTGACCATTCGCACCGCAAAAGACGAACCGGGCGTGCCAATCCCAATGGTATAAAAAAGGGCCCGATTGCGCGGGCCCTTTTTCAATCACTTATAGCAACGCTTATGTCGCTGGCGCGGCAGCAGGCGCAGCAGCTGGCGCGGGCTTTTCCAAATGGTTGATATACATCACCCAATATTCGGCAATCGCCTTGCGGTTTGCTCCGGTAATCTGCGCAAAATCGGCTTTCGCGCCAGCATAATCACCCAGCATGGCTTTCGCCATGGCAAGGCGGAAGCGGGTCCGGTCGGTCTGGTTTCCGCCATCCTTATCCAGCACTGGACCTTTGCTTAACGCTGTCTCGTACAGATCCTTGGCGGTCTTATAATCCTTGTGCGAGAAGAATGAGTCACCGGTCAGCGTCGCCAGCATGGCTCTGGGGCTTGCTTTTGCAGGGGCGATCGTTCCCGCCAAAGTACGGGTATCTTCCGCCAAACGTGCCTTCGCCTCGTTATAACGCTCGCTGAAGGTCACGTTGTTCCGTGAGATGACGCCCTTTGCAAAGCCTTCGTCCAATACAGACACAGCCTCTGCCGGATAACGCACACCGATGTAGCTCAAGCTATCGAGATATTCGGCATATTCCTGCTGAAAGCGCAAACCATTGGTCGCGCGCATCAAACGCATGAGATCAAGCGATTCTTCTGGGTTCGTGTTGAGCGAACGGTTGAAGAACGCAAGCGCATCATGCCAATAATCGGGGTTATTTTCGGCGATCACCAAATCCTTGTAGAAATTCGCGGCACCGGAATAATCCTTCGCTTTTGCCGAAAGGTTGGCGGCGCGAATGACATAGGATTTGTTGACCGGTCCGGCCGCCTTGCTCGCTGCAATCGCCTTGCCGATCCAAACGATAGCGTCAGCATCTTTATTCTGCTGCGACATGGCGTTGGAAATCAGAAACTCGATATTGTTTGCGCGGTAACCCAGGTTGTACGCATCAATCATGCTCTTTTCAGCGTCGGCAAACCGCTTGCCATCATAAGCAATCGCGCCCTTGCGGAACGTATATGCCTGTTTCATTTCCACAGGCGTCGTTGCGGATGCGAGCAACAGATCGATACCTTGATCCTGCAAAGCCGTGTCTTTTGCGGAAACACCGATGTTGACGGCCAAAATGCCAGCTTCATACCGGTCATCATCATTGGCAATGGCGGCAAGAATCTTCGGAAATTCAGCCTTCGCTGCCGCGGCATCTTTGGTTTTGTTCAAAAGATTGGCGACGGGCATGTACGCCGCGATGAACGGCTTGGAATAATTTCTCTTGGGAGCCGCAGGCGTGGCTTCCTTCCCCTTCTTTTCCTTTTTTTCCTTCTTTGGCTTTTCATCAGACTGCGCAAAAGCAGGCGCAGCGGTTACTGCCAGCAATGAAAGTGCAAGGGCAAATTTTGAAACCAGCTTCATTTAACTCTCCGGGACTATAGATGTATTGCCGTGGGCTTTGGTTGTTGTCGTGTATAGGACCTTGCCATCTTCAGTGCAATTGACATAGCGCAGTCGCATGAATTCCCGTTGAACTATCCAGAGGAAAATTCAAGTGCCAGAACGCACCGCAATTATAATTGGCGCACGCGGCGGCATTGGTGCGGCGCTCGCCGATGCTTTGGACGCGGGCGATCAATATGACCGCGTCATCCGGCTGCATCGGACAAGCGCACCGGCCATCGACATATTGGACGAGGCAAGCATAGCCGCGGCGGCACGCGATTTGGCGGACACAGCGCCGCAATTGGTCATCGTGGCCACCGGGTTATTGCACACAGCCACTAAAGGGCCGGAAAAAAGCCTGCGCGAACTTGATCCTGAATGGATGATGGAAAATTACCGCATCAATGCCGTTGGCCCCGCTTTGGTGGCGAAACATTTTCTGCCGATCATGGCGAAGCAAGGCCCGATCTGCTTCGCGGCGCTTTCCGCCCGCGTGGGCAGCATTTCGGATAATCGACTTGGCGGATGGCATAGCTATCGCGCATCGAAAGCCGCGCTCAATATGTTCATCCGCAACATTGCGATCGAATGGCAGCGCAAAAACCCCCAATCGGTTGTGGTTGGCCTGCATCCCGGCACCGTCGAGACGCAGCTGAGCGCACCATTTAAGGGCAATCCGGCACATGAACGCTTCGTCCCTGCCCGCGCTGCTGCGGATATGCTTGGCGTGCTTGCAGGCCTAAACCATGAGCAAAGCGGCCAGATTTTCGCTTATGATGGCAGTGTCGTCGCCCCCTGATCGCACCCTCTGCGTGAATCTGTGGATAAGCTGTAGAAAACACCCCTATTCGGGCAGTCGCTTGTGGCCATGTGACCGACTTGGGTCTATGGCTTAGCGACCCAAAAAATATAAGGATTTTCGCGCTGTGAGCGACGACATAGTTACAATGGAACCATCGGACATTTCGCCAGTCGACATCGTCGATGAAATGAAGTCGAGCTACCTCGATTATGCGATGTCGGTCATTGTATCCCGCGCCCTGCCGGACGTGCGTGACGGCCTGAAGCCCGTTCACCGCCGCATTTTGTTCGCAAGCCAGGAAGGCGGCTTTGTCGCTGGCCGACCATATCGCAAATCGGCAAAGATTGTCGGCGACGTCATGGGCAACTATCACCCGCATGGCGACAGCGCGATTTACGATGCGCTTGCCCGTATGACGCAAGATTGGTCGATGCGCGTGCCGTTGATCGATGGTCAGGGTAACTTCGGATCGATGGACCCGGATCCGCCAGCATCAATGCGGTACACCGAAGCACGGTTGAACAAGGTCGCCAACGCGCTGTTGGATGATCTCGACAAAGACACCGTCGATTTCCAACCCAATTATGACGGCAGCCGCGAAGAGCCTCAGGTTCTGCCCGCACGTTTCCCCAACCTGTTGGTGAACGGCGCTGGCGGTATTGCCGTCGGCATGGCCACCAACATCCCGCCACACAATCTCGGCGAAGTTATCAAGGCCTGCTTGGCCTATATCGATAACCCGGCCATCTCCATTGATGAGCTGATCGAGATCGTCCCTGCCCCTGATTTCCCCACTGGCCCATTGATCCTTGGCACCGGCGGCGCGCGTTCGGCCTATCGCGAAGGCAAGGGCTCCATCATGCAGCGCGCCCGCCACGAGATTGAGGAAGGAAAAGGCGATCGTCGCTCGATCGTCCTGACCAGCATTCCGTTTCAGGTCGGCAAATCCGCTTTGGTCGAAAAAATCGCGGAAGCCGCGAAGGACAAGCGTATCGAGGGCGTTTCCGACATTCGCGATGAATCCAGCCGCAAGGGCGTGCGCATCGTCATCGATCTGAAGCGTGATGCGACCCCGGATGTCGTGCTCAACCAATTGTGGCGCCATACGCAGGCACAATCGAGCTTCCCTGCCAATATGCTCGCCATTCGCGGCGGGCGGCCGGAAGTCCTCAACCTGCGCGATATTATCGAAGCCTTCATCCGCTTCCGTGAAGAGGTTATCACCCGCAGAACGAAGTTCGAGCTGAACAAGGCGCGCGAACGGGCGCATTTGTTGCTTGGCCTTGTTGTTGCCGTCACCAATTTGGACGAAGTTGTCCGCATCATTCGCGGTTCTGCCAGCCCGGCCGAGGCACGCGCCGCGTTAATCGCCCGCAAATGGCCAATCGCCGAAATCGCGTCCTACATCAAATTGGTGGAAGCGGTTGAAACCGAAATTTCCGGCGACAGCTATCAATTGTCAGAGCTTCAGGTTCGCGCCATTCTTGAACTGCGCCTGCATCGCCTAACGGCGCTTGGCCGCGATGAAATTGGCAAAGAACTTCAAGGTCTTGCAGAGAGTATCGCAGAATATCTCGCAATCTTGGGCGACCGCGTAAAACTGTATGCTGTTCTGCGCGAAGAGCTTGTTGCCATTGACGCCGAATTTTCGACGCCGCGCTTGTGCGAAATTACCGCAAGCTGGGACGGCCTTGATGACGAAGACCTCATGGAGCGTGAGGACATGGTCGTCACCGTCACCCACGGCGGCTACATCAAACGGACTGCACTGGCGGCTTTCCGCGCCCAAAACCGTGGCGGCAAAGGCCGCGCGGGTATGGCGACGAAGGACGAAGATGCCGTCACCGAACTGTTCGTCACCAGCACGCACACGCCCGTATTGTTCTTCTCGAACATCGGTAAGGT
>JBEEIJ010000008.1:0-4003 GCA_041169905.1 Pseudomonadota bacterium | reverse complement strand
GACCCCATCTTCACCGACACGCTTGAGCTCGACATGGGCAGCGTTGTGCCATCGCTTGCCGGACCAAAGCGTCCGCAGGACAAGGTTGTCCTCACTGAGGTCGACAATGTGTTCAACGACGATCTTATCAACGTGTACAAGCATGACAGCGCAAAGCGCGTCGCGGTTGAAGGCAAATCGCACGATATTGGCGACGGTGACGTGGTGATTGCGGCGATTACGTCATGCACCAACACTTCGAACCCAAGCGTGCTGGTGGCCGCCGGATTGGTTGCGCGCAAGGCGAATGCCTTTGGCCTGAAGCCCAAGCCATGGGTGAAGACTTCGCTTGCCCCCGGTAGCCAAGTGGTGACCGATTATCTTGACCGTGCGGGTTTGACCGCGGATCTTGACGCGGTTGGCTTCAACCTTGTCGGCTATGGCTGCACGACCTGCATCGGTAACTCCGGCCCGTTGGCAGAGCCTATCTCCGCCGCGATCAACGGCCATGACATTGTTGCCGCCTCCGTCATTTCGGGCAACCGCAACTTTGAAGGCCGCGTGTCGCCCGATGTACGCGCGAACTTCCTCGCATCGCCGCCCTTGGTTGTGGCCTATGCGCTTAAGGGCACAGTGACCGAAGACTTCACCACCACGCCAATCGGTCAGGCGACCGACGGTTCGGACGTGTATCTGCGCGATATCTGGCCCACCAATCAGGAAGTGCATGATGTCATGACCGCAAACATCGACCGTTCGATGTTCACCGCGCGTTATGCGACCGTCTATGAAGGCGATGCGCATTGGCAGAAGATTCAGGTCGAAGGTTCGGACACCTACACATGGCGCGCCGGTTCGACTTATGTCGCAAATCCGCCCTATTTTGAAGGGATGAGCATGACCCCGGCACCGGTGATGGATATCATCGAGGCAAAGCCGCTGGCGATCTTGGGCGATTCCATCACCACCGACCACATCTCACCCGCCGGATCGATCAAAGCGGACTCACCTGCCGGAAAATTCCTTATGGAACATCAGGTTAGCAAAGCTGACTTCAACAGCTACGGCGCCCGCCGCGGCCACCACGAAGTCATGATGCGCGGCACCTTCGCCAACATCCGCATCAAGAACGAAATGGTCCCCGGCATCGAAGGCGGCATGAGCAGCTACAATGGCGAAACCATGCCCATCTACGACGCCGCCATGAAGCATAAAGCCGACGGCACACCACTGGTGGTCATCGCCGGCAAGGAATATGGCACCGGTTCGTCCCGCGATTGGGCCGCAAAGGGCACCAACCTCCTCGGCGTCCGCGCCGTCATCGTCGAAAGCTTCGAACGCATCCACCGTTCAAACCTGGTCGGCATGGGCGTTTTGCCATTGCAGTTCATGGAAGGCGAAAGCCGCACCACACTCGGCCTGAACGCAGACGATAGCTTCACGATCACCAGCGTCGGAAAGCTTCAGCCGCGCCAGACCGTCTCTGTGATGGTCACCCGCAAGGACGGCAGCACGTTCAATTTCGACACGCTGTGCCGCATCGATACCGCGAACGAAGTCGAATATTTCATGAACGGTGGCATCCTGCACTATGTGCTGCGGAAGCTAGCCGCCTAAACGCGCGCTAAGATCGACAGCGCCGCCTTCAAATGCGGCGCGTCGATCATTTTTCCGCCTATCTGCAAAACACCCGCTCCGGGGTTGGCCGCGAAGGCATCAACGATGGATTGGGCATGCGCAATCTGCGTGGGCGATGGTGTGAAGCCGGCGTTAATCGATGCCACTTGCGATGGATGAATAGCGAGCATTCCGGTAAAGCCATCCCGCGCCGCGCGCGCAACATAGGCCGATAGCGCGGCCTCATCGCTGATTTTCGGGAAGACCGTATCGATGGCTGCAACGCCCGCCGCATGGGCCGCGAAGAGCGTCAGGCTGCGCACCATCTCATAAGGCGCGGCGTAGCGGCCATCGTCTTCGCGCGCCGTCGCTGCGCCAACCGCTGCGGGCAAATCCTCGGCGCCCCAGCTCACACCCGCCAAATAATGCGAAACTTCGCGCAAAGTCCCCAGATCGAATACCGCACCGGGGGTTTCGGTCGCGATCGGCAAGATCGGCGGGGCTTCGCCATCCTGACTGTCCGCCACCGCTGCGGCTTCTGCACGGAGCCAATGGACCGAACGTGCGCCCTCCGCCTTCGGCAGGACAATGCCGTCCGGCATATAGGGCAAAACCGACGCCAGATCGTCATGCGTCAAATGGCTATCCTGCGGATTAACGCGCACAAACACCGGGACGGACCGGTCCCCTGACAAAAACTCCGCGGTTGCTTCACGCGCAGCAACCTTGCGATCCACCGCTACGGAGTCTTCCAAATCGATGATAATCGCATCGGCACCACTGGCACATGCCTTGGCGAAACGATCGGGCCGGTCGCCCGGGACGAAGAGGAGTGAACGCAGTTTCATGGAGGCAACGCCTTTCAACTTCACCGTAGCCCTAAGCCTGTCGAAGGGCGCTTATCGGGGGGGCGCGCTTCGACAAGCTCAGCACTAAGGTCTAGATATCAGTCGGCGCTTTCTTTAGCAACGCCGCGCGCTCGCAACTGCATACCACCTCATCGCGCTGGTTGAGGCAGCGGTGCAGGAACGTCACAACGCCGGCATCAGGGCGCGACTTGCTTTCCTTCAGCCCAATGACCTCGGTTTCGGCGCGGAGCGTATCACCGATAAACACCGGTTTAGGCATGATCAGCTTGTCATAGCCAAGGTTTGCGACCAGCGTGCCGAGGGTCGTGTCCCCCACCGACAGCCCCACCATAAGGGCAAAGGTGAAGCTACCGTTGACGAGGATTTGTCCGAACTCGCTGGCCTTTGCCGCCTCAGCATCGATGTGCAGCGGCTGCGGGTTATGGGTCATGACCGAGAATAGCAGATTATCGGTCTCGGTCACCGTGCGCCGGATTTCGTGGACGATAGTGTCGCCGATTTGCCATTGATTGAAATATTTGCCTGCCACTATCAGCTCCCGAAACGTCATGCTGAACTTGTTTCAGCATCTTACTTTTTGCTGCCCGACAGTAAGACCCTGAAACAAGTTCAGGGTGACGGGCGGCTATCAATTATTTTGCGTCCACCGCCTCGATCCGCACCAACAATGCCTCGACCTGCACCTGCGCGCCCGCCTCTGCGTTCAGCTCCGCAACCACCCCGTCAAAGGGGGCGGTGAGGCTGTGTTCCATCTTCATCGCTTCGAGCGTGAGGAGTTTCTGACCCTTGGTGACGGCCTGACCCGCGGCGACATCCACCGCGATGATCCGGCCCGGCATGGGGGAAATTATGTCTCCGTCATGCGCCGAAGCATGCGCGCCGCCTGCGTAGCGATATGGTTCGACCCACCAAGTCTGCCCATTTCCAGTCTGAAAAAATCCGCTTGGGGCGTTCTGGCTGAAAACGAACGGCCGCGGGTCGACATATTCAACAATTGGAATGTCGACTTCGATTGCAACCCCGTCAACCGACAGAACCGCCCTGTGATTGCGATCACCGTTGAGCCTGAAACCCGCAATTGCTTGATTGGTATACTGCTCTGCGCTCCGCGCCAGATCATCAATATCCGCGTTCTCATCAGGTATCAACGCGTCACCCGCGCGCTGGATCAGCCCGGTATCGACATTACCGGACGCAAAATCAGGATGCTCAAGCGCGTTGATAAGAAATGCCGCATTGTTTTTCACCGGCCAAATTTTGCTGTCGTTCAAAGCCCATGCCAGCGACTGTATCGCGCCTTCGCGGTCCAAATCATGGGCGATCATTTTGGCAATCATCGGATCGTAAAATGGCGATACCTCGGACCCCTGACACACGCCTGTATCAATCCGGACACTGCCGTCGAGTTCGAAAAACTCTAGCCGACCGACGCTCGGCAAAAAGCCTTTCGCCGGATTTTCGGCATAGAGCCGCGCTTCGATGGCATGACCATCAATGCTCAACTCATCCTGCCGAAGCGGAAGCGGCTCACCGCTCGC
>JBEEIJ010000007.1:0-10341 GCA_041169905.1 Pseudomonadota bacterium | reverse complement strand
TCGACCATATGTGCGGCGCGCATCGGATCGGGATGCATTCCGCCACGCGCATTTCGGATCGTCGCAACATGGTCGATATTGACGCCAAGACGCAGACGAGACGAATGCTCTACCTTCATAGCTTACGGCTACCTGGCTTTACCGCCTTGGTCGCAGCCAATTCGGGCGGCAATTCATCAGGGGCATAGGTTGGAAAGTTCAGCTGAATGAGCGGGAAGAATGGCACGCCGAGGTCGACGGTGCCTGCTGAACGGTCCACCACTGCGCCAGCGGCGATGACATGACCGCCTGCGGCTTCGATCGCCGCAATAGCCTCACGCGATGAAAGGCCGGTCGTTACGACATCTTCCATCATCAAGATTTTGGTGCCCGGCGTGATCGAAAAGCCGCGGCGCAGACCAAAGACGCCGTCTGGACGTTCCACGAACATCGCATCCACGCCAAGCGCCCGACCCATTTCATGGCCGATGATCAGGCCACCCATGGCCGGGGAAATGACGGCTTCGATCTCATTTCGCAGCTCGCGCGGCATTTTTTGTGTCAGTGCCAAGGCAATGCGCCCCGCACGTTCGGGGTTCATCAGCAAGCGTGCGCACTGAAGATAATAAGCGCTGTGGCGGCCGGACGACAGCAGGAAATGTCCTTCGAGCAGTGCGTCGACGCTACGGAATTCAGATAATATTTCATCTTCGGTCATGATGGGGAGATTTTTCCTGGCTGGCGAATGTTGTGTTTTGCATCTTCCGTTTAGCGGATTGCAACGCAAATAGGTAGAAGAGCGGAGCAATTAAATGCTAAAAATCATAAATCCACCGCTTGAGGGTTGAGATAAGCGCGCCTATAGGTCGCGCGAGTCCGGCTCTCCAGCGGGGGGTCAGGCCTACGCAATATTTCTGCGTCGCACCAAGAATACGGGGCTAAATTGATGATTATGTTGAAGAAATTTCTGGTTGTAATGGCTGCCATGGCAATGCCGTCATTGGCATTGGCGCAACCTGCGAATCCCGCGCCTGCACCAGTCACGAAAGAAGTGGCTGCACCGGTTGTAGCAACGCCAGCCGCAGCAGCACCTGTTGCCGCTGCAGCAGAAGCAGCGCCCGCCGCTGCCGCTGCGCCGAAATCGATGGATGGTTCGCTTCCTGGCTACACGCCAATGCGTCCGGACTATGCCAACAATGTTGGTATGCCGAAGCCGAAGGAAGTCGATTTTCAGGAACAGTTTAGCGACAACGGCCAATATGCGAAATGGATTAACAACGCTATTTTGCTGCCAATCATCACGATCATTTCGCTTTTCGTTCTTGGCTTGCTGCTTTGGGTAATCGTGCGCTTCAATCGCCGCGCAAACCCTGTCCCTTCAAAGACGACGCACAATACGTTTATCGAAGTCGTGTGGACTTTGGTTCCCGTCCTCATCCTTCTCGGCATTGCTTACCCATCGCTCGACTTGCTTGCGAAGCAGTTCAAGCCAGCGCCAGCAGACGCCGTGACCATTAAGGCAACTGGCTATCAATGGTATTGGGGTTACACTTATCCTGACCATGGCGGCTTTGAAGTTGTGTCCAACATGCTCAAAGAGCAAGGCGACGCTGCCAAGGGCGACCGCTTCCGTACTGAAAATGACGGCCCCAAGTTGATGGCCGTAGACAATCGTATGGTCGTGCCAGCGGGCGTTCCGCTCCGCATTCAGACAACGGCTGCAGACGTAATCCACGCTTTCGCCGTCCCATCGCTTTGGTTCAAGCTTGATGCCGTCCCCGGCCGTTTGAACGAAAAGTCGCTGACGATCACGAAGCCCGGCGTCTATTTCGGACAATGTTCGGAGCTTTGCGGTGCACGGCATGCGTTCATGCCCATCGTTGTAGAAGCGCTGCCACCCGAAAAGTTTGCTGCATGGGTTAAGGCGCAAGGCGGCACGATGCCCGGCGCTGAAAAGCCTGCTCCAGCAGCAGCACCAGCCGTAGCTGCGCCTGCAGCTGCTGCGGGAACTGCACCAACCACTGACTCAGCCGCTGCCCCTGCCGCAGCGCCAACCAAGTAAAAAGGCCAGACTGATGACCACGATTGCCGCAACAGGTACAGACCTCCACGCGCATGACCATCATGACGCGGATCATAAGCCAGGCTTCTTCGCGCGCTGGTTTATGTCGACCAACCACAAGGATATCGGCACGCTCTATTTGATCTTTGCGATTTTCGCAGGGATCGTCGGCGGCGCGATTTCGGGCCTTATGCGCCTTGAACTCGCCGCGCCGGGTATTCAGTATCTTCAAGGCTGGGCATCCATGATGGCCGGCAAGGAAGCGTCTTTGGACGAAGCCTATCATATGTGGAACGTGCTGATCACCGCCCACGGCCTGATCATGGTGTTCTTCATGGTCATGCCAGCCATCATCGGTGGTTTCGGCAACTGGTTCGTGCCGCTCATGATTGGTGCGCCAGACATGGCGTTCCCGCGTATGAACAATGTCAGCTTCTGGCTGACGGTTGTTGCGTTCATCATGTTGCTTGGTTCAAGTTTCGTACCCGGTGGTACGGGCCTCGGTGCCGGCACAGGCTGGACAGTGTACGCACCGCTTTCGACCTCCGGATCCGTTGGACCTGCGGTTGATATGGCGATCTTCTCGCTTCACCTTGCAGGTGCGGCATCGATCCTTGGTGCGATCAACTTCATCACCACCATCTTCAACATGCGTGCCCCCGGCATGACGCTGCATAAAATGCCGCTGTTTGTCTGGTCGGTGCTTGTGACCGCATTCCTTCTGTTGCTCGCATTGCCTGTATTGGCTGCTGCCATCACGATGCTTTTGGTTGACCGTAACTTCGGTGGCGCATTCTTTGATGCGGCTGCTGGCGGTGACCCGGTACTGTATCAGCATCTGTTCTGGTTCTTCGGACACCCTGAAGTGTACATCATGATCTTGCCAGGCTTTGGCATCATCAGCCAGATCGTCGCGACGTTCAGCCGCAAGCCAGTGTTCGGTTATCTCGGCATGGCTTATGCCATGGTCGCGATCGGTGTCGTTGGCTTCGTCGTTTGGGCGCACCACATGTTCACCACGGGCATGAGCGTTGACATGAAGATGTACTTCACCGCGGCAACGATGGTGATTGCGGTGCCCACCGGCATTAAGATCTTCAGCTGGATCGCCACAATGTGGGGCGGTTCGGTCAGCTTTAAAACGCCGATGGTTTGGGCAATGGGCTTCATCTTCATGTTCACCGTGGGTGGCGTGACCGGTGTTGTGCTCGCCAACGGCGGTCTCGACGACAATCTGCACGACACATATTATGTTGTCGCCCACTTCCATTATGTGTTGTCGTTGGGTGCGGTCTTCTCGCTCTTCGCCGGCTTCTATTATTGGTTTGGCAAGATGTCGGGTCGTCACCTGAACGAATTTTTGGGCCATCTGCACTTCTGGGTGTTCTTCATTGGCGTGAACGTCTTGTTCTTCCCAATGCACTTCCTCGGAAACTCCGGCATGCCACGCCGTTACCCCGATTATCCAGAGGCATTTGCTTATTGGAACGGCGTTGCGTCGACTGGTTATGCCATCATGGCTGTCGGCATCCTGATATTCTTCGTCAACGTGATCTGGTCTTTGTTGGCCGGTCGCCGCGCGGAAGACAATTATTGGGGTGAAGGCGCGACAACGCTTGAGTGGACGTTGACAAGCCCTCCACCATATCACCAGTTCGAAACGCTGCCGGTTATCAAGTAACCGGCGGCGGTTCGCCGCTTCAAAGCTTTAAGGCGTTTGGACACGGACATGACGACCGCAGCGCGTGAGATATTAATGCCCGCCGAATGGCGTGACTTCTGGGCTTTAACCAAGCCCAGAGTTATGTCGCTTGTCGTATTCACCGCTTTATGTGGTTTGCTGGCCGCGCCTGGCACTATCCACCCCATCATCGCCTTTACGGCAGTGCTGTGCATTGCCCTTGGCGCTGGTGCATGTGGTTCGCTGAACCAGTGGTACGAAGCCGATGTCGACGCCAAAATGGCGCGGACAGCACAGCGGCCATTGCCTGCCGGACGAATGGATCGTGAGGCAGCGTTGCACTTCGGCGTTGGCCTTGCGGCCTTTTCCGTCGGCATCATGGGTGTTGCTGTAAACTGGCTGTCGGCCGGTTTGCTGGCTTTCTCGATATTCTTTTATTCCATCGTTTACACCATCTGGCTCAAGCCCAATACGCCGCAAAATATCGTTATCGGCGGTGCTGCGGGCGCATTTCCGCCGGTCATTGGTTGGGCCGCCGTCACCGGTGATGTGACTGTCCTGCCGGTCCTGCTCTTCACCATCATCTTCTTGTGGACCCCGCCGCATTTTTGGGCGTTGGCGCTGTTTATGAAGACCGATTACGGCGCAGCGGGCATTCCGATGCTGCCAAATGTGAAGGGTCAGCGCGTCACGCGTAACCAGATATTTGGGTATAGTTTCCCCATGGCGGGCGCAGCGATATTGCCGTTCATCATGGGCGATAGCGGCTGGCTATATGGGGCGGCATCCTTAGTTTTGAGCGGGATATTCCTGATCCTGGCATTCCGGGTCTGGCAAAATGAAGCAGCCGATGCCGCCGCGATGAAGCCGGAGAAGCAGCTTTTTGCTTTCTCGATCCTGTATCTGTTTCTTTTGTTCGCCCTGTTCGCAATTGACCGTATGGTGATCGCATGACCCAGTCTGACCAATCGCCCTATACCGCCGAAGAAACCGCGCTTATCCGGAAACGTCAAGCCGCCCGGTCGCGCGTCATGGGCGTCGCGCTTGTCGGCTTGTGCATATTGTTCTTCCTGATCACTGTCGTAAAAGTCGGGGTCTGGGGCTGATGGCGATATCGAACGCGAAAACCGGACTTTTGGCAGGCGCGCTTGCGGTCTCAATGGTTGGCGTCGGCTTTGCGGCTGTTCCCCTGTATCGCCTGTTTTGTCAGGTGACGGGTTTCGGTGGCACAACGATGCGGGTTGATGCGGCGCAAGCGGCTACCGTATCCGTCACGAACAAATCCATTGTCGTCCGTTTTGACGCCAATCATCGCGGCGACTTGCCGTGGGAATTTAAGCCAGAGCGCCCAACCGACACGGTCAGCATCGGCGCGAAGGATATGTCGATTTATTTGGCAAAAAATCTGTCGAGCGAAGCGGTGACGGGGACGGCAACGTTTAACGTCACGCCGGCGCTCGCAGGCAAATATTTCAACAAAATACAGTGCTTTTGCTTCACCGAACAAACACTTAAGCCCGGTGAACAAGTTAGAATGCCGGTCCTATATTATGTTGATCCAAAGATCATGACCGATCCAGAAACCAAAGATATCGAAGAAATTACACTTAGCTACACATTCTACCCAGTGGAAAAGCCAAACATGGTGGACCCGCAGGCGAACGGAAGCTAAGGCAAACTTACCACGTTAAGACTACAGGGAATTGACCATGGCGGGTGCCAAAAATCACGATTATCATATTCTGCCGCCGAGCATCACACCCATAATGGGTTCGTTCGCGGCTCTGACGATGTTCTTCGGCCTCGTGATGTGGATGCATCCCGAGCAGTTCGGTTATGGTAGCCTCGTCTTTGGCCTTGGCCTGCTGGGCGTATTGTATACCTTTTTCGCATGGTGGTCCGATGTCGTGACTGAAGCGCATGCAGGCGATCATACCCCTGTGGTTCAGCTTCACCTGCGCTACGGCATGATCATGTTCATCGCGTCGGAAGTCATGTTCTTCGTGGGCTGGTTCTGGGCTTGGTTTGACTTCTCTTTGTTCCCTGTGCCGCTGGAAATCGTGAAGGATGCCGAAACGCATGCATTTACGGTCACCAACCTGATCGGCCAAGAAGGCGCCGCAGCGTTGATGCAGTGGCCGCCAAAGGGCCTTGAAGTTCTCGATTCTATGAAGTTGCCGCTGCTCAACACCTTGATCCTGTTGTGCTCGGGCACCACCGTTACTTGGGCGCACCATGCGCTGATCCATGGCGACCGTGAAGGTTTGAAAAAAGGTCTTTTGGCCACTATCCTTTTGGGCCTGCTGTTCAGCTCGATTCAGGCATATGAATATCTGGAAGCACCGTTTCCATTCGCTGGCCTGAACTATGGCACCGCATTTTACATGGCGACTGGCTTCCACGGTTTCCACGTGATCGTTGGTACAATCTTTTTGGCCGTATGCCTTGTGCGTGCCAACAAAGGCCACTTCACACCACAGCAGCACTTCGGTTTTGAAGCTGCGGCTTGGTACTGGCACTTTGTCGACGTTGTGTGGCTGTTCCTGTTCATCGCCATCTACATTTGGGGTGGCTGGGGCGCACCCGTTCACGCGTAAATGACAACAAAGCAATCTCCAGAAGGGCGGCCCAGCATATTGCGGGCTGCCCTTTTTTGTCTCTGCCCCCAATGCGGCGGTAAAACGCTGTTTGCCGGGCTTGGCCAGTTTGCGGACACATGTTCGCACTGCAAACTTGATTATGCTTCGTTCAACGTAGGCGATGGCCCTGCGGCATTGCTCACTATGGTGATTGGTGCGCTGATCATTGTTTTTGCTTTGCTGCTCGATTCCGCCGTTCGACCGCCCTTTTGGGTACATGTCATCATTTGGGTTCCGGTGACCGCCGCGTTAACTGTGGTCACGCTGCGGATGGCGAAAGCGGCATTGCTGGCATCGGAGTATCGCAACAGAGCGCATGAAGCCGGGAAGGACGATCTGCTATGAAACGCTGGCCGATTATTCCAACGATCATTGTGATCATCGCGGTCGCTATCATGATTGGCCTTGGCGTCTGGCAGCTTCAGCGCAAGGCTGAAAAGGAAGCTCTGCTCGCCCGTTACAACGCAGCGGATGGCCTGCCGGCGATTGCGTGGCCGGTCGTTCCCGATCCCAAGGCATTGCCGTTATTTCGGCGCTCTACGCTGATGTGCAGCAAGGTGCTTAAAATCGAGTCGGTGTCAGGCAGCAATCATGTGGGTGACGCTGGCTTTGCCCATGTCGCCTCGTGCCGAACAGGCGGCGCTAAAGGCGTGAACGCGAAAGTTGCCATCGGCTGGTCCGAACGCCCGCAATCACCCAGCTGGAACGGCGGACTGGTGCGGGGCATCATCGCGCCCGATGGGGTGCAGTTGATTAAATTGGTGTCGACCGATCCCGCTGATGGTCTGCAACAGCTTGCGTTGCCATCACCAGCGCAAATTCCGAACAACCATTTCCTCTATGCCATCCAGTGGTTCATCTTCGCGGCGGCGGCTTCGATCATTTATATCCTTGCGGTGCGGAAGCGCTTGAAAACGCCTTGAGCCTGCCCGCCGATATCTATTTTTACATCGTCGCAAGTGCCGCCGTCATATTGGTGGGGCTTGCCAAGGGTGGATTTGCAGGGCTGGGCGCTGCTGCCATGCCGATACTGGCCTTGGTCATGGACCCAGTCGCTGGTGCGGGCATGCTGCTCCCTATATTGATGGTTCAGGATATTGTGAGCGTCTGGGCATTTCGGCGCAACTTTGATCGGCGGACTCTATGGCTCACCTTGCCCGGCGCAGTCGTGGGCATCTTTTTTGGATGGTTTTTGGCGACCGCGATTAATGCAGACGCGGTGCGCGGCTTTGTCGGCGTCATCGCGCTATCATTTGGCGCCTATCGCTTGCTTCCCTTGTTCGGTGCTCAGCTTAAGCTGGCTGGCCCAGCACCCGAGTGGGTTGGCGTGGTCATGGGCGGCGTTTCAGGCTTCACCAGCCAAATTGCCCATGCGGGCGGCCCACCATTCCAGATTTGGGCGCTGTCGCGCAACTTTCCACATCTGGTCTTTGTCGGAACGTCGTCGATATTCTTTGCCATCATCAATTGGATGAAAGTGCCCGCTTATGCGGCGCTCGGCCAATTCAACACGCAAAACATGACGTTGACCGCCATCTTCCTGCCACTGGCTGTGCTCAGCACAATGGCAGGCGTGCGGTTGGTCAAGCGGGTATCGACCGAACGATTCAATATCATCATTCAGCTTTTGATGGTGGTCGTCGGCGCAGAGTTGATTCGCCAAGCCATTTGGTGACTGCGCCCTATTTGGGCGACAGCACCATCAGCATTTGACGGCCTTCCATGCGGGGATGCGCCTCAACCTTTGCAGTCTCGGTCGTATCGGCCTGAACGCGTTGCAACAGGTGCATGCCCAATTGCTGGTGGGCCAATTCACGACCGCGGAAACGCAAGGTGATTTTCACCTTGTCACCTTCCTCGATGAACTCCGCAACCTTCTTCATCTTGACCATATAATCATGGTCATCGATGTTCGGACGCATCTTAATTTCTTTAATTTCCTGCGTTTTCTGGCTCTTACGCGCAAGGTTGGCCTTTTTCTGGGCCTCATATTTGAACTTGCCGATGTCCAGAAACTTGCAGACTGGGGGATCAGCGTTCGGGGATACTTCCACCAGATCAAGACCGACTTCAGCGGCCTGCGCTATCGCCTCGCGGGTGTACAGGACACCCAAATTTTCGCCGTCATCATCAATGACTCGTACTTTTTCAGCTGTGATGAGATTATTGTAGCGCGGACCACTTTTAACAGGTGGGGTCATTGCGCGCCGGGTCGGCGGGGTGGCGATAGTCGATACTCCTTTTGATGATCTGCTGCGCCATTACAGCCAAATCGCTAACAGATAAAGGCCTTAGCGCCGGATTATCCGCTTTTGTTAGCGACAGTGGCTCTCGAGACACGGCCAAGCGCCCAAAGGATCCTGATCTGATCTATTTGGTGAGCGCAGTCAGGTCATCGATCGTCAATATCTGCGGCAGTATCTGCGCCTCTCCGTTCGGCGGGAAGTACAGATATAATGGCACGCCGGAGCGTCCATATTTTGCGAGATAGCGGGTAATGTCGGGGTCCCTGCGCGTATAGTCACCCACCATCACGGTCATGCCCGCCTTGCGGAATGCGTCATTGGTCTCCGTCCGGTCAATCGCCGCCTGTTCATTGACCTTGCAAGTGACGCACCAGTCGGCGGTGAAATAGAGGAACACGGGCTTGCCCTCGGCACGCAGCGTGTTCAGGCGGGCCTCGTTAAATGCTATGCTACCGGACTTAGACGCCGTGCCCGCAGGCGCAATCGTCACTTTGCCGATTATCAGTGCGGCGGCGATAGCTATTCCGAACAAGGCCATCATAACCCATTTATAGGGCGCCCCCGCTTTCTGTTTCCAGCCAAGTGCAAACAGCCCCGCGAGGATGATGAGCGCCGCCGCGCCGCCGATCATCAAACCGGTAAATCCAGCAAGTTGATATGTCAGCCACAGCAATGCCAGCGATGTCAGCGCCATGGGCAGCGCCATCCACTGCCGGAACCGCACCATCCATGGCCCGGGCCGCGGCATCCGCTTGCGTAAGGCGGGGATGAACGCAATCGCGAGGAAGGGAAGGGCCAGACCCAAGCCAAGCCCCGCAAAAATGAGCAATGCCAAACCGGTTGGCAACAAAAGCGCGGCGCCCATTGCGGCGGCCATGAACGGCCCAGTGCATGGCGTCGCGACGACGGCGGCAAGCACGCCTGTCCAGAACGATCCCGAAAGGCCGCCCTGACGCGTCAGCTTTTCGCCCGCACCAATGCCGCCGACTTCAAATATGCCGGCCAGATTCGCCGTGACCGCGACCATCAGCAACAAAAGGATCAGCACGACCGCAGGGTCTTGCAGTTGAAATGCCCAGCCCACTTCTTCGCCGGCAGCGCGCAAGGCCAGCATGATGCCGCCGAGAATGAGGCAACTGACAATGATGCCGACCGTGTAGGCCACCGCATCGCGGCGGGCTTCGCCTTCATCGCCGCCCATTTTGGCAAGGCTCAGCGCCTTCAGCCCCAATATGGGAAAGACGCAGGGCATGAGATTCAGCAGCAAGCCACCAAGCACGGAGAATGCCAATATCCACCCAAAGCCAAGCGGTGGTTGTTGGCCATCGGCAGGCGCACCTTCGCCCAAAACAGATATCGCATCGCCGCCCGATGGCACCGCGCCCGGCATAGCGCGCACCTCAAGCCCTTGCGCGTCATTGAAGCGCAGCAGCCCGTCAATTTTGCCGTCAAAGCCCGCTTTCACCGCACCACTGACCACCAGCCAGTCGCCGACACGCCGCGCGCTTTGCGGTGCTGCATAAAGGAATAGCTTTTCGGTCTGCGCAAAGAACCAAATACGTTCTGCTTTGGCACTCCGTGGATAGGGGATGGCGATATCAATGCGCTTGCCATCAATTTGGTAGCGCGCCGAACGGTCAAGCGGCACCGGCAGGGCGCTGCGCCATGCGTCAAAGCGCGCGCGGTCAGCGTCGGCTATGGTGCCCGACCCGACCGTCAACGGTACGGACAATG
>JBEEIJ010000006.1:0-24842 GCA_041169905.1 Pseudomonadota bacterium | reverse complement strand
GACAAGATACCGGGCAGGAATTGCGCTTTTTGCTCGGGCGTGCCGAAGGTGTAGATGACGGGTCCGACCATCGATAGGCCAAATGGCATGGTGCCGACGCAATCCGCAGCGGCGAGTTCTTCGGACCAGATAAAACGTTGCGTTGCGGTCCAGCCCGTACCGCCATATTCGACAGGCCATGCTGGCGCGATCCAGCCTTTTTTCGCAAGAATGCGATGCCATGACAGAAAATCTTCTTTCGAAAGATCATGTCCTTCGTCTTGCACCGAACGGAGGTTCGCGGGATAATTTTCGGCGATGAATGTGCGCACTTCCTGTTGGAAGGCGAGTTCTTCGGGACTGAATTCCAATTGCATCACGATTCTCCTCAAAATAGCTGAATCAGAATTAGTCGACGTTTACGTAAACGTCAACTGAATCTCATCGCGCTTTTACATAGCTTCCCGGAGCCGATTCTAGTGCCTTCAATGTGCCTTCACCGGGTATGCGGGCGCCGTTAGCAGGGACTTTATCGTCACCATTGTCCAGCAGCCAAGTGAGCCAATCGGGCCACCAGCTGCCCTTGGTTTCGGTGGCGCCGTCGATGAAATCTGCCAGCGAGCCTGCGGTACCTTCGTTGGTCCAATATTGATATTTGTTTTGCGCCGGAGGGTTCACAACACCCGCAATATGTCCGCTGCCCGCCAATAGGAATTTGACGGGGCCGCTAAAGTGTTCCCGCAGCTTCCAAACGCTTTCGGCAGGCGCGATATGGTCTTCACGCCCGGCCTGAATATAGGAAGGCGTTTGCACGCGCCGCAAATCAATCGGCGTACCAAGCGCAGATAGGCTATCGGGCTCAACCAGACGGTTGTCGCGATAAAGATCCGCCAGATAGGCTTTGTGCCATTTGGCCGGAAGATTGGTGACGTCACCATTCCAGTTTAGAAGATCGAACGCGGGATAATCTTCGCCCAGCAAATAATTTTTGACGACCGTTGACCAGATCAGGTCCTTGCCGCGCAGCATGTTGAACGTCAGCGCAAGGAAGCGACCGTCCAAATAGCCATGCGGTGCGCTCAACGTTTCTACCATTGCGATCTGATTGTCGTCGATGAAATTGAGCAATTCGCCGCCCGTGCTGAAATCGACTTGCGCGGTAAAGAATGTCGCGCTGCGCACTTTGTCGGCACCGCCAGTGGCGGCGAGGACGGCAAGCGTCGCGGCTAAGGTCGTTCCGGCAACGCAATAGCCTATCGCATGGACATCTGGCACGCCAAGGCCGTCGCGTACGGTATCAATCGCATCAATCTGCGCCGCGATATAATCGTCCCAGATGATGTCCTTCATCGAACTGTCAGCAGATTTCCAAGATACCACAAAAACGGTGATGCCGTGGTCAACGCAATATTTGATGAAACTTTTTTCCGCTGTCAGGTCGAGAATGTAAAACCGGTTTATCCATGGCGGAAAAATAATCAGCGGCGTTGCCAATACGTCCGGGGTCGCCGGGTCATATTGGATCAACTGGTATAATGGCGTTTGATGGACGACTTTGCCCGGTGTTGCGGCGATGTTTTCGCCAAGCCTAAAGGCAGCAGAATCGCTGTGCGTTAACTGACCGCGCTGCAAATCGTTCATTAGATTCTGCATACCCGACATCAGGCTGGCGCCGTTGGTCTCCATCGCCCGTTGTAGTGCAACGGGGTTGGTGAAGGGCGAATTTGCGGGGCTCATCGCTTCGACAATGCTCCGCACGGCAAAGCCCATTTTTGCTTTGTCACTATCGGCGACGCCCTCCAGCTGGTCAGCCGCGCCGAGCATATAATCAGACATCACCTGATATCCCTGACGCACCAAGTCGAACACGGGATGTTCCCATTCAGGTGCAGCAAAGCGGCGATCCGACGGGTTAATTTTGCTGCGACCCGCCTTGGCCAATGGCGCCAGCATCGTCCCCCACGCGTCCATCGCGGCGCGATATGCCTTGATTGGGTCTGCCGCAGAGGCGGCCGAACCCTCCAGCATTTTGGCGAATTGGTCGGGATCCATGAAGGGTGGGAATTTCGGTGAATCGGCCATATTCAATGCATAACAAATGTCAGAAAATTGTCGAAGATTGTTTTGTTGTGCGGCGCAGCATGGACATTAGGTAAAAAAGGGCGCAAAGGCGCGCAATAATGACGTTTGAAAATCTTCCCCCGCTTCTTGATGAAGCGCTCACCGCTCGTGGCTATACTGCTTTAACCCCTGTTCAATCTGCTGTCATGACAGCTGAGGCCGAAGGCCGCGACCTTGTCGTGTCGGCCCAGACTGGATCAGGCAAAACCGTTGCTTTTGGCTTGGCCATGGCACCGCAAATCCTTGATGGTGGACTGGTCAGCCTTGCGCGCGAACCCGCCGCACTGATCATCGCACCAACGCGCGAACTGGCCTTGCAGGTCAGCCGCGAACTTATGTGGCTTTATGCCAAGGCTGGCGTGCGCATCGCTACCTGCGTTGGCGGTATGGACGCGTCGAAAGAACGCCGCACGCTCAATCAAGGCGCACAAATCGTCGTCGGAACCCCCGGCCGTTTGCGCGATCACTTGGAGCGTGGCGCTCTCGACCTATCCGCGTTGAAAGTCGCGATTCTCGACGAAGCGGACGAAATGCTCGACATGGGTTTCCGCGAGGAACTCGAAGAAATATTGAACGCGACGCCCGAAGGCCGCCGCACTTTGCTTTTCTCGGCGACGATGCCGAAGCCAATCGTGTCGCTGGCCAAGCGTTATCAGCAAGACGCCCTGCGCATCTCGACTGTTGGCGAAGACCGCGGCCACGGCGATATCAGCTATCAGGTCGTAACGGTCGCTCCACCGGACATTGAGAACGCGGTCGTTAACTTGCTGCGTCTGCATGAAGCAGAAACCGCTATCCTGTTCTGTGCAACGCGTGAAAATGTGCGCCGTTTGCATGCCAGTCTGACCGAGCGCGGCTTCAATGTCGTCGCGCTGTCGGGTGAGCATTCGCAGTCCGAGCGAAATCACGCACTTCAGGCGCTGCGTGACCGCCGTGCCCGTGTATGCGTTGCAACCGACGTTGCGGCGCGCGGTATCGATTTGCCCAACCTGTCATTGGTGGTCCATGTCGAATTGCCACGCGATGCCGAAGGGCTTCAGCACAGGTCCGGACGCACCGGGCGTGCGGGTCGTAAGGGTACCGCCGTTCTCATCGTGCCCTATCAGCGCCGCAAGCGCGTTGAATCGATGTTGCGCGGCGCGAAGATTGAGGCAGACTGGATTAAAGTCCCGACTGCCGCAGATATTCGCGCCAAGGACCATGAACGTCTTCTCGAAACACTTTTGACACCCGTCGAAGTCGAAGATGAAGATCGTGCGTTGGGTGCCAAGCTGCTCGAAACGATGTCGGCTGAAGACATTGCCGCTGCACTTGTCCGTGTCCATCGCGCCAAAATGCCGCAGGCAGAAGACATGCTGGATGACGGCACGCGCGAACGTCCGCGTGATGACCGTCGCGCCGGATTTGACGATTCTGTTTGGTTCAAGCTGAACGTTGGCCGCCGCAACAATGCGGATCCAAAATGGATATTGCCGTTGCTGTGCCGCCGTGGCGGTGTGACCAAGAACGACATTGGTGCCATCCGTATTGCAGCAAACGAAACCCATGTCGGTATCGCTGCCGCCGCTGTTGCAAAATTTGCCAAGGCAATCGCGCAGCCTGGGCATGACGAAGACAATGATGTCGAGATCGTGCAAGCCAATGGCCCACCACGTGAAGCTGCGCGTCAGAATAAGCGCATGGGTCGCGACGGAGGCCGCGATGGTGGTCGTCCGCAACGTGCCCAATTGGGCGTCAATCCACGCGGCGATGGACCTCGCGGTGATGGCCCACCGCGCGGCGGTCCACGTGGTGGATCGAACCGTGACGGTGTGCGCCCATTCCGCAATGATGGGCCACCACCGTCAAAGCATGGTGTGCGGCACAAGGCTAAAGGCAATCGGCCGCGCTAATCCGCGGACCGAAAGCTTTTTCTGGAAATGCACGAAAACTTCGCGCATGAGGGTGGCTCTGTAATTAACTAGCCGGAAACGGGAGCCAATGTCCGAAGAATTCTACCGCATCAAGCGTCTGCCGCCTTATGTTATCGCTGAAGTTAATGCGATGCGCGCGGCGGCCCGTGGTGCGGGAGAAGACATTATCGATCTGGGCATGGGCAATCCTGATTTGCCGCCGCCGCCGCATGTCATCGAAAAACTGTGCGAAGTCGCGCAAAAGCCCGATGCCCATGGCTATTCGGCGTCCAGAGGTATCCCCGGCCTCCGTAAGGCGCAGGCCAATTATTACGCGCGCCGCTTTGGGGTGGACGTCGATCCTGAAACCGAAGTCGTGGTCACGATGGGTTCGAAAGAGGGCCTTGCGAGCCTCGCAACCGCTATCACTGCGCCGGGTGACGTCGTTTTGGCGCCGAACCCAAGCTACCCGATCCACACGTTCGGTTTCATCATCGCTGGTGCCACCATTCGGTCCGTACCCACGACGCCTGATGAAAATTATTTCCGGTCGCTGGAGCGCGCCATGGCGTTCACAGTCCCGCGGCCATCGATTTTGGTGGTCAACTATCCATCCAACCCGACTGCAGAAACCGTCGATCTGGCTTTTTACGAGCGGCTTGTCGCTTGGGCGAAAGACAACAAGGTCTGGATATTGTCCGACCTTGCTTATTCCGAGCTCTATTTTGACGGCAACCCGACCCCATCGATTTTGCAGGTAAAGGGCGGCAAGGATGTTGCGGTTGAATTCACGTCATTGTCCAAAACCTATTCGATGGCGGGCTGGCGCATCGGCTTTGCGGTGGGGAACCGCGAACTGATTGCTGCGATGACGCGCGTTAAAAGCTACCTCGATTATGGCGCATTTACGCCGATTCAGGCTGCGGCGTGCGCTGCCTTAAATGGCCCGCAAGACATTGTTGAACAAAATCGCCAGCTCTATCACAAGCGCCGCGATATTCTGGTTGAGGCATTTGGCCGTGCAGGCTGGGATATTCCTCCACCGAGGGCGTCGATGTTCGCATGGGCACCCTTGCCACCGGCGCTTGCGCATTTGGGTAGCCTTGAATTTTCCAAACAGTTGCTGACCGAAGCAAAGGTCGCGGTCGCGCCGGGCGTGGGATATGGCGAAGACGGCGAAGGCTATGTCCGCATCGCGATGGTTGAGAATGAGCATCGCCTGCGTCAGGCCGCACGCAACGTGAAACGGTATCTGCAATCGATGGGGGTCAACACCCCTGGCCAATCAAAGGCAATCTGACATGGCGCGTACCGAGTTTGCTTTCCATCACCGTTTCCGCGTGCGCTGGTCAGAGACGGATGCACAAGGCGTTGTTTTTAACGCGCGCTATCTCGATTATGCCGACGTCGCGGTCACCGAATATTGGCGCGCGGCGAAATTCCGCGATTATGCCGATGGCGCGCCTTTGGAATTTCATGTCAAAAAGGCGACGGTCACATGGTTTGCGCCGATCAAGCCGGACGAGCTTATTGATGTTATGGCGCGCACGGTTGCGACTGGTCGGACCAGCATGACCCAAATCGTGGAAATCCATGGCATTACCGAAGATGGCTCAGACGATTTGCGCGCCACAGTTGACCTCGTCAGCGTGCATGTGGACCTCGATACGCATCGCCCCATTCCGTTGCCACATTGGGTGAAGGACGTTTTCCTGAACTTCGATCAACAGGCTGCGACCCCTGCGGTTGCGATGGCCGACGTGTAAGACGGGTTGAGGATGCCCACGAACGCCCGTTTGCGCTTGCTGAGCATCATCGCGGGCTCACTGCTATGTGTGAGCGGCTGCACGCCAGCGGCCAATGGAGACGAACGCAGCGAGAGTGCAGAGGCATTCCCGCGCGCCGAACGTCTGGTGTCCAAAGCTGGCGATACCGAATTTTCAACTGAGGCCGCGCGTGATGAAGCCGGAGAGGCCGAATTCGTGATGGATTGGGCTGGGATCCAGCTTGGGACCACGGTGGCCGATATCGGGGCAGGCGAAGGCTATTACACCATCCGCCTTGCCGACCGCGTTGGGCCAAAAGGACGCGTGCTTGCGCAGGATATCAATCGGGATGCGCTTGACCGGCTGGGCGGCCGGGTCACGCGCGAACAGCTCGATAATGTTGCGATCAAGGAAGGCGCTCTGGATGATCCCCGATTGCCAGAAAACAGCTTTGACCGGGTTTTCATGGTGCATATGTACCATGAAATAGGTGAGCCCTATGCGTTCCTATGGCGCATGCGGCCCGCGCTCGCCAAGGGCGGACAGGTCATTGTCGTTGACCGCGATCGTCCCACTGCCCAGCACGGCATTCCGCCAAAGCTATTGTTCTGCGAATTTGATGCCGTGGGCTATCGTTTGACCGGATTTACCGAGCAATTGAAATTGGGTGGATATATCGCCCGTTTTGAAGTCAGCGGGAAGCGGCCTGAGCCTTCAAAAATTAAGACATGCGCTTCGCGCTATCCGCAAGGTTAAACGGAATATTTCGGCGCGCTTAATCGCCGTCAAAACCAATCAGCGATGCCACCCGCACACCTTGGGCGCGCAACTTGGCCGCGCCGCCAAGGTCAGGCAGGTCAACGATGAACAATGCCTGTTCAACCCTGCCGCCGCCTTGCTTAATTAAGTCAACGCCAGCCAGAGCTGTGCCGCCCGTGGCAATCAAATCGTCGACCAGCAGCACTTTTTGGTCAGGCTGCACATGGCCGACATGCATTTCAATGCGGTCGGTGCCATATTCGAGCGTGTAATCCGTGCCGATTTTCTCGCCGGGCAGCTTACCGGGCTTACGCAGCATCAATTGGCCAAGGCCAAGCACATATGCCAGAGCAGACGCCACGATAAAGCCACGTGCCTCAATCCCCGCGACAAGCTGCGTATCCGGGTCCACCAGCGCCGCGAGCCGATCAATGGTCGTGCGATAGCCGTCTGCGTCGAGCAGCAGGCTAGACACGTCACGGAACATGATGCCCGGTTTGGGATAATCCGGAATGTTACGAATCAGGGCGGCGAGGTCGGCGTTGCTATTCATGCGCCATGAGTGCCCGCAACCCGCAGGATTTTCAAAAGAAAAGGGCCGGAACATGTGTGTTTATTGATGGCGAGCGCGGGGCAATAAAAAAGGAGCAGCCTATCGCTAGGCCGCCCCATTTTATATCCCGTAAGGGAAACCGAATTACTTCAGTTCGACGGTTCCGCCGGCTGCAAGGATCTTCGCCTTGATGTCTTCGGCTTCTGCCTTGTTTACGCCTTCCTTGAGTGCCTTTGGCGCGGCTTCAACAAGAGCCTTTGCTTCGGTCAGACCAAGGTTGGTGATCGCACGGACTTCCTTGATGACTGCAATCTTGTTGCCGCCATCGCCGGTCAAGATAACGTCAAATTCAGTCTGCTCTTCAGCAGCTGGCGCAGCGGCACCAGCAGGTGCAGCAACAGCAACAGCAGCAGCGGCGCTAACGCCCCACTTTTCTTCCAAAGCCTTAGCAAGTTCAGCCGCTTCAAGAACGGTCAATGCCGAAAGTTGGTCTACGAGCTTTTCAATATCAGCCATTTAAATAACACTCCGATTTTCTGTCATATCTGTAGGGCCCGCCCAGCCGGTTAAAACCATGGGACGCAACCGGTTTAATTCAAAAAAGTTATGCTGCCTTTTGGTCAGCATAGGCACCAAAAACGCGTGCCAATTTCGCAGCAGGTGCGGTCGACAGCTGTGCAAGCTTCGTTGCCGGTGCTTGGAGAAGCCCGATAAGCGTGCCGCGCAGTTCGTCGAGCGATGGCAACGAAGCCAGCGCCTTTACACCGTTTACATCAAGGAACGTGTCACCCATCGCGCCGCCGACAATTTCAAGTTTGTCATTGGTTTTTGCGAACTCGACAGCAATCTTTGCAGCTGCAACCGGGTCCGACGATGTGGCGAGCGCTGTAGGGCCGGTAAGCAATTCAGCCACCGATCCATATTGCGTTCCTTCAAGAGCGATTTTGGCAAGACGGTTCTTGGCAACCTTATAGCTTGCGCCAGCGTCCCGCATCTTCAAACGAAGGTCGGTCGATTGTGCAACCGTCAGCCCGAGATTACGGGTGACGACGACAACCGCCGCTTCATTGAAAGTGGCGTTCAGCGATGCAACTGTTTCGGTCTTTTCAGAACGGTTCATGCATTACTCCTTTTTCAGACTTCGCCGGCAAGCCGACAAAATCCAACACGAAAAGCGAAACACCCGGCTGGGCGATCCGCTGACTTCAGTCCGTGGGGAAGTTTCATGCCGAACTCACACGATCTAAAATCGGGAGCGGTGGCGAAGGATGGCAAAAGCCAGTCCTGAAATCTCTATCCCCGTCTAGGCTGGAAATTAAGAACGGCAAATTCCGTTCACCAACTGTCTCGGACGGTTGCCGGTGGAGCCGTCGCCCCACCGAACGAGGCGGGCATTAGCAGGGTTGGGCGCAGAGTCAAGGGCGGCCGCCCCTTTGATCGCTATCTGCCGGAATCGCGTTTCAAAATCCTATGAAAGTCTGGACAATTTATCTTACTGGACAATCCTTGCTGTGCTGACTTAATCGAAATGCAATTCATCAGGTTAAAGGACACAATGATACATGGCCGACACGCGTGAAAAAACGGCGGCGCTGATTGGCGCATATTATACTGCATTCAATGCCATGGATGTTGAAGGCATCTTGGCATGTTTGGATGACAATGTGGCGCATGATATCAATCAAGGGGACCGTGAAACCGGCAAGCTAGCCTTTCGCGCCTTTCTGGGCCGGATGGATCATGCCTATAGTGAACAGCTGCGTGACATTGTGATTATGACCAGCGAGGATGGCACGCGCGCGGCGGCGGAATTCATCGTCGACGGCATTTACAAGGTTGCAGATGAAGGCTTCCCTGCAGCGCACGGCCAGAGCTACAGCTTGCCAGCCGGTGGTTTCTTTGAGGTCGCAGACGGAAAAATCACACGCGTCTCGGTCTATTATAATCTTGCCGACTGGATCGCGCAGGTTTCATGACCGTCGACGTCCGTTCCTTGACGGATCCCGAGGAGCGCTTGGCTGCCATTCCGGCGCTGTCTGATCTGCGGATCCGGGTTTTTCGCGGCTGGCCCTATCTGTATGATGGCAATGCAGAGTATGAAGCCGGTTATCTGGCCGAATTTGTGCGCGAGCCGGGATCGGTGATTGTCGTCGCCCGGGACGGGAGCGCAATCATCGGGGCTGCTACGGCGTCTCCGTTGGCGGGACAGAAGCCGGACATCCAGAATCCCTTCCACGAACAAGGGCTGGATGTCGCGCAGATATTCTATTTCGGGGAATCGGTTCTGTTGCCGCGATATCAGGGGCAAGGCATTGGGCACCAGTTTTTCGACGCGCGTGAAGGCGCAGCGCGCGCCGCAGGGGCACGTCAAACCGCCTTTTGTGCGGTGATCCGCCCGGACGATCATCCGATGCGGCCCGAAACGCCCCGCGATTTGCACCCGTTCTGGCGTGCCCGCGGCTATGCCCCGGTGCCCGGTTTGACCGGGACGCTTGAGTGGCAGGACCTAGGCGATGATTTCGAAAGCGCACATTCCATGCAATTCTGGATGCGTGACCTGTGACCGCGTCGGTCCGTATAGCGGCAGCCCAATATCCCATCGGGGAACCCGATAGCTTTGCCAGTTGGCAAGGCAAGGTCGGGCAGTGGGTGAACGATGCCGCGACGCAAGGCGCACAGCTTTTGGTGTTTCCCGAATATGCGGCGATGGAATTGGCCGCAATTGACAAAGCGACGGCAAGCGACCTGCACGCCTCGTTGCGGGCAGTGGTTGCACTTGGGCCGCGAATTGACGCCCATTATGCGGATCTCGCCCGGAAATTTGGGGTCGTCCTGCTCGGCGGAACCCGACCCTTTGGCGATGACGATGGGCAGATTGTAAACAGGGCGACCCTGTATATGCCGGACGGGCAAACGGCGTATCAGGACAAGATCATGATGACCCGGTTCGAACGTGAATCCTGGGACATTAAGGGCGGAAAAAGCCTGCGGGTTTTTCGGACATCTTTGGGAATGCTGGGCATTTCCACCTGCTATGATATCGAATTTCCGATGATCGCGCGGGCGCAAGCAAAAGCTGGTGCACAGGCCATTCTTTGCCCGTCGTGCACAGACAGCTTGCAAGGCTATCACCGCGTTCGGATTGGGGCACAGGCGCGAGCGTTGGAAAACCAGATTTTTGTGGCGCAGGCACCGACCGTTGGCATGGCGCCATGGTCGCCGGCGCTGGACGAAAATTACGGTGCGGCAGGGCTTTTCGTTCCGCCTGATGGCGATAGTCCGGACGACGGGGTGGTGGCGATAGGGACCGAGGGACAAGGGGCGTGGGTCATGGCAGACGCTGATCTGGCGCGCGTGAACCGCTGGCGTACCGAAGGGGCCGTGCGCCCCTTTGCGCATTGGCCCGAACAATATTGCGGCGCCATTGCCAGCGATTTGCCGGTAGAAGTTGTGCCGCTGGATTAACTGTTCGCAAAAACGGGCGGAGCGGTTAGGGGGACTTCTATGCCACAAAATGCCGCCTTACCACGCCTGCACCTTTTGCTCGCGATCGCCGTGATGGCGGTGTGGGGCACGAATTTCGTTGTCATCAAATTGGCGCTGGCCCATTTGCCGCCTTTGTGGCTGGCGACGCTGCGTTTTACCTGCGCGTTTCTGCCCGCGGCATTTTTCCTAAAACGGCCAGCGGTGCCTTTGTCCAATCTGGCGGCGTACGGCGTACTGATCGGGGCCGGGCAGTTCGGCCTGCTGTTTTTGGCAATGAAAGGCGATATCACACCGGGCCTCGCTTCGCTGGTCGTCCAGATACAGGTCTTCTTCACCATTGCTCTATCCATGCGGCTGACGGGGGAGAGGGTGCGTACATTCCAATGGGCTGCACTGGCGTTAGCGACAAGCGGGCTGGCCGTCATTCTGACCCATTCGGACGGCAGTGCGACGCCATTGGGATTGATGCTCGTTATAACCGCGGCCTTTTGCTGGTCGAGTGGCAATATGGTCTCGCGCGCCGCGGGTAAGGTCGACATGCTTGCGTATGTGGTCTGGGCCAGCATCTTTGCCGTGCCGCCACTGTTGACCCTCGCCTTGCTATTTGAAGGCCCGTCGGCCTTGATCGCGGGCGTGCATGCAGCAACAGCGACCACCTGGGCCGCGGTGGTCTGGCAAGCGGTTGGCAACACGATGTTCGGCTATGGGATTTGGGGATGGCTTCTGGCGCGGCATCCTGCGGCGACCGTTGCGCCTATGGCGTTGCTGGTGCCGATATTCGGGATGGGGGCGTCCGCATTGTTTCTGGGCGAACCGCTGCAAGGCTGGAAATTGCTTGCCGCTGCTTTGGTCATGGGCGGATTGGCGTTAAGCCTTTTATGGCCGAGATTTTTTCAGCCTATTTCGAAAATCGAATAGACCGGACCCGCAGCGGTTTGTTCGCCGGTGCCGACAGCGATGACATTGTTCAGCCAGCTATAGCGCATTTGAACAAACCGGTGTGTTCCGCTAATGGCTCAGCCTTGGGGGAGCATTCATGCCATTAGCATTCACCGTTTATGACTGGGGCATATTGCTTGCCTATGTCGCATTGCTGGCATTTGCCGGCTATCAGGCGACACGGCGGTCCAAAACGGCGGATGACTATTTTCTCGCCGGCCATCATGCGCCGGTCTGGCTTGTTGCGGTGTCCGTTCTGTCGACGATGCAGTCGGCGGCAACATTTCTCGGCGCCCCTGATAACAGCTATCGCGGTGACTATAGCTATCTCACAAGCAACTTCGCAGCGATCATCGCTGCCTTTATCGTCGCACGTTTCCTGATCCCGCGATTCTATGCAATCGGTGCGACCACGGTATATGAATTGTTGGAATCCCGTTTCGACGCGACCGCACGACGCGCGGCGGCGGGCATGTATCTCGTCGGCCGGATCTTGGCGAGCGGCGCGCGGCTGTACCTTGCCGCTATTGCGGTTTCGATGATCATCTTCCTTGATGTCGCGCCGCAACATATCGTTATCGCGTCGGCGGTGCTTGTCGTCTTCGGTGTTGTGTTCACACTGTTCGGCGGGCTGAATGCCGTTATCTGGAGCGACCTGGTGCAGGTCGTGCTCTACCTCGGCGGTGCGGTGCTGGTGCTCATCTTTTTGCTGGTGAAAATTCCGGCACCTGCTCCGGAAATTTGGGACGCGCTTCAATCTGCACCGGACGGAATGGACAAGCTGCGTTTGTTTGACTGGTCGTTCGACTTTACCAAGCCGTTCACCGTTTGGGCCATCCTGACCGGGCTGGTGCTGCTCTATATCGGCAATGCTGGCCTCGATCAGGACACGACGCAGCGCTTTTTGGCATGCGAAAATGCACAATCGGGCAAACGCGCTTTGTATGCGAGCATGTGGGCGGCAATCCCCGTGGTGGCTTTATTCATGGCGATAGGGTCGTTGCTCTATATCTTCTACAACCGCCCCGACCTGATGGGCGTGAGCGTTGGCGCTACCCATGCGTTCGCAGGCGAAAAGATCACGGTCTTCATGTCGTTCATTCTGTCTGAAATCCCGCCCGGCTTGCGCGGGCTGGTAACCGTAGGCGTCATCGCGGCGGCGGCGATCAATTCCGGACTGATTTCGATGTCGGCGGTGGTCGTGAACGATTTTTACCGGCCTTGGCTGGAACGGCGTGGTGCACCGTCCAACGAGCAGCATTATGTCAACGCCGGACGCGCGGCGATGATATTGCTCGCCTGTGCGCTGTTCGCGATGTCGATACTGTGTTTCTATTGGCAGCATTACAGCGACACGCCTTTGCTTGAATTTGTGCTCGGCGTCATGGTCTTTGCCTATTCGGGCTTGCTGGGCGTCTATGGCACCGTGGTGTTTACGAAGCGTGGGGCGACATGGTCGGTGATCGCCGCTCTGCTCGCTGGCTTTGTCACGATCCTGCTGCAACAGCATTATGTGGTGGACAGTCTTGGCCTCCCATCGGCGTGGAAGGCGCTGGCCTTCCCATGGCAGCTATGTATCGGAACGGCGGTCGCCTTTGCTGTTTGCTGCATAGGCAAAGAAAAAGGGCCGGAGGTTTCCCTCCAGCCCTTTTGATATTCGTGTGATGCCGTGGCTTAAGCGCCCGCGACGTCCGCCAGATTGATCTTGAGGCCTGGGCCCATTGACGAGCTGACCGCAACGCGGCGGACATATTTGCCCTTTGATCCGCTTGGCTTGTTCTTGATGACGGCATCGATCAACGCGTCGAAGTTCTTGCGCAGGTCAGCGTCAGAGAAGCTCTTCTTGCCGATGCCGCTGTGGATGATGCCCTGCTTTTCAACGCGGAACTCAACCTGACCGGCCTTTGCAGCCTTTACAGCTTCAGCAACGTCCATGGTGACTGTGCCGAGCTTCGGGTTTGGCATCAGGCCCTTTGGGCCCAAGGTCTTACCCAAGCGGCCAACGATGCCCATCATGTCCGGCGTTGCGATAACGCGGTCATAATCAAGGTTGCCGGCCAACATGTCTTCCATCAGGTCTTCGGCGCCGACTTTGTCTGCACCAGCAGCGGTAGCTGCAGTAGCCTTGTCGCCACGAGCGAATACGGCGACCTTCATTTCCTTGCCGGTACCGGCTGGAAGCGAAACCATGCCGCGAACCATTTGGTCAGCATGACGCGGGTCAACGCCCAGGTTCATGGCAACTTCGATGGTTTCGTCAAACTTGGCAGTCGCCAATTCCTTGATCAGCTTCAGCGCTTCATCAACGCCGTAGAGCTTGTCGGCATCCAAATGCGCGAGCGATTTTGCTTTTTTGGTCAGCTTGGCCATCGGATCAGCCCTCCACTACTTCGAGGCCCATGGCGGTAGCCGAGCCTGCGATGATTTTTACTGCTGCGTCCATGTCGTTCGCATTGAGGTCGGCCATCTTGATGGTTGCGACTTCTTCCAACTGCGCACGTGTAATTTTACCAGCACTGACCTTGCCTGGTTCTTTCGAACCGGACTTGAGGCCAAGAACCTTCTTGATGAGGTAGGTCGCTGGTGGCGACTTCATCGCAAAGGTGAAGCTCTTGTCTGCGAACACGGTGATCTTCGTTGGAATCGGGGTGCCCTTTTCCATGTCAGCGGTCGCAGCGTTGAACTGCTTGCAGAATTCCATGATGTTTACGCCGCGCTGACCCAATGCTGGGCCGATTGGCGGGGATGGGGTGGCTGAACCTGCAGGAACCTGCAGGCCGATATAGCCGTCAATTTTCTTTGCCATGAATGGCGTCCTTTCATTCTATCGCCGCACTGCCCTAAAAGAGCGAAAACGGGTCAAATTAAGTGGTCCAACAGACATCAGATGATGTCCTCCCACACGGAATCACGTCGCTATTGCGCCGAGAAGCGGAGCCACTATCCGCAATGGGGGCATAATGCAAGCCTTTGCGCGCCTATGCCGGCGGTGTGAGCCGCAGCAAACCTTCCTGAACGACGGATGCGACCAGCGTGCCATCTTCGCTATAAATCCAGCCATGATTGATGCCGCGGCTGCCCCCGGTCCAATCACTGTTCATGACATACACGAACCACTGGTCGACCTGAACATCGTTATGGAACCACATGGCATGGTCAAGGCTGGTGGAAAACAGGCCGGGCGTCACCCAGTGCAGTCCGTGCGGGAGCATCGCGGATGACAGCAGTCCCATATCGGACGCAAACGATAGCAGTGCGCGGTGCATCAACTGGTCGCCTTCAATCGGCCCGCGCAAACGGAACCATTGATAATGGCTGGTCGCCTTGGCATCGGGGGCAGGACGAAAGCTGCGGAGCTCAAAAGGCCGCGGATGTGCCATGCGCTCAAGCATATTGTCCGGTATATCGGGGTTGCGCGCCATGACGTCCGAATAATCCCAGCATTTTTCGGGTGGCAGTATGTCCGGCATCGGTACTTGATGTGAAAAGCCTGCTTCAGGCTTTTGGAAAGAGGCGGTCAGGTTGAAAATAACCTTACCTTCCTGCCGGACGACAACGCGCCGGTTGGAAAATGCGCGGCCATCAAAATCACGGTGAACGCGAAAGTGCAGCGGCAGGGCTTCGCTGCCACCGCGCAAGAAATAGGCATGCAGCGAATGGACTTGTTTGTCGGGGTCCACGGTGCGCGCCGCCGCCATCATGGCTTGCGCAATGATCTGCCCGCCGAAAATGCGATCGCGCGATGCACGAGAGAATGCCGGAAAGGTGAATTCGTCGGGTTCGTCTGCGGCCGAAAAGTCGAACAGGCGCACAAGGCCACGAACCAGCTTGTCAGCCGGTATCGCGCCGAATGCTGCGTTCGCCTTTTCGATGCGCGCCTGTATCTGTTCAGGCGAGAGTGCGGACGTCATAGGAAAGAAAGATGGCCAGCGAAGGCCATCACTTCATCAATTCGACTTCTTCGAAATCCAGTTCGACGGGTGTCGCGCGGCCAAAGATGCTGACCGATACCTTCACGCGATTCTTGTCGAAGTCGAGTTCTTCGACCGCACCGTTGAAGCTTGCGAATGGACCGCCAAGTACCTTGACCTGATCGCCGATTTCGTAGTCGACCGAAACGCGCTTCTTCGGTGCAGCTTCCATTTCCTGCTTCGTGTTTAGAATGCGCGCTGCTTCGGCTTCGCTGATTGGCTGCGGCTTGTTACCCGCGCCCAGAAAGCCCGTTACCTTGGCTGTGTTCTTGACCAAATGATAAACGTCGTCATTCATGTTCAGCTTGGCAAGGACATAGCCTGGGAAGAACTTGCGCTCGGCCTTGATCTTCTTGCCACGGCGCACTTCAGTAACTTGCTCGGTCGGAACCTCGATAGCTTCCACGAGCTGCGAGAGGCCAATACGCTCGGCTTCAGCAAGGATCTGGTCGCGGACCTTGTTTTCAAAACCCGAATAAGCGTGAATGATGTACCAGCGTGCCATAATATATCTTCTTTTCCTCAAAACTCTTTCGAGTGACCGCAGCTTAGCCTTCGGCTAGCGCGAGTAATCCCTTTACGATTGCGGCGAACACCGCGTCGACGCCCAAAAAGAAGACGGCCAAGATGATCGTCATGATCAATACCATGATCGCGGTCTGCACGGTTTCCTGCCGTGAAGGCCATACTACCTTGCCGATTTCGGTCCGTACCTGACGGATGAATTCACCGGGGCTTGTCTTTGCCATATCGTTTCTTCCTGTTCGATCCCGAGGATAGCCGCCAGCGCTCCGACCGGCGGGTCGAGAGCGATATAGGTTCCGATTTCGGAAAGACTAGGCCTTTAGCGATGGATTCGGCGCGAGGCAAGTCCGTTTAGGAAAGCGAAGGCGTCGGGCATAGGATATCAAACGGCCTTGAACTGTTAAGGTTTTTGGCTATCCCTCAACGCTTCATCACATCAGGGGATTTGTCCACATGCCATCCGGTCTTGCCGCTTTACTCGACGACATTGCGACAATCGCCAAAGTTGCGGCCGCATCTGTAGACGATGTCGCCGCCGCCGCTGGCAAGGCAGGTAGCAAGGCAGCAGGTGTGGTTATCGACGACACGGCGGTGACGCCGCAATATGTGACTGGGTTTACCCCCGACCGCGAATTGCCAATCATCTGGCGCATTGCGAAGGGGTCATTCTTCAACAAGCTGGTCATTATCTTGCCGGTTGCGTTGTTATTAAGCCTGTTCCTGCCATGGGCCATTACGCCCATCCTCATGTTAGGCGGCGCGTATTTGTGTTTCGAAGGTGCCGAAAAAGTTTGGGAAAAACTGGTTCCGCATGAGGAAGAGAGTTTGGTCGAAGAACTCGCTGAATTGACCAGCGCCGAACATGAACAAAATATGGTGAAAGGCGCGGTGCGCACGGATTTCATTCTGTCGGCAGAAATCATGGCGATTGCGCTGAACGAAGTGAAGTCTCTCGCCGAAACGTCGATCTGGCTTGAGGCGGGGGTTCTGGCCTTTGTCGCAATCGCGATCACTGTTGCGGTGTACGGCGTGGTTGGGTTGATTGTTAAAATGGACGACATCGGCCTGCACATGGCGCAGCGTGAAAATGGCGGGTCGCAGGCCATTGGCCGCGGTCTGGTGAAGGGGATGCCAAAGCTGCTGGCAGCATTGTCGACCATCGGCACCGCGGCAATGCTGTGGGTCGGCGGACAAATCATCGTCCATGGTTTTGGTGTGCACCCCGCCGAATTTTTCGGCCTGCATGAAGGCGCTTTGGCGTGGATTGCAGATGCGGCATTATGCGGTGTCGTCGGGCTCGCCATTGGCGCGGTAATTGTCTTGACCCATCACATGATCCCGAAGCGCAAGGCGCATTGAAGGCCGCGGATGGGCTGTCCATCACGCGGTGGCCGTGACCTTTCGCTTTACGGATGATGACATGGAGGAAGTATATGCAGTCCATCCACATACAGCGCCTTATCGCCTTGCCCTATTTTGTTTTGGGCGGTTGGTGCTTGTTTGCACCGCATATGGTCGAACGGATGACAATCAATCCGGCGTATCAACATTTAAGCGCGACCAGTGCGCTCTTTATAGGTTGTTTCGGCGCACAAGCCGTTTTGGGCGGCCTGTTCATTTGGTTTAGCCGATTTACCCGCGCAGCGTTTGTTGTTTACGCCATCGCGTTGCTGCCCTTCTTCGGCTTCAACTATTATTTTGTATTTGAATTGCCCATTTTGAACCGCTGGATGGCATTGGATTTCGGATCGAATGCCGCGATGTTTATGTTGAGTATCTGGGGCTGGCGGATGAAGATCCGCGAAGAGGCCAACGCATAGACGACGCCAATAAAATGGCAGGAGTTGGGGGACTCGAACCCACGACCCTCGGTTTTGGAGACCGATGCTCTACCAACTGAGCTAAACTCCTGCACTCCGCTTTTCAGCGAAGAGAAGCGCCCTTAACGCCGATATGCAAACGGGGCAAGCCTGCTTTCGCACACCCGCCCCGTTCTTGCATGATATTGTCGGAATTTAGAACTTGAACGCGGCTTCGACGCCCCAGACGCGTGGTTCGTTAACGAAACCAGTCAGGTTGTTGAAGTCGATGCCGCCGACTGCGGACGTATCCTTCGTGATGTTACGGACGAAAGCCGATACATCATAGGCATCGGTTTTGTAGCCAACGCGCAGGCCGCCTTCGAGCATGCGCTTGTCCTGGAATTCAACCGATTCATATAAGAAGAAGTTGATTTTCGAACGATATGCCCAATCGGTGAAGGCATAGACTTCACCGTCGCCTACGGGCACGCCGTAACGTGCTGTCCAGTTAGCAATCCACTTGGGGCTCTGTGGCAGGCTGTTGCCGTCGATGTTGACGATAGCCGCCGAGAACGGGGCTGCCGCAACAACGATTGGGTCAAGCGGTGTGCACAACGACACGTTCGGGAAGGTGTCGACACGTGTTGCACCACAGGCTGCGGTGGTCAGACCAGTGTCCTGAATGCTGGTGTTGTTGTAGCTCAGGCCAGCGGTCAGCAGCAGTTGCGGCACAGGCTTGAACTCAATGTCCGCTTCAAAGCCATAGCCGCGCACCTTGTCTGCATTGATGAGACGGTTGGCATTCACGCCGCCGCCAACTGCCGTCAGCTGCGCATCCTGCAGTTCATAATAGAAACCGTTGATGTTGAAGCGGGCACGTCCGTCGAGCAGTGTCGATTTGATGCCGCTTTCATAGGATGTGATCGTTTCCGACTTGCCGACAGTTACGCCGCTTTCCAGCGGTGTCGATGTTGCTGGCGGGAACAGGATGCGGCCCTGAATAGATGGCGCGCGATAGCCACGGGCAACGCGTGCATATAGGTTCACATCATCCGTTGCGGCATAGGTTCCGCTGAGGTCCCATGTCAGGTTGTTGTCGCTGACATCGCGGCGCACCGTGCCAAGCGGGTTTTGCAGGAAGCCGGGGAACTGTGTGTCCTTGCTGCGCACGGCAACAAAATCACGCGTGTCGTCATTGTAACGCAGGCCGCCAGTAACGCTCAGTTGATCAGTCAACTGATAGGTCATTGAACCGAACAGCCCGTACGCTTTGCTCTTTTGGGCTTGCGAAACGATAATGTTCACGCCGTCAGGTGCATTGTTTGGATCACCCAAGGTTGAATAGTTTTCCGAAACAATGTCCAACTTTTCATTAAAGTAGAACACACCAGCCTGATAGCTCAACGGGCCATCATTATTGCTGGCGACACGGAATTCTTGCGTGAACTGATTGAGCGTTGGCACGCTGTCGCGGGTTTCGGCAGTGAACGGAATCTCGCCTGGGCCATATAGATTGCGTGGCAAGAAATTGGCGCCAAAGCCACCATCAACATCGCCAACCGAAGTCGCGTCGCCGGTCCAATAGCTGGTGACCGAAATGAACGATACTGCACCCGCATCATAGGTCATACGCGCAGTCAAATTCTGCGTGTCAACGCGCTGTTCGTTCTTGCCATCGACCGATACGCGATAACGGTCGAAGTTTGCATTCAGGCCTTCCTGACCGCGAGTGAACACGTTGGCACGGAACAAGCGGGCGGTGCCGTCAAGCGAACGAAGCTGACCGGTCAGCAAAATGTCGAAGTCATCGCTTGGCTTGACCAGGAACTGAACGCGGGCGGCATATTCCTTATAACCTTCGAACGCATCTTTGGTTGTCGCGCTTGGGACGACATTGTCGACATAGTCGTCTTGACGCTGGTACATGCCCGAAACGCGGACGCTGACTTTCTCGCCCAATGGGCCGCCAAATCCACCTTCGACGTTGACCGCATTAAATCGGCCATAGGACATCTTGCCATAGCCGCCGGCGACATCGCTTGGCTTTACGCTGTCAAATTTGACGATACCCGCAGTGGTGTTGCGGCCGAACAGCGTGCCTTGCGGTCCACGCAGGACTTCGACTCGCTCCATATCAAAGATTGGAAAGCCCTTCAGAATTGGGTTTTCGAGAACGACATCATCATAAATCAAGCTGACGGGCTGTGATGCGTTGAAGTCAAAGTCGGTGTTGCCAAGGCCACGAATATAAAAGCGCGGGAAAGTGCGGCCAAACGACGATTCAACCAGCAAGCTTGGCACGCGGCCAGAAATGCCACGAATATCGACACCGCCCGCGGTAATCGCGCCCAATTGGTCACCACTTACGGCCGTTACGGACAAAGGTACATCCTGAAGATTTTCTTCACGACGCTGCGCGGTGACAACGATTTCGCCTAAAGCAGCGCTGTTTTGTGCAGTTTCGTCCTGCGCATAAGCGGCAGGTGCAATGAAAAGGCTGGTGGTGGCAACCGCAATAGCGGCGCTTGATGCGATGATGCAGCGAACAGAACGCATAATATTCTCCCGAGTTGATGGACGAAGGAGCAGGTATCTCAACCGCGCTCCTGATACTCTCCCGTCCCCTTAGGGTTACCTGTCACGGAATCAACCAAGCTTTGCAACAAAAGTGTAAATTTTCCTACACTGTGGCTGTTTAGCACCAAATATTAGAAGCTCATCTCGTCATAGACGCGTGAGATGTCACCGGCCCATTCGCCGTGATATTTGTCGAGCATTTGTTCCGCCACGGTTTTGCCGCTGGCGACAATTTCACGCAGCGGGTCCAGAAAGCCGGTTTCATTGTCGCCACTGGCATTCAGACAGTTGCGCGCAGCAAGTCCGGACGATGAGATATCCAATATGCGCCCGGCAAGATCGAGCAACTTGCCGCCACCGGGTATCGCTGCGTTCAGGCCCTGTGCTGGCACGGCACTGCGCAGCTTTTCGCGTTCTTCCATTGTCCAGTGCTTTACTTCGTCCCAGGCAGCATCAAGCGCGCCTTGATCGTACAGCAAGCCGACCCAGAATGCGGGCAGCGCACAGATGCGGTTCCAAGGGCCACCATCCGCGCCGCGCATTTCCAGGAAGCTTTTCAAACGCACTTCGGGGAAGGCGGTCGACATATGGTCTTCCCAGTCGGAAACCGTCGGTTTTTCGCCCGGCAGTACCGAAAGTTCGCCCTTTAGAAAGTCGCGGAAATCGAGCCCCGATGCATCGATATATTTGCCGTCACGGTAGACGAAATACATCGGCACCTTCAGCATATAGTCGACATATTGTTCATATCCGAAGTTCTCATCGAATACGAACGGCAGCATGCCCGTACGCTGCGGATCGGTGTCGGACCAGATGTGGCTGCGATAGGAGAGGAAGCCGTTTGGCTTGCCTTCCAAGAAGGGGGAGTTTGCGAACAACGCGGTCGCCAGCGGCTGCAGCGCGAGCGAGGTGCGGAACTTGTGCGCCATGTCGGCTTCGCTTGAATAATCAAGATTGACCTGAATCGTGCAGGTGCGCAGCATCATGTCGAGGCCCATGCTGCCCACACGCGGCATATGGCGCAGCATGATGTCGTAGCGACCCTTGGGCATGATCGGCAATTCCGCCCGCGTCTTGTCCGGCCACAGCCCAAGGCCCAAGAAGCTGGTGTTGGTCTTGTCACCAATGGCTTTCACTTGCTTCAAATGGCGTCCGGTTTCGGCGCATGTCTGATGCAGGTTTTCCAGCGGGGCGCCGGACAGTTCAAGCTGCCCTGCGGGTTCAAGGCTGACGGCGCCATCGGTGCCGGTCATGGCGATAACCTTGCCGTTTTCGTATACAGGTTCCCAACCAAATTCGGTCATGGCCATCAACAGATCGCGAATGCCGCCTGGTTCGTCATAAGACGGTGCATGATGATCCGTCCGGTTATAGACGAATTTTTCATGTTCGGTGCCAATGCGCCAGCGGTCCTTAGGCTTTTCGCCCTTGGCAATCGCGGCGATGAGTTGATCGCGCGTTTCAATGACGGGATCTTCGCGGTCCGAAACAGTTTTTGTGCTCATGCGCGCGGTTTAGAAATGTAGCGCCTATATTGCCAGAAAATTCCGTCAACACGGTTGCGTGGCGTCGGTAAAGGCGCAAAGTCCTGCACGTGCAGCATCACAGCCTGTTAAGCCGCCCAATCGCCATTTTGGGACATCCACACGGCAATCGCCGCAACCGCGGCTGTATCTGCGCGCAAGATGCGCGGGCCCAATGACACCGGCCGCGCACAAGGGTGCGCCCGGATTGCGGCATTCTCACTATCGGTAAATCCGCCCTCTGGTCCAATCAGGACAGCGCCGGGGCCGGGACGGATCGCGTCCGAAAACGGCTCACCGCCGCGCTCATCGCAGAAATACAGCGTCCGGTCGGCTGGCCATTTGCCCAGCAGCGCGTCGATGCGCGCAAGCGGGTCAATCATGGGTAAGGCGGTCCGCTCGCATTGTTCTGCCGCCTCAATCATATGCGCGCGCAGCCGGTCTTCTTTCACCTTGTCGACAACACAGCGCGCCGTCAGCACCGGCACAAATCGGGCAACGCCAAGCTCGCAGGCTTTTTCGGCGATCCAGTCAAACCGGTCCTTTTTGATGAGCGCCTGACAAATCCAAAGGTCGGGGGTGAATTCGCGGTCGCGCAATTTGGCGTCTACGGTCAGGACAAGGTCGCGTTTGTGCGCCTCGGTAACAGTTGCCAGATATTCGCCCGAAACATCATCGAACAATTTGACGGGTGCGCCCTCTTTCAAACGCATCACGCCGATCAGATAATGGGCGCTGTTGCCGCTGATGTTTAAAGTCGCGCCTTCGGCCAACGGCTGTTCGACAAACAGCCGCGGCGTTGATTTTGGGGGCCAGGCGGGTGTTGCGGGCATAATGTGTGCATAAACACAAAACGCCGTGCCGTCATCTGCCAACTTCCAGATGACGAACGGGATAAATTTTGGCAGGGCATGCCTATGACCACGCAACTTGTGCCCGACAGCGAATATACCGGCATTATGAAACTGCTCCCGGCAAAGCTGCGGGGCTTTGCGTTATTGGCACGTTTTGACCGGCCGATCGGCTGGTGGCTGTTATTCTGGCCATGCGTGTTCGGCTTGGCGCTATCGGGCGGGCTGATTGCGCGTTGGGATTTGGCGCTTTGGATGTTGCTTGGCGCCATTGCGATGCGCGGCGCAGGCTGTGTCTATAATGATATCATTGATCGTGACTTGGACGCGCAGGTTGCCCGCACTGCAAACCGCCCGCTGGCCAGCGGGTTGATTTCACGCAAGGCGGCATGGGCGTGGCTGATGATGCTGGCGCTGGTGGGTTTGATTGTGCTGTTGCAGCTGAACCTTCCTGCACAGCTTTTGGCGTTGGGAAGCCTTCTGCTTGTCGCGGCATATCCGTTTATGAAACGCATCACATGGTGGCCCCAGCTTTGGCTTGGGCTGGTGTTCAGCTGGGGCGCTTTGGTCGGCTGGGTTGCGATTGCGGGGCAGGCCGATGTCGCGATGTTCTGGCTATATGCCGGCACGATATTCTGGGTGGTGGGCTATGACACGATCTATGCCATGCAGGACCGCGAAGATGACGCGCTGGTGGGGATTAAGTCGAGCGCATTGCGCTTGGGCGGCAGCGTGCGGGCAGGGGTGGCGACATTCTATCTCCTTGCGCTTTCCGGCTGGGGCATGGCGATATGGAGCGTTCGGCCGGAACAGCAGGCATTGATCGCGCTCGTTCCCGCCGCCTTTCATCTGGTCATGCAAGTCGTTTCATTACAGGCGGATGGCAGTAATGCCCTTGGCCATTTCAGATCGAACCGCATGACGGGTTTACTTGCGGCGCTGGCATTTTTGGTCGTGGGTGCGGCCGGACAATATTAGGGGGAAAAGAATATGGAACATCGTCGCATTGGCAAAAGTGCCGTTTACGTCTCAGACATCTGCATGGGGACGATGACATTCGGATCGCAAACCGATGAAGCGCAGGCGCACCGCATACTCGACCGCTGCTTGGACGCTGGCATCAACTTCTTCGACACCGCCGAAGGCTATCCTGTGCCGCCGGACATCAAATGGGTCGGCCGGACAGAGGACATTGTTGGCCGCTGGATGAAGGGCAAAAACCGCGATGCCATCATCATGGCAACGAAGGTTTCGGGCCCAAGCCACACATGGTTCAAATCGCCAAAGCGCGGCGGGATGACCGCGCTTGATCGTCACAATATCGTTACGGCGGTTGAGGAAAGCCTACGCCGTCTGCAGACCGATTATATCGATTTGTACCAGACGCATTGGCCAGACCATGGCACCGCCTATGATGAAACGATGGAAGCCCTCGACGATCTGGTGCGCGCCGGAAAGGTGCGCGTTTTAGGTTGCTCGAACGAAACAAGCTACGGCCTCATGAAGTCACTCGCGACATCGGAGCGTTTGGGCACGGCACGCTATCACAGTATCCAGAACAATTTTTCCATCAACAACCGCCGGTTCGAAGATGAACTGAAACAAGTCTGCCGTCAGGAAGGCGTATCGCTGCTCCCTTATTCGCCATTGGGCGGCGGCGTCTTGTCGGGCAAATATCTGGACGGCGCGCGCCCCGAAGGCGCACGTTTCTCCCGCTATCTCGAAATGACGGGCGCACGTCAGGCCGAAATGGCGCAACGCTTTGCCGGACCACGGGCGCTGGAAAGCACGATGCGGATCGTGGAAATTGCCAAGGAAGCGGGCATGTCGCCGGTCACGCTGGCGACCGCATGGTCAAAGCAACATGACTTTGTCGCGTCGACGATTGTGGGCGTAAGCACCGAGGATCAGTTGGACGATATTTTCGCCGCGATTGACCTAAAACTCAGCGACGACGTGATGACCGCCGTTCACAAGGTGACGAAAGAAATTTTGTACCCGATGGGGTGAGGGCAAGCCCGTCTGGCTAAACTTTTTCGTCATCCTGAACTTGTTTCAGGATAACATGCGACGGTTGTTCGTTATCCTGAAACAAGTT
>JBEEIJ010000005.1:0-3464 GCA_041169905.1 Pseudomonadota bacterium | reverse complement strand
TCAAACGCGTGGTGACGCCCTGATTACCGCGAATTTGCGCGTTCACATCGGCTTCAATCATCGCAATTTCATCAGCGGTTACCGCCTGATTATGCGAGAAGTCGAACCGCAGACGATCAGGCGCCACAAGGCTGCCCTTTTGCGTGACATGACCGCCCAGTCTTTCACGCAATGATTCGTGAAGCAAATGGGTTGCGCTATGGTTGGCGCGCAAAGAGTCACGGCGGGTTGTATCGATCTTCAGGGTTACAAAATCGCCGACCTTGATCTCGCCTGTTCCAATCGTCACCTGATGTGCATGCAAACGTCCAAGCGGCTTTGCGGTATCGGTGACTTCACCGCGCATGTTGGTGCTTGAAATAACCCCAGCGTCGCCCATTTGGCCGCCGCTTTCGCCGTAAAATGGCGTCTGGTTGGTGATGACGGTCACGCTGTCGTTGGCCACAGCAGACTGTACTTCAACGCCATCGTTGACGAGGGCAACGACTTGCCCCTCGCCTTCATTGGCTGTGTAACCGGTAAACTCGGTCGAACCAACGCGTTCGGCGATGTCGAACCACACGTCATCCGATGCCTTGGCGCCAGAACCTTTCCATGCGGCACGCGCCATAGCCTTTTGATTGTTCATGGCGGTTTCAAAACCGGCCTGATCAATGCCAAAGCCCTGCGCACGCAACGCATCTTCGGTCAGGTCATATGGAAAGCCATATGTGTCATAAAGTTTAAACGCGGTATCGCCGGCAAGGACATCGCCGGGCTGCATACCTGTGGTGGCTTCATCCAGCAGCTTGATACCCTTGTCCAACGTACGGCGGAATTGGGTTTCTTCCTGCTTCAACGTCGCTTCTATCATCGGTTGGGCACGCAGCAATTCGGGATAAGCCGCGCCCATTTCCGCGGCGAGGCTGCCCACCAAACGATGCATCAACGGCTCTTTCGCACCGAGGATGTGCGCATGGCGCATGGCGCGGCGCATGATACGGCGCAGAACATAGCCGCGACCTTCGTTCGACGGCATGACGCCATCGGCCAACAGGAAGCTGGTCGAGCGTAAATGGTCAGCAATCACGCGGTGGCTGGCCATTTGGTCGCCCTGCGCCTTGGTACCGGTCAGCTCTTCCGACGCATTGATCAGCGCCTTGAACGTGTCCGTATCATAATTGTCGTGCACGCCCTGCAGGACTGCAGCGATGCGCTCAAGACCCATGCCGGTATCAATCGACGGCTTTGGCAAAGGCACATCGGTGCCGTCATCCTGCCGCTCAAACTGCATGAACACGAGGTTCCAGATTTCGACAAAACGGTCGCCATCTTCGTCCGGGCTTCCGGGAGGGCCGCCAAAGATATGGTCGCCATGGTCATAGAAAATTTCGCTGCACGGACCGCATGGCCCCGTGTCACCCATCGACCAGAAATTATCGTTCGTCGCGATGCGGATGATACGCTCTTCGGGAAGTCCCGCGATCTTGCGCCACAGGTCGAATGCCTCATCATCGGTGTGATAAACCGTGGTCGTCAGGCGCGATGGATCAAGGCCCCATTCCTTGGTCAGCAATGTCCACGCATGGGTAATCGCTTGCTCTTTAAAATAATCGCCGAACGAGAAGTTGCCGAGCATTTCAAAAAATGTGTGGTGGCGCGCCGTGTAACCGACATTGTCCAAATCATTATGCTTACCGCCCGCCCGCACGCATTTCTGGCTGGAAGCTGCACGCGGCGTTTCGCGGCTTTCCAAGCCCGTAAAAACGTTTTTAAACGGTACCATGCCGGCATTGACGAACATCAATGTCGGGTCATTGTACGGCACGAGTGGCGCGGACGAGACTATGTCGTGCTGAGCAGCACCGAAATAATCAAGGAACCCGCGGCGAATATCATTGGTCGATGTCATAACGAATGCGACTTAGGGAACGACTCGCCGCCCTGCAAGCCGGATATGCACTTTGCTGCTCTATCAGGCATAAGCATAAGGTCCGCCCTTTTCGAGCGCGCGCTGATATGCGGGCCGCGCGTGGATTGTTTCCACAAATTTGGTGAGGTTCGGGCGATTGGCGGCACGCCCCATTTTAACGGCGGCCTCCGCTGGAAAGCTCAACATAATGTCGGCGCCGCTTAGCGTATCGCCGACAAACCATCCGCTGGCTTTCAAGCCATCCTCCATAAACTGGAAATGGCTTTCCAATTGCTGGTTAATGCGCGGATGCAGGGGCGCGGCGGCTTCGCCCAGACGGGCCGTGTACAGGTTGAGCAAAATCGGTGTCATCGCCGAACCTTCGGCAAAATGCAGCCACTCAAGGTAACGGATATGTTGGTCTGTCCCACGTGCCGGGACCAGATGCGCGCCATTATGACGCTCGCACAGATATTCAACAATGGCCCCTGATTCAAAAACGATGTTGCCGGCGTCTTCTATCATCGGTGACTTACCCAAAGGATGTATTTTCAAAAGCGCCTCGGGCGCAAGATTGGTCACAGCATCGCGTTGGTGGTGCTGAATTTCATACGGCACGTTCAATTCTTCCAGGAGCCACAATATCCGTTGCGACCGCGAATTGTTCAAATGGTGCACTGTGATGGTCATGATTATTCTCCTGAATGATTTTGATAGATACGCGCAGCGATTTCCCGAACCAGCTTGGCCGCAACGATTGCCGTAACATCGTTGACGTCGCGCTGGGGGTTAAGTTCCACCACATCCGCGCCGACAATTGCGGCATTTTGTCTGGCAAGTATCGACAGGACTTCGCGCACGGTCAGGCCACCCGGCTCGGGATGCGCCACACCCGGCGCTTCCGACGGATCAAGACCATCGAGATCAAAACTGATGTAGAGCGGCCCTTCAAGAACTGGAACATGCTCCGGCGAAAAGTTCAACATCGGGAGGATTTCAACACCATAACGCTCCGCCTGTTCGCGGCAGTGGCGGTTCAGCGTCCGGATACCGACTTGAACAATGCGCTTGGCATGGCCGGCTTCCAATATGCGGGCAAATGGCGATGCATGGCTGCGCGGATTGCCTTCAAAATCGGCATAAATGTCGGGGTGCGCATCGAAATGCAGAATGTTGAGCGGCCCATGACGCGCGGCCAGAGCCGCAACCACCGGATATGTTACCGCATGATCGCCGCCCAGCAGCAGAGGAACAGCGCCCGCGTCCATCGCGTCAGCCACCGTCTTTATGATAAGCGCGTCATCAGCCGCGGCATCAACGTCCAAAAGCGGCACATCGCCGCGATCGATCAGCGCGATGTCACTTCCTATTTCAAGGCCGCTTTCGGTCGAAAGGTTACCCCGGTCGCTAAACAACGCATGGCGAATTGCCGCCGGTGCCGCCGCTGCGCCACGTTCGAACGAACTGTTTTGATCTGTGGGCAAGCCAATCAGGTGAATCTGCAATGTCATTGATGCAGTTGTGCCGTAGTCACCTTGCCTGTCAAGAAGTCAGGGGCCCACGCACGCGCGCC
>JBEEIJ010000004.1:0-6033 GCA_041169905.1 Pseudomonadota bacterium | reverse complement strand
TGGGTGTATCGGCGCGATGATCGCGGATCGACTGCTTTATTTGGCCCAGCTGGCCAAAATGCCGTCGTCAGCCTGCGCTGCGACCTGCAAAATCGGCGCATATATGTGGCGCGTGAAGCGACTGCACCGGGGCAACGCATTGTCATACGGACATCTTCGTCGACGAAGGAATTTGCTGCAAAGCCGACCGGCGGAACGCCCGTCTATCTGGCGAGTGAAATCATGCCGATGGACGCGATATTGGACGCGATGGCGTTTAGCCGCGGGCGGATATTATTGGAAACCGACGGACATCCGCCCATCATTTTGCCCGCATGGGCAGAGATTGCACGCATTGTCGAAGATTGCCGCAACTAACATTTTGACGATGACAAATGTCGCAGCGTCGAACCTTAACATTTGCCTGAAAAAAAATTAATTACAAGTCTTGTTTAAGTAACTTGTTTGATTCAACTACGGTCGTGCGGAGGGCAGATAGATGTTTGAAGCAAGCAATTTCCATTCAACGAAAGGAGGTGATCCGATGTCTCATGGTTCAGTTAAGAGGTCGGGGAATTCCGTTCGGGAGATCGGCCGCCGATAATATCGGCGATGCCGGTCACGGCATGAAAGCAACTTCCGGCAGCGGCATATCCGACCGCTGACCCATGTTTAAGGGCCGTTGGAGTGATCCAGCGGCCCTTTTCTGTTTCGCAATCTTGTCAGCGCGCAACATCCTTTTGTCGAACAATAGTAGCAAATGATGTTCGAATGCTTACATCAGAACAAAGATCAAAAGGGGCATCACATTATGCAGTTTCTGCGCGTCAGCTGGAAAATATTGGTCGGGTTTAAAGACCTGCTGGTGCTCTTTTTCCTGTTCTTTTTCTTCCTCGCGATATTCGCGCTTCTGAACGCCAGCCCCAATCCGGCGGTCGTGCGCGATGGCGCATTGTTGCTGAAACTTGATGGCGTTATTTCCGAACAGCCTGCCGAAGTTGACCCGCTGACAGCGCTCACATCCTCAGCCATGCCAACCGGTGAAATCCGGCAACGCGACGTCGTTCGCGCGCTCAAGCTTGCGGAAAAAGATAAGCGGGTGAAGCTGGTTGTTGTCGACATGGAGCGGTTCATGGGCGGCGGACAGGCAAGCCTTGCAGCAATCGGCAACAGCCTTGAAGCGGTGAAGAAAGCGGGCAAGCCTGTCTATGCCTTCGCCACGGCCTATTCCGACGACAGCTATCAACTGGCGGCCCATGCCACGCAAATCTGGATGGACCCGTTGGGCGGCGCAGTGATAACGGGCCCGGGCGGATCACAGCCATATTATAAAGGCTTGCTCGACCAGCTAGGGGTGAAGGCCAACATCTACCGCGTCGGCACCTTCAAGAGCGCCGTTGAACCCTATATGCGGACCGGGCAATCCCCTGAATCCAAAATGGCTATCAAGGGCGTTTATGATGAGGTCTGGAGCCAGTGGAAAGCGGGCGTAGCAAAGGCGCGCCCTCAGGCGCAGCTGGACCGCATGTTGACCGACCCTGCCGGTGCAGTGGAGTCCGCCAAAGGTGATCTGGCGCAATTGGCGCTGTCGTCGCGTCTGGTCGATAAGCTGGGTGACCGTATCGCATTCGGCAAATTCATCGCCAGCAAGGTCGGCGCGGATGACACGAAAACGACCGGCGGTTTTGCCCACACACCGATGGATGCATTACTTGCGAGCTATGGCCCCGCAACCGCGGGTGCGCAGATTGGCGTTGTAACCATTGCGGGTACCATCGTCGATGGAGAGGGTGGTCCCGGAACCGCCGCGGGCGACACCGTCAGCGGCCTGATTTACGATGCGCTCGACAACAAGGATTTGAAAGCTTTGGTGGTCCGTGTGGATTCGCCGGGCGGTTCCGTCACCGCATCCGAAAAAATCCGTCTCGCCATTGAAGCGGCGAAGGCGAAAAAGATTCCGGTCATCGTTTCGATGGCAAATTTGGCGGCAAGCGGCGGTTATTGGATATCGCTTCCTGCCGATGTCATTTTTGCCGATCCTGCCACGATTACCGGATCCATCGGTATTTTCGGCGTCATTCCAAGTGCGGAGGCTGGCCTTGCGAAAATCGGGGTGAATGCAGACGGCGTGAAGACGACGCCATTGTCGGGCGAACCGGATATTTTGAACGGCTTCAGCCCCGAATTTGATCGCGTGGCCCAAAGCGCCATTGAGAATGGCTATCGCCAGTTCCTCACCCGCGTAGCCACGGCGCGTAAGAAAACGCCCGAACAAGTCGATGCTGTCGCACAGGGACGTGTATGGGCGGGTGGTACGGCCCGTCGGCTCGGCCTTGTCGACAGGACCGGTGGTATGCATGATGCGCTTGCGGAAGCCGTAAAGCGTGCCGGATTGAAACCCGATGGATGGCATGCCGAATATATTGAACCACCCACGAGCTTCGCTGGTACGCTGCTCAGCGGCCTGATGCCAAAGCGGGCGCAGGCAGCCGCGCCGATGGACATTTTTGCGCAAGCATCATGGCAGCAGCAGTTGCTGTTCCAGCGCATTTCTAATGATTTGAACATGCTCACCGGCGTACGTGGTGCACAGGCCAAGTGCCTTGAATGTGTCGATTTTGGCGCACCCGCGACGGCAAAAGCCGATACTGGCTGGTTCGCAATGTTGATGCAGGCGTTCAGCTAAATAATTGTCATCCCGACCCATGTTCGGGATGACAATTATCACTTGGGCTGTTTAGGCCTTAACCGCGCACATAAGGCCGGACGCGCTTACGACGCCCAGTATTTCGGGGTCTTGCAGCGCGCGTGTGCGCTTCAGAAAGTCCTCAACGGTAATCTTGCGCATGTCCTGACCGCGTAGTTTTTTAAGGCCGCTCAGTTTGTTCAATTGCACCAGTGAAAGCCGGTCGACCATCCGGTCAGCCATGCAGGCTGCAATCGGTTGGGACAGACCGGCATCCATCAGCGCGGTTCTGATGCGTGTTTCAGGAGTGGCACATGCCGAGAGCGCTAGTGCAACAAATGTGACCAGCGCTGCCCGATTCATATACCACGTTCCTTCGCACGTTCGACGCATTCCATGATAATACGCTTGGCGTCGTTTTCATCACCCCAGCCATTCAACTTGGCCCATTTGCCGGGCTCCAGATCTTTATAATGGGTGAAGAAATGCTCGATCTGTTGAAGGACGATCGGCGGCATGTCCTTATAGGTCACAACGTCCGAATAATAAGGGAAGGTCTTGTTGACGGGAACGCAGAGCAATTTTTCATCACCGCCAGCATCGTCTTCCATCATCAACACGCCAATCGGGCGGCATTTGACGACAGCGCCGGCTACGATTGGCGAGCGCGCGACGACAAGCGCGTCCAACGGGTCGCCATCTTCACCCAAAGTATGCGGAACAAAGCCATAATTGGCGGGGTAACGCATGGGCGTGTGCAGGAAACGGTCTACGAAAAGAGCGCCAGAAGCCTTGTCAAATTCATACTTTACAGGTTCACCGCCAATGGGAACCTCGATCAGCACGTTCAGGCTTTCAGGCACATTGTCGCCTGCTGGAATCAAATCAATACGCATGGGAGAATGCTTTCAAATTGTTATTAGTTGGTCCGCCGCGGACTTAGTAAACGATCGATCGCCGTTTCGCCCTTGCCCGTGGATTCGAGGTGCGGATAGCGCAAGCCGCCGGAATAGGCGATGTCTATTTGATCAAAACGTTTGTTGCGTTCCAATATAAGGCGCACGGGCTTTTCTCCACCCTTTGCGGCCTTGATTGCGGCACTCAGGCCGTCTTTGGAGTACGCATAGCCGTTGACGGCAATGATTTTGGTGCCGTTGACAATATTGGCATTAAAAGCAGGACCGTTCCACAATACCGATGTGACGCGGCCTTCCTTGTCCAACGTCAGCCCAAGCGAGTGCGTGAGGTTGAAGTTGTTGCCTTCCTTCATCAGTTCTTTGTCAAAGATGTTCGGTTCTTCTTTCCAGACAAGCTTGTACCCGCCCAATTCAAAACCGTTCAGCGGTGCGGGCTGACCGGGTTGGCGCAGTTTGGTATCCAGAAACTTCGCCCAATCATAAGGCTGCACGGCATTCAGCGTGCGGACAATCTCATCGAAATTATAAGTGAGCACGCCCCAGTCGGCGTTGCGCACGCCAAAGAAAGCCTTGGCAAAATCATCGAGCGATTTCTTTCCCTTTGAAAGCGTGCGGATGGTCATGTCCGCATCGAGCCAGATCAGCGAGCCTTCATTGTAATAATCTTCGCCGCGTGACTGACTTGCGAATGGCTTGGCTTTGCGCGCGCCGAAAATGGGGTCATGCGTGGTATCTTCCACCGAACGCCATGCCCGGCCGGGCTGCTCTGCATAAAAGCCTGCATGTTTCGCCAATTCGCCAAGTACCATTTCTTTCGACTGCAGGCCCGATCGCGCACCAAGGACGAGATCCCAAAAGCTGGTCTGCCCTTCATAGACCCACAATAAATTGTCGCGCATCGGGGTGGAATAATCGGGCGTCCACATCGTATCGGGACGGCGGAACTTGCCGTTCCAGCTGTGCGTGAATTCGTGGGGCAACAGCCCGCGTTCGGACATATTGTCATCCCATTCGGTGAAATAGTCGGTCTCGCGCGTATTTTCAGAGCTGCGATGATGTTCAAGCCCAATGCCGCTAAGCTCTTCGGTCAGGCCAAGCAGAAATTCGTAGCGATCAAAATGCTTTGATCCAAAAAGCAGGAGCGATTCATCCACCAATGCGCGGTGCGCGGCGATATGTTCAGGCTTGGCGGCAAGATATTTGGCGGCGTCCGCCCACACGTTCAGCGTGACATTGTTGCCCAGATCCCATTTTTTGTAATGTGGCCCCGCAAACATCGGGCTGTCGACCAGGGTTTCAAAACTCGTCACGCCGTAATCGATGCGGTTGCCGGTAATCTTTGCGCCATCAAGCGCGGCCACGCCTGTCCAGCCTTCTGGCAATGTAATCGACGGCTTTACCTGAATAGCGCGGGTAAAATGTCCGGCAGGGTACATGGCCACCTGTTCCCATTGAACGTTCATCATATTGGGCGTGACGTTGATGCGGCCTTCGCTTTCGCGGACCGGCGCTGTGAATTGGAATTCTACATCGACGGACGATGTTTCGGCAGGCACATCGACATGAAAGGCGTAAACCTGAACCGGGTCGCGGGTCCAACGCAGTGTTTTCCCGCTCGCGCGGATCATCAGGCCGGTCATTTCCGCCAGTGCACCGCGTGGGCCATGCTTGCCGGGCAGCCACTGCGGGTAAAGCAGGATCAGCGGCTTGCCTTTTTCTACAGGAATGACCTGACGCACTTGGAAAATAGCGCGATCAATATCGGTTGCGTCCACAGACAAGATCATCGGTTCTGACAAGGGGCGGTCTTGCGGCTCGGGGATATTCGAGACGATCGGCACTGGCTGCGGCAAACTGTTTTGCGCAGATGCTGCGGAAATGAGGCTGGCGGAAAGGGCGAATGCGGCGATAGCGCGCGTCAATGTGCGTGGATTCATTGCCCAGACTTTTGGCGAAAGCCGATTGGCGCGTCCAGCCCTATTCCACTATCAACAATTAGCCGCTAGGGCGCTTTAATATGGCAAAGATACAGACACCCCAAGCCGTTCGCGGTACTCAGGACATGTTCGGCGAGACAGAAGAGCGTTTTGCGCATGTCGTCGCAACATTTGAACGCGTGCGCAGGCTTTATGGATTTAAGGGGCTGCAACTGCCCGTCATTGAGCCAACGGCGGTATTCTCGCGCAGTCTGGGTGAGGCGACGGATGTTGTCTCAAAGGAAATGTACAGCTTCGAAGATCGCGGCGGAGATTCGATCACGCTGCGTCCCGAATTTACCGCGGGCATTGCGCGCGCGTACCTTACCAATGGCTGGCAGCAATTTGCGCCGATGAAGCTGTCGGTGCACGGCCCATTGTTCCGTTACGAACGCCCGCAAAAGGGCCGCTATCGCCAATTTCACCAGATTGATGCCGAGATTATCGGCGCAGCAGAACCTTCTGCCGATGTTGA
>JBEEIJ010000003.1:0-8891 GCA_041169905.1 Pseudomonadota bacterium | reverse complement strand
GCACCAGCTAGACGTTCACGACAACAGACTAAGGCAGTTTCTGGAACGTCAGCCCCGCATGCGCCTCAAGCCGTTTGATCAGCTTATCACCCAAAATCGTTGCTGGCGTCCAAAAGCCGCCCGGAACATCTGCAGCCACGTCTTTGGCAAGGCAGGCAGCAGCCTGAGACAGCATCTTTGCCGTTGATCCATAGCCGGGATCTCTGTCGCCCGTGACGCGGCAACGGATCGTTTCGCCCTTGGCCGTTGATCCGAGGAAAACAATGTCAAAATTGCCCTCAAGCTGCGCTTTTTCGCTTGGCCCTTCACCCGGCTTGGGCAACATAAAAGTTTCCAGCAACCAGCGGATTGGGGGCACTGCCAGACCGATCATAAGGGCATTGGCGCCCCAATGCGCGGCGCGCGCCTTTTGCTTGCCGGAACCGCCCTGCCCCGTCACCACAGCTTCCTCATATTTGAATTCAATGCCATAGCTGTTGCGGCTCAGGGCGTTTGACCGGTGCACAACGCGTGTGTTGATACCCGCCATGATAAACGGCGCAATCCAACCACCATAGACATTATCATATGCGATCTGCACATCGGGCTGCGCGATAGTGAACCCATGGCTTTGTGGGCAAAGGCTATAAGGGTCTTTGAGTTCGCGCCGCAGATCGGCGTCGCTGACCGCTTCTTTGACCATGTTAATCATGCTTGCGATGGTGCCGCCGGACGCGCCGCCTTTCATGCTGACAACCCGCATGTTTATCCGGTCACAACTATGCCCGAATTGCTCCAATGCACTGCGTTGCAGGAAGTGGACGCCCAGATCGGACGGGATGCTGTCAAAGCCACAACAATGCACAATCCGCGCACCGCTTTTGATTGCGTCAGCTTCATGCCGCAATTGCATTTTGCGGATCCACTGCGGCTCGCCTGTTAAATCGCAATAATGGGTCCCCGTGGTGGCGCAGACCTGAACGAGCAAGTCACCATATAGCGCATAAGGGCCGACCGTTGACATGACAACAGTGGTCTGCGCGCACATTTGTTTCAGCGCATCTTCATCCGCAGCATCTGCAACGATCATCTCTATGCCCGACAGTCCAATCGCATCGCGGACCTGCTGAAGTTTGCTGAGCGAACGTCCTGCGATGGCCCATTTAACCGATCCATCGGCGAACTGTTCGTGCATGTAGCGTGTGATGATCTGGCCGACAAAGCTGGTGGCCCCATATACAATGATATCAAACTTTTTTTCGGCCATTTTTATTTCCCCTGCGCAAAGCAACTTTGGATAATTGCCCATCATCGATAATGTTAGATGCCCGGTTCGCCCATTGGCGCAGTATTGGGCGCTCTGTCAAACATCTCGGTCCCGCCTATGCCCGTCTATCGACCGGAAAAGGCAAATGGAGCGGCCGTTGCCTTTGGCTTTTGTTGCGCACAATCCGAACATCACAATCTGCGCACAGGAAAAGCTCTTGTGACTTGCTAAATATATCTTGAAACAGAGATAATCGAGCGTGCAAGAATGTCTTGTTTGCGCGCGGCGTCCAGTTCTGACAGTAGCGTCTGCAGGAAGTGACCAGACTATGACAAAAACGCTGACCCATCTTGAGCGCCTTGAGGCTGAGGCGATCCACATCATGCGTGAGGTTGTTGCCGAGGCGGAAAAGCCGGTCATGCTCTATAGCGTCGGAAAAGACAGCGCCGTCATGCTGCATCTGGCGCGCAAGGCGTTCTATCCCTCGCCGCCGCCATTCCCGTTGCTGCATGTCGACACGACGTGGAAGTTCAAAGACATGTATGCGCTGCGCGAAAAGGCCGCGCGCGATGCGGGCATGGAATTAATCGTTCACCAAAATCCCGAGGCGATTGCGCGCGGCATTAATCCGTTCGATCATGGATCGCTGCATACCGATATGTGGAAGACAGAGGGGCTGAAGCAAGCCCTCGACGCATATGGTTTTGATGTCGCATTCGGCGGTGCGCGCCGTGATGAAGAAAAAAGCCGTGCCAAGGAACGCATCTTTTCATTCCGGACAGCGACGCATGGTTGGGACCCCAAGAACCAGCGCCCTGAGCTTTGGAATCTGTACAATGCCCGCAAGGCGAAGTCCGAAAGCATTCGGGTATTTCCCATCTCCAACTGGACGGAGCTGGACATCTGGCAATATATCCATCTCGAAAATATCGAGATTGTACCGCTCTATTTCAGCGCGCCGCGCCCGACGGTAACACGCGATGGCATGCTGCTGATGATTGATGACGAACGCTTTCCATTACAGGATGGCGAAGTGCCGGTGGAACGGTCAATCCGGTTCCGAACGCTGGGCTGCTACCCGCTGACGGGCGCGGTCGAAAGCACGGCATCCACATTACCCGAAGTCATTCAAGAAATGCTGCTGACCACCACCTCCGAGCGCCAAGGCCGGGCGATTGACCATGATCAGGCCGCAAGCATGGAAAAGAAGAAGCAGGAAGGATATTTCTAATGACTGCTTCCCCAGACAGTCCGGTCATTTATAAAACCGATGATCTGATTGCGTCGGATATCGATGCCTATTTGGAGGTGCATCAGCATAAGTCGCTGCTGCGCTTTATCACATGCGGTTCGGTTGATGATGGCAAGTCCACGCTTATCGGTCGATTGCTGTACGATTCAAAAATGATCTTTGAAGATCAACTGGCGACGCTGGAGTCCGATTCCAAGCGCATGGGCACCCAAGGTCAGGACATTGACTTTTCGCTGCTTGTGGATGGGCTAGCCGCCGAACGCGAACAGGGCATTACGATTGACGTCGCATATCGCTTCTTCGCAACAGAGAAACGCAAATTCATCGTTGCCGATTGCCCGGGGCATGAACAATATACACGCAACATGGTCACTGGTGCATCGACGGCTGACCTCGCGGTAATCCTGATTGATGCGCGCAAGGGCGTCCTCGTTCAGACACGCCGACATAGCTATCTTGCCAAGCTGCTGGGTATTCGGAACATCGTGCTTGCGGTGAACAAAATGGACCTGATCGATTATGATCAGGCAAAATATGACGCCATCGTTGCCGAATATACCGAATTTGCAGCGAGTATCGGCATCAGCGATTTCACGCCGATGCCCATTTCGGGTTTCAAGGGCGACAACATCACGGAAATCTCGGCAAACACCCCTTGGTACACGGGCCTACCGCTGATGGCGCAACTGGAGACCGTTGCGCTCGATAATGACGCTGATCAGGCCAAGCCGCTGCGTATGGCCGTCCAATGGGTCAATCGGCCCAATCTCGATTTCCGCGGCTTTTCGGGCCAAATTGCGACGGGTACGGTGCACCCGGGCGACGCCATTCGCGTTCTGCCATCGGGTAAGACAACAACGATCAAAAAAATCGTAACGCTTGATGGCGAGCAACAGGAAGCCGTGGCTGGCCAATCGGTGACATTATGCTTTGACGACGAAATCGACTGTTCGCGCGGTGATGTTATCGCCGCTGCGGACAATCCGCCAGAGGTAGCCGACCAGTTCGAAAGCACCATTGTGTGGATGGCGGATGACGCGCTCATCCCCGGCCGTTCTTATTGGTTGAAGCTTGGCACGCAGATGGTTTCCGCGACGGTGCAAGCGCCCAAATATACCGTCAATGTCAACAGCATGGAGCATATGGCGGCCAAAACGCTGGAGCTTAACGCGATCGGCGTTGCGGAGATTTCGACCGACAAGCCAATTGTGTTCGCGCCTTATGCGGAAAACCACGCACTTGGCGGTTTCATCCTGATCGACAAGATCAGCAACGCGACCGTTGCGGCCGGAATGCTGCACTTTTCGTTGCGCCGCGCACAAAATGTCCATTGGCAGGCGACCGACATCGGTCGTGATGCGCACGCCATGTTAAAGAACCAGAAGCCAAGGATTTTGTGGTTCACGGGCCTGTCGGGGTCTGGGAAATCGACCATCGCGAACGAGGTGGAAAAGGCGCTTCACATGATGAACCGCCACACCTTCTTGCTCGACGGGGACAATGTCCGGCACGGATTGAACAAGGATTTGGGCTTCACCGAAACCGACCGGATCGAGAATATCCGCCGCGTGGGCGAAGTCGCTAAATTGATGGCGGATGCGGGTTTGATTGTCCTGACCGCGTTCATTTCGCCATTCCGCGCCGAACGCGACATGGTACGGGCGATGCTACCCGAAGGCGAATTTGTCGAAATCTTCGTTGATACGCCGCTAGAGGTCGCCGAAGCCCGCGATGTGAAGGGCTTGTATAAAAAGGCGCGCGCGGGCCAACTCAAAAACTTCACTGGCATCGACAGCCCCTATGAACCGCCCGAACATCCCGACATTCGCGTGAACACCGTCGAAATGAGCCCATCGGAAGCCGCAGAATATATCGTGCGCCAGTTGATGCCGCTCAAATGAGTATCATCGCTGATGATACAGAGCTTGCCGCACATTTGGCACAGGCAGCAGGCGCGCTGGTTCTGAAAATGCGTGACACCAGCGGGCTGGTCGCGAAGGAATTGGGAAATGCGGGTGACCGAACCGCCAACCAGTTCCTGATCCGTGCGCTTGGCGCACAACGGCCTGATGACGGTCTTTTGTCGGAGGAAAGCAAAGACACCGACGCCCGTCTTTCAAAATCGCGCGTGTGGATTATCGACCCGGTCGATGGAACCCGCGAATATAGCGAAGGCCGGTCCGATTGGGCGGTCCATGTCGCGCTGGCAATCGACGGTGTGCCCGTCATTGGCGCCGTTGCGCTTCCGGCCTTGGATTTGGTTCTGCGCACAGATCAGCCCGCCATCATCCCCCCTGCCCCTGCACAACTCCGCATGGTGGTCAGCCGGACACGCCCGGCACCGGAGGCTGTGGCCGTTGCCGAAGCATTGGGCGCTGAGCTCATCCCCATGGGATCCGCGGGCGCCAAAGCAATGGCGGTGGTCCGCGGCGAGGCCGATATTTATCTGCACACCGGCGGGCAATATGAATGGGATAGCTGCGCACCCGTTGCGGTCGCCGCTGCCTATGGCCTGCACGTCAGCCGCGTCGACGGCAGTCCGTTGGTCTATAACCAGCGTGATGTGTACATGCCCGACCTACTCATTTGCCGCAAAGAACATGCACCGCACGTGCTGGCTCTGGTGCAATAATCGGCGGGAAAGAACTGACCAGGCGCGCTGACGTCGTTATTGCCGTTCGGAACCCTTAAAACAAACCTGGCACTTCGCGTTGGGCAGCGCGCGCGTCAACTGGCGCCGGAAGGACCCGGCGTTCGGTGCGCGTGGAGGTGCTTTGCGCGCTTTGGGCAACGACCACCGGCGTGCAACTGCGGCCCGCCACAAAGTCCAACGCGGTCCGCAATGATGCCTCAAGCGGATCGCCCAAGGGTCGGCTGATATCGTCCGCTGCCGCGCATGTGGTGCGCATCGTACCAGCCAGTCCGGAATAATAGTCACCCTGCCCGGCCGCATTTTCTTTGGCAAAGGCCACAACGCGAATTCGGTCATCGCACGCGGACTGGTCCAGCGCGATTTGTCCGACGGGCTTACCATAGCTGTTGCTGCCAATTAGTGCGGCATTCACACCCAAATAGGGCACAAAACTGTTCATCACCAACTCGCTGGCCGAAGCGGTGGCACCGGTTGCAATGAAGGCAATTTTAATGGGCGAAACCGACTGCGTTGATGGCGTAAAACGACGGGTTTCGTTGTTCGATGATTTGGATGGACGAAAACGCGTGACCGTAAAGATGTCGCTGGAAAAGCGGTTGCCAGCCATCAGGTCGCCCATCAGCTCGGCGGTCGAAACCAGCCCGCCGCCATTGTACCGGAAATCGATGACAAAATGCGTGATACCCTGAGCCCGGAAATCGGCAAACGCCGTCCGCAACTGATTGTCTGCGGTTGAAATGAAGGTGCGCATGTTGATGTAACCAACGCGCTGACCACCATTGTCGATGACTCTCACGCCATAACGCGGCGACAATGGATCGATGTTATAGTTGGCCTTTGCCACCGTGACATTCCGCGTGCCGCCGGCGTCGGTAATGCGCAATACCCGGCTTGTGCCAACTGTGCTGGGTCCAAGCGCACTCGTGATACCACTTGTTCCCTGTGCGGTGATGATATCAGCCACGGGCGTTAGATTGGCGGCATCGGTTCCAATCGCCAAAATTTCGGTTCCGCGATCAATACCCGCAGCAAGCGCGGGTGCACCTTCAAACGCTTCAATCACGAAAACGCGGTTGCCCTGATACGCTAAACGCACGCCAAAACCGGCCGTCGAACCCGATGCGTAATAGGCGTTTTCTTCCTGAATAGACGTCACATAGGTAAAGTACCGATCGCGTCCCTGCGCCCGCGCATTGGCGGTGAGCGCATCAATATAGGATTGCACGGATGTATAAGATGCCGTCGCCAGTGACCCCGGAAGGGTTTCGGGAAACAAATACCATTCATTCAAAACCGAAAAGGCGAAATCTTGCCGGCTGCTGAGGCTGCAGGCCGACGATGTGGGCGGTGACGTAGGCGGCGTCGAACTGGTCGGCGGAACGGTGACGGTTCCGCCGCCGGAGCCACTACCGCCACCGCCGCAAGCCGTTAGGGCCGCAGCCAAAATGACAACGACGTTCTTCAACCCGCCTTTTTTCATGCCACCCTATCTCTCTCTAAGATCCATTTATGCCGTGATAGGTGCACCGGATGTCGGCCACCGACAAGCGAGATTTCGCATCCCGACGTAATTTCATGTAAAATGTTCGAACGTCATTCTCGGTCGGCGCGTTGGTTGGGCCAAGAGATAATTTGGTTTGCTTGCCTTGTCTAAATCGTCACGCCCCTCATATTAGCGTCATTCTTCACCGAGACCCTCACACATGCCACCTGAACAATTTCGGTCCAAAGGACTGCGTGTACCCAGCGGGCGGCTTTCGCGCATCGCCCGTTTTGGCAATATGGCGACGGGCATTGCCGGAAGCATGTTGCTGGATGGTGCTAGGCAGTTTGCGTCTGGGCGGCGGCCGAAGGTGGCCGATTTGCTTCTGACACCAGCAAACGCATTAAAAGTTACCCTTCAGCTGGGCCAAATGCGTGGTGCGGCGATGAAATTGGGGCAGCTTGTGTCCATGGACACCGGCGATTTCCTCCCGCCAGAGCTTGCGGACATATTCGCGCGACTACGTGCGGATGCGCAGCACATGCCGCCTGCCCAGTTGAACGCGGTGCTCGCAGGGCATTGGGGCAGGAATTGGCGTGAACAATTCATTCGCTTTGACGAACGCCCCATTGCCGCAGCCTCCATCGGGCAAGTCCACCGCGCGTTGACCCTCAACAATGAAGATGTGGCCATCAAAATCCAATATCCCGGCGTCCGGCGCAGCATTGATAGCGACGTCGATAATGTCGCTACGCTGTTGAAGCTGTCGCATCTCTTGCCGAGCACACTCGACATCGCGCCATTGCTGGTTGAGGCAAAGCGCCAGCTACATGAGGAAGCCGATTATGTCCGCGAGGGCGAATTTCTGGCACAGTTCGGGGCGCTTTTGGCCGATGACGCGGCCTACACAGTTCCGGCGCTGCATCCGGCCTTAAGCGGCAAAAACGTGCTGGTCATGTCGTACATTGAAAGTGTCGCAATAGAATCGACAGTAACTGCGCCGCAGGAAGAACGCGACCGGATCATGACGTTGCTGATTGAACTGGTCTTGCGTGAACTGTTTGAATTCAATGTCATGCAAACCGATCCGAATTTCGCCAACTACCGTTACGACCCGGCAACAGGGAAAGTCGTGCTTCTCGATTTTGGTGCAAGCCGCCCATTACCGAAAGCTATCGTCGACCAATATCGCCATCTGCTTCGGATGGGGTTGGCCGGTGACCATGATGGCGTTTTGGCGGCGGTCATCGATATGGGCTTTATGAATACCCAGACGGCGAAGTTGAATGGCCGCGAGATCAAGAACATCGTAGCGACGGCGATCAACATGGTGCAGCAGCAAGGCCCGTTCGATTTCGGCCAGACTGGGTTTGTGGGAGATATGCGCGACGAGGGCATGAATATAGCCGCCGACCGCCGCAACTGGCATATCCCGCCTTCCGAAATGCTATTTGTGCAACGCAAGCTGGGCGGCGTGTTTTTGCTGGCTAGCCGGTTAAAAGCCCGTGTTGATGTGCGTAGCATGTTGGATAGTTATGTGTAACACATCGCGGATACACTGCACCACGACCCCACATGTCGAATTATCGGAAAAAACGATTAGTCATTGCAAAAACGGTTGCTGGACTAAATGATAGAATTCGTGTTGAGGGGCGCCAGAATTTCAAAAACCACTATCGAAAGGATTTTACATGGGTATCATCGGTTCAAGCATTAAGCCGTTCACAACGCAGTCGTACAAGGCTGGCAAGTTTGTTGAAGTTTCCGACGCGGACGTAAAGGGCAAGTGGGGCGTATTCTTCTTTTACCCTGCCGACTGGACATTTGTATGCCCAACCGAGCTAGAAGACCTTGCTGACCAATATGCTAATCTGCAAGCCATGGGCGTTGAAGTATTCGCAGTGTCGACCGACACGCATTTCAGCCACAAGTCATGGCATGACAGCTCGCCAGCGATCAGCAAGATCAACTACCACATGCTTGGCGACCAAAACCACGTGATCAGCAACAACTTCGGCGTCTTGCGCGAAGGCCAAGGCCTTGCCGACCGTGCAACCTTCGTAGTCGACCCAGACGGCGTCATCCAGGTCATGGAAATCACCTGTGAAGGCGTTGGCCGCAACGCGGTTGAACTCGTCCGCAAGATCAAAGCGGCGATCTACGTGCGCGAGCACCCCGGTCAGGTTTGCCCTGCGAAGTGGGAAGAAGGCGGCGAAACGCTTGCACCTTCGATCGACCTCGTCGGCAAGATCTAATA
>JBEEIJ010000002.1:0-13513 GCA_041169905.1 Pseudomonadota bacterium | reverse complement strand
AAGATAGAAAAAGGGGAAAGTTGATGCGTAAGTTAGCCATAGGTTTGGTGCTCGCTTCTACTGCTCTGGCATCACCGGCTTTGGCCCGCGACGACCAGTGGTATGTTGGAGTCGATGGCGGTGCCATGTTAGTAGAAGACTTGGCTTTGGATATCGGCACATTGAACAATGCTGCATCGGTTGACACAAAAAATGGTTATGATTTCGGCAGCTTAGTTGGCTATGATTTCGGCCGTTTCCGTCTTGAATCAGAAGTTTCCTATCGCCAGGCAAATGTTTCTGCTTTCAGCAGCCAGACACCACAGATTACGAGTGGCGCAACAACTGCACTCGCACCTAGTGGTTCATATCAGATTGATGGCGATGCAAGCGCATTGAGCTTCATGGTCAATGGTCTTTTGGATTTCGGCGACGATGATGGCCTTCAGGGCTTTGTCGGCGGCGGCTTTGGTGTTGCACGTGTCGACGTGAAGGCTGCATTGGCTGCTCCCTCCTTCCTTGACGATTCCGACACTGGTTTGGCATGGCAGGCACTTGCGGGCATCCGTACACCACTGAGCGATAGCTGGGACGTCGGTCTGAAATATCGTTTCTTCAACGCAAACAATGTTGGTCTTGTTGACCGTCTTGGCCGTGCCGTCGATACGCGCTTCCGTTCGCACAGCGTCATGGCCAGCCTGGTTTACAACTTCGGCGGTGCACCTGCACCAGTTGAAGTTGCAGCACCCCCACCACCGCCACCATATGTGGCTCCGCCACCGCCACCGCCACCGCCGCCGCCACCGCCAGTGTGCAACACCGGTCCTTATATCGTATTCTTTGATTGGGATCAGTCGAACCTGCGTCCTGACGCAGCATCGGTTCTGGACAATGCTGTTGCGCAATACGCGAACTGTGGCACTGCGAAGGTTATGCTTGCTGGTCACGCCGATAAGTCGGGTAGCGCAAAGTACAATGTTGGCCTCTCCGAGCGTCGTAATACCACCGTGCGTTCGTACCTTGAGTCCAAGGGCGTTGCCGGCGGTGCAATTGCAACCCAAGCATTCGGTGAAACTGCACCATTGGTTCAGACTGCAGATGGTGAGCGTGAACCGCAAAACCGTCGCGTTGAAGTCACCTACGGTCCAAATTCGGGAATGTAATTCCGAACCAATTGATATGCTAAAAGAAAGGCCGGTCGAAAGACTGGCCTTTTTTATGTCGTTAATTGATGCAGCCGAAAGGTCGGCGTTCTTACGCAGCTTTGGTTTTTGTCCGCGCACGGACAGTGGCCGCCTCAAGCAGCCTTGTTTCCAGTGATTTCAGCTTGGTCTTGCTTTCGATTTTTGCACCGAAAAGATCAGTCGCATAAAATGTATCTACTGCACGTTCGCCATAGGTTGCGATGTGCGCACTGTGCAATGTTACCTTTGACTCGAACAAAGCCAATGCCAAATTGTTCAGCAATGCCGGCCGGTCCAGCGCATTTACTTCTACAACGGTGAAGCGGTTAGAAGCCTGATTATCGATCAGCACCGAAGGCGCAATTTTAAATGCGTCGGCACGCCGGAGAGCCTTTGGCTTTGCATCCAGTTGGGTCATCAACTTGGCACGGTTGGTCAATGCCTCTTCGATATTCCGTGCCAAGCGGTCCAATTGACCCTGCTCGCGAAACGGGCGGCCGAGCGGATCTTGGATCAGGAAATTATCGATCGCCATCCCGTCGCTGCTTGTGTGGATCCGTGCATCGATTATGTTTCCGCCTGCCAAGTGTATCGCACCTGCAATCCGATAAAATAAGCCGGGATGGTCGGCCGCGAACACCGTGACGAGCGTGGCTCCCCGGTCGGGGTAATAGCAGGCATCAATGGCAAGCTCAGTACCGGCATTTTTCAGGAGGTGCCGTGCATTGCGTTCAATGATGTCGTCTGGCTCGGCTATCCAATAGGCGTCGGGTAATATCTTTGCGAATTGCGCAAATTTTTCAGGAGACAACTGCAAGGCTGAGTGGAGCTTCGATTTTTTCGACGCGATGCGTTCGTCACGGCCACGTTGTTTGTGGCCAAGCCGCAGCACTTCTTCGGTGGCTTCGAAAAGATCGGACAATAATTGGCGCTTCCAACTGTTCCAGACGCCTGGACCAACCGCGCGAATGTCCACCACCGTCAAAACGAGCAGCAATTTCAACCGTTCAGGCGACTGAACCGCCTGCGCAAAATCCAATATTGTTTTGAAGTCGGCAAGGTCGCGTTTGAACGATGTTGCCGACATCAACAAGTGGTGGCGCACCAACCAAGCGACTGTTTCAGTCTCCGCAGCGGATAAACCAAGTCGCGGGCATAAGGCCTCCGCGACCTCAGCGCCCAACACGCTGTGGTCTCCGCCGCGTCCCTTTGCGATATCGTGCAGCAAGGTTGCGACATATAATACCCTTCTGCTGACGATATTCCGCATGATGGCCGCCGAAAGCGGATGATCCTCCTTGAGTTTTCCGCTTTCGATATCCGCCAATAATCCAATGGCGCGGATCGAGTGTTCGTCGACGGTGTAATGATGATACATGTCGAACTGCATTTGCGCGACTACGCGGCGGAAATCGGGAATGAACCGTCCAAAAATCGTGGATTCGTTCATCCATCGCAATACGGTTTCAGGATCCCGGCGCGACGTCAGAATATCTAAAAAGAGCGCGTTGGCGCGCGGGTCCTTCTGGACCGCCTTATCCACAAGCCGGGCGTCGCGCTGCGCGGTCCGCATGGCCGAAGGGTGAATTTCCAGTCCATGCAAATCCGCGAGGTGGAAAATTTCCAATAGCCGAACGGGGTCTTCAACGAAAAATTGATCATTAGGCAACGCCAAACGACCACGGTCGAGTTGGAAGCCATTGAGCTTGCGTGGTTTGCGGTTGAAACTTGGAATGAACCGACGGCCTTTTTGAGCCATGGCCTCATCCAAATGCGCCAAGAATAAGCCTGTAACGTCGCCCACGGTTTTGGCATTCAAGAAATAATAATGCATGAACCGCTCGACAGCCGAACGGCCGGGGCGATCCGCGAACTGCATCTGTTCGGCCACTTCGCGCTGCAAATCAAATGTCAGCCGTTCCTCTGCGCGGCCAGTAATATTGTGCATGTGGCAACGAACGGACCACAGGAAGTTTTCGGCCTTCCTGAAACGGTTATATTCTTCGACCGACAATAGCCCAACATGGACGAGGTCAGATGCCGTTGAGACCTTGTGGATATATTTTCCAATCCAATACAAGGTATGCAAATCGCGCAGGCCGCCTTTGCCGTCTTTGATATTGGGTTCCACAACGTAGCGGCTGTCGCCCATGCGCTTGTGTCGTTCATCGCGTTCGGCCATTTTTAAGCGCACAAAGTCGGGTGCCGTATTTGCGACCACTTCGTTCCAGAAGCGTAATGCCGCCTCTTCGTACACGGCACGATCGCCCCAAACGAACCTGCTTTCCAAAAGCGCGGTACGGATCGTTAGATCTTCTTGCGCCATTTTCACGGTCTCGTCCAAAGACCGGCTGGATTGGCCAACTTTCAGGCCGAGATCCCAAAGAAGGTACAAAATCGCTTCGACGACTTGTTCGGTCCATGAACTTCGTTTGTAAGGGGTGACAAACCCGATATCGACGTCGCTATGCGGCGCCATTTCGCCGCGGCCATATCCGCCCACAGCAAGGATAGCGATCCGTTCCGATGCCGATCGGTTCGCTGCGGGATATGCGTGGACCGTTACATAGTCGTAAATAAGCCGGACAATCTGATCGACCAGAAAGGCTTGCTCCGCGGACGCGCGGTAACCCTGTGACGGGTTTTCGCCCAGTCGTCGTTTGATTTCGGCGCGCCCGTCCACCAACGCGCCTTGCAAAAGCTCGAGGATTTGCGGACGACAGCGCTGAGGACCATCTTCTGCAACAATAGACTCAACTTTATCGGCAAGCGCAGTCCTGTCGATAATGTCGCGTTGCTTTATAATCCGGTCAGGTGCTGAAATCATCCAGACACTCTAGGCGCGTTCACGCCTTATGTCAGCATCAAGCAGAAACCTTTGCATTATATTCCCGGCGCAAAGCAACGCGGTCGATTTTCTGTGTACCAAGACGCGGCAATGGTTCCGCCACTTGCCAGAAATGCACCGGGATTTTGAATGGCGCTAGCCGCGGTGCAAGGAACGCTTTGAGTTCATCCTCGGTCAGCTTGACCCCATCCTTCGTCTGATAGACGATGCCTGGAACTTCCCCATATTTTTCATCGGCAATGCCAAAAACGGATAGTTCGGCAATCGATTCATGTTCATAGGCAGCGGCTTCAACTTCTGGACAGCTGATATTTTCACCGCCGCGAATGATAATGTCTTTTTTGCGGTCTACGATGAAAAGATAACCGTCTTCGTCGAGATAGCCGATGTCACCGGTCCGGAAAAATCCATCAGCGGTAAACGCGTCGCGCGTCGATTGTTCGTTGTTCCAGTAGCCGTTGAAATTCGCGATGGTGCGAATGCCGACTTCGCCGCGTTCACCTTGCGGAAGAACATTTCCATCATCATCAAGCATTTGCACTTCCACCAAGGGCTTCGTGGCTGGCCCAGTGCTGGTCGGCTTTTCCAGATAGTTATCGGTGAAATTGCCGCAGCCCACGCCGTTCGTTTCGGTCAGGCCATAACCCAGCAGTGGATAGCCCCAGCTCATTTCCTTACGAATTTTTTTGACATGATCCACGGGGCGTGGCGCGCCGCCAGCCGCGAAGGCCGTGCAGCTGGTGAGGTCATATTTGTGGCGGTTGGGGTGCGTCGCGAGTTCAATACTCATCAATGGGACGCCGACGAAATAGCTGATGCGTTCTTTTTCGATGATGCGCATGGCTTCTTCCGCATCCCATTTCGGCATCAGTACCAACTTGCGCCCAATGGCGAAGCTTTGCAGAACCAGCGGGACGGAGGCAGTAACGTGAAACAGCGGCACGTTGACCAGCGCCGATGGCTGCGCTGGCATGGACTGCCCGGTGGACGAAAGAAGCTCGAAAAAGACGAGTGTCTGGCCGACGTAACTCATCGCGCCCTGAACAACGGCCCGGTGGTCGGATACCGCGCCCTTGGACTGCCCGGTCGAACCTGATGTGTAAAGAATTGTCGCATTGTCTGTTGGGTCAAGACCTGGCAGCGGTGTTTCTGCGCCGCCCCCTTTTGATGTCAAGACAGACAGGCCTTCCATCGGCGCGCCATCATGACCGAATATCAATAGCTCACAGCCACCAATGTCTTGCCCGGCTAAGCGCGCAGCGCGCTGTTCGTCCGCGAGGACATAGCGGCAGCCGACCATTCGGATACCTTCAGCCAATTCGCCGCCTTGCCACCAGCCATTGAGCAGGGTCGCAACGCCGCCGGCCATAATGATGGCCATGTAGGCAATGATCCAATTGGCCGAATTGCGTGCGGCGATCCCGACCCTGTCGCCTTTTTGAAGTTTGTGCCCCTCGACTAAGCCGCCGGCCAGCACGCGCGCTGCGGCGTAAGTCTCGCCAAAGCTTAGGCGGATGTCGCCATCTACCAGAAATTCCTTGGCCGCATGCGTGGTGCAAAAGAATGCAAAATAGTCGGCCATATTGCCGGGTGCTTTCGCCAGCATGGGCAATTGCACACCAAATTTTTCAACATAGGTTACCGTTAAAGGGCCATCGTCGGTCATAAGACGATTTATGGTAGCGTCGATCGCGAGGTCCAATTGGGACGGCATGTGATTCTCTCCTAAACTCTTTGTGCACCTTCTATTTGGCTCTATAGGAATGTCAAAAGGTCCTGAGGAAATATTGTGTCATTCGAGATTATTGCTACAGCAGCGAACTATATTCAATTTACTGACCTTGGTGTTGGTCCCGTCGCGCTTGATTTGGGTTTCTTTCAGGTGCGTTGGTATTCCTTGGCCTATCTTGTAGGTATTTTGCTTGGCTACGGCTTTTTGCTCAAACTGTTGGCGCGGCCGGGCGCACCGATGTCGCGTGACCATGCAGACGATATCATTTTATATGCGACGCTGGGCATCATATTGGGCGGACGAACGGGTTATATCTTGTTCTATCAGCCATCGATTTTGCAGAACCCGTTAGATGTCTTCAAACTGTGGGAAGGCGGCATGTCGTTCCATGGCGGCGCGATTGGAATCATTTTTGCTCTGTGGCTTTTGGCGCGCAAGTATAAGCTCTCTTTCCTTCGGGTTTGTGATTATCTCGCATGTTGCGTCCCGTTCGGCCTCTTCTTCGGCCGGTTGGCAAATTTCGTGAATGATGAGCTTTGGGGCCGCGTGACGGACGTGCCTTGGGCCATCGTGTTTCCAAATGGTGGTGATTTGCCACGGCACCCAAGCCAGCTGTATGAAGCTGGGCTCGAAGGGCTATTGATGGCGGCGATTATGTGGCCGTTGTTCTGGAAAACAGATGCACGCTATAGACCTGGCTTTCTGTGTGGCATGGCGGCTGTGGTCTATGGTCTTTCCCGCTTTACGGTCGAATTCTTCCGGGAGCCGGACCAGCAGTTACAGTGGCTGGTCGAAGCAAGCGGTCTCAGCATGGGGCAGTGGTTGACCGCCCCGATGATCCTCATCGGCCTGTTCCTTCTATTCACGGCAGGTTCGCGCAGGCAGCGTAATAGTGCGGCCTGACACGCAGACGACAAGCCAACGCCTCACACACCGCATTGAAGCGTCTGGACCCATTAGCGTTGCCGAATATATGCGCGTGGCGAACACCGCATATTACAGCCGCGCTGATCCTTTGGGCGCCGATGGCGACTTCATAACGGCACCTGAGATCAGCCAGATGTTCGGCGAAATGGTCGGGATTTGGTTGAGCGATATCTGGCTGCGTCGCGGCCGTCCTTCGCCATGTTATTATGTCGAACTGGGGCCGGGCAGGGGCACGCTGGCAGCCGATGCGCTTCGAACAATGAAGCGTTTCGGATTTACGCCAGAGGTTCATTTTGTCGAGAATAGCCCAGCTTTGCGGGAAAAGCAGCGGGCGGCTGTGCCCGCTGCCGTTTTCCATGATGATGTGGAAACGGTGCCAACCGATGCGCCATTGTTTATCGTCGCGAACGAATTTTTTGATGCGCTGCCCATCGCGCAGATGATTGCCACGAACGTTGGCTGGCACGAAAGAGTTGTCGTGCCAGATCATAGTGGGCGGTTTGCCGCAATGCCGGGTCCGCGTTCCACGGACGACCTAGTTCCCAAACAGTTCCGCATGGCGTCGGTTGGAAGTATCTACGAGACATGCCCGGATGCCACCGCGGTGATGGACACGCTTTCCACGCGACTGTCCGGCCAAGGCGGGGCTATGTTGACCATTGATTATGGTTATCTCGAACCAGCGCTGGGCAGCACGTTGCAGGCGGTTCAAAATCACAAATATGCGGACCCGTTTTCGGATCCCGGCGATTGCGATTTGACGGCACATGTGAACTTCCATGCGCTTGCACTCTGCGCACAAAAGTCTGGCCTCAACGTTGCGGGGCCGTGCAATCAGGGTGCTTGGTTGTCGGGATTGGGTATTGATGAGCGCGCCATGAGCTTGGCGCAGGCAAATCCTGATCGGGCCACGGAGATTTCCGCCGCGCGCAGCAGGCTGGTGGCCGGTGAATCCATGGGCGATTTATTCAAAGTGATGGCGACATATGCAAAGGGCTGGCCGGAACCCGAAGGATTCGCGCGTTAGTTCAAACTGAGGCGCTCAGTTCGCCCATTCGGCAATCTGCAACGCCACGTCATTTGCCGCTTCGTTCAAAGCATCGCCAACAGGCGCAGCTTCAACGGCAGCAACGGGTCGACGCGCTTCAAATCTGCGTTTTTCGGTTGGGTTGCCGCGCGTGATTTTCACTGCGTCAAAGACCACCACCGCCTCATTGGTTGCGGCGTCCACGCCAAATTCCAATAGGCTGCCCGAGATAAATCGCGCTGCTTTGCCGCCCGCATCGACTTCACTCAGCACCAGATGACCGGTTTTTGCAGAAACCGTTTCGGACAATAGCTGCTGCATCAACCGGGCCGGCTTGTCGGCCCAAAACGCGTCCTTCACATAGGCAATGCTGCTGGCGTCGATCTGGACAGTCACGCGGTTCGTGTCGAGTTTGCGAGGCACCTCGGGCGCTTGTATGACCAAGGCGTCTATCGCCGCTGCCGTTCGGGCTGCACCTGCCGCGACGCTGTTATCGGCTGTCAGCACGAGCATGGATGGCGGCGCTTTCGTCCCGAAGCTTACACAAGCACCAAGGCTGAGAATGGCGGGTAAGGCCAATAAGCGTGCGCTGGATAATTTGCTGAACATCATTTTTGCTTCCTGCTGCCAGGTTGATAATCGGGCAATGCCGGCGCGTTGACGACGCTGCCAATACCACCTTGATCAACCTTGTCGGTGACGGACTTCAATGAAACAGACAGTTCGCGCAGGTCGCGCGCCAATTGCGTAACCTCTGGCAATGTCTGCGTATTTAGCGTTTCAATCGCCGGGTTGGCATTGTTCAACGTCGTTTCCAGTGCAGCCAGACTGCCATTGGCGGAGCGAAGCGTTTTACGCAGTTCAACCAACATGGGGCGGCCATCGCTATCCAGCAGATTATTGGTGGTGCCCGCCATTTTGGTGATTTCATCTGCGGCAAGACCTGCCTTTTGCAACGCGATGCGCGATTCCTGAATCGCAGCGCGCAAATCAGGCGCTTGTGTAGCAAGCGCGCCCGACAGATTTTCGACATTGTCCAATATCTGCTCAATGGATTGCTGGTTCTTGTCCGACAGAATGTTTGTCAACCGCTCGGTCAACGCTGAAAGCCGCTCCAACAATAACGGCGCATTGTTCAACAATTCCCCCAAGGCCCCTGGCTTTGTAGGGATAACAGGAACGCCGGTGGGACATGCTGATTTCGGATTGGCTTCTGGACAGACCAACGCAGGTGCGCCCTTCACCGCACCGTCCAGTTGAATTTCAGAAACGCCGGTAAAGCCGACGCCGTTGATCGTCGCAGTGGTGCCCAGAAGCACGGGTACACTGTCCTTAATGGTGATGCGAACGCGAACAAATTCTGGATCGGGTTCCCACAGTTCGATGCTTTGAATTTCGCCAACAGGCACACCGGAGAAGGAAACGCCTGAGCCTTTGGCAAGTCCGTTCACTGACTGCTGAAAGAATATGTCATATTCTTTCTTGCCGCCTTCGCCAGCGCGTGACAGCCAAACGGTGAATGCAGCAAGCAAGGCCACAAGAAGAAGGGTGATCGCGCCTACCATCACATAGTTGGATTTGGTCTCCATTGTACTGTCCTATGACCTTCCTGGCTGATGTAATCGCGGTTGTGGGTTGTTGTGTCTGTCATGACCACGGCGTGCCGCCCGCCCGCGCGGTCCGCTGAAATATTCGTTAATCCATGGGTGGTCGATGGCCAACAGCTCCTCAATCGCACCGACCGCAATCACCTTTTGGTCGGCGAGTACGGCTACGCGATCACAAATGGCGTAGAGCGTATCGAGATCGTGCGTAATCAGGAATACGGTGAGGCCGAGGGTTTCTTTCAAATCCCGTGTCAGATTGTCGAAATTGGCGGCGCCTATGGGATCGAGCCCAGCGGTTGGTTCATCCAAAAACAGCAGCTCGGGATCCATCGCCAAAGCCCGCGCGAGGCCAGCGCGTTTGCGCATACCGCCGGATAGCTCGGATGGAAATTTATGGGCTGCATCGGCGGGAAGCCCGCTGAGGTAAATTTTATAATGGGCGATTTCGTCCAGCAACGCCTTGCTGAAATCGGGATAGAATTCGCGCAGCGGGACCTGCACATTTTCAGCCACGGTCAAAGTCGAAAACAACGCGCCGCCTTGAAACAACACGCCCCAACGACGTCGAACGTCAGTGGCCTCGTCTTCTTCCTTGCCGATCATGCCTTCGTCGAAAACGCGGATTTTGCCGGCGACGGGTTCTTGAAGCCCAATGATGGACCGCATCAACACCGACTTGCCCGTGCCCGACCCACCCACAACACCCAGTATCTCGCCGCGGCGGACTTCGAGATTCAAATCCTGGTGAATGACCTGATCGCCAAAGCTGTTGCAGAGACCTTGCACGGAAATGATGTTGGGCTGGTCCATCGCTTAATTCCAGCCAATTTCGCTGAAGAATATGGCGAAAAATGCGTCGAGAACGATAACGAGGAATATCGCCTGTACAACGGCAGCTGTCGTCTTTAGTCCGACCTGTTCAGCATTGCCATGCACCTGCATGCCTTGGAAGCAGCCCGCCATGGCAATGATTGCGCCAAAGACAGGCGCTTTAATGATGCCAATCCAGAAATCGGTCATCGGCGTAACTTCACGAAGCCGCTGCACAAAGGTTGCGGGTGGAATTTCGAGAACGACCCAACACAAAAATCCGCCACCGATAATGGCCATCAACGATGCGAATATGCCCAACAAGGGCATCATCATGACCGCTGCAATGACCCGCGGAACAACCAAGGCCTCGGCGGGGACAACACCTATGGTGCGCATAGCATCAATTTCTTCCGTGATTTTCATCGTGCCGATTTGCGCAGCAAAGGCGGAGCCCGACCGACCGGCGACCATGATCGCAGTCATCAAGATTCCCAATTCGCGAAATGTGAGACGGCCGATCAGGTTGATGGTGAACACCTCGGCACCAAATTGCCTTAACTGGACCGCACCTTGCTGCGCGATGACGATACCGATGAGAAAGCTCATCAGGCCAATGATGCCCAACGCACGCACACCGACCATGTCAAAATGCTGGACCACCGCATGCCAGCGGAAACGACCGGGGTTCATCGCAAGGATGAAAGATGCCTTCACAACTTGCCCAACAAAGGCCAGAAATTGCAAAAGCGTTGTGAAGCTGATGATGACACTATGGCCCACTTCGGCCAAGAACCGCTCAAATGATGGCGGATGCGGTCGCGGCGGTATTTCGGTCTGATCCGCGCCACTCACAGCCTGCAGCAGACGACTGGCATCTTTGCCTGCGCCCACGATTTTGGCGCCAGACTCTTTTGCCGTGCGGTGCACAACCCACGCGCCGACGGTGTCCATATGCTCAACCGCGCTGAGATCAATTTTTTGCACATTAGCATACAAACCGCGCAAGCGGTCATCGACATCGCCGATCAAGGCGATGGTAAGGCTGCCCGATAAGCGGAGGATTTGCCCACCATCGGACAAGTCTTCTAGAAAGAACTCTGCAGCGTTAGCCATAGCCATATAACTGGCGTATAAAGGGAACTATCACAAGCCTCTAGACTTCTTCCATTATATTATGCCTGTAGCAGACCGATGACTGACGCCAAACCCACGCTGCTTGCCATATATGATATGGACAAGACCGTCACGCGACGTGCCACCTATAATGGGTTCCTCTTGCATATGGCGCTTAACAAGTCGCCGTGGCGCTTGTTCCTTGCGCCGCTATTGCCGATTGGGCTGGCATTATATGCGCTGAAGCTGTGGAACCGTGCGCGGTTAAAGCAGTTTTCGCAGATATTGCTGATCGGGCATCGCGTTCCCAACGCGCGATTTGCTAAATATCTGGAAAGCCATGCGGACATTGTGGTGGGCAAAAATGTCTATCCGCAGTTGCTTGCGCGCGTGGCTGAGGAAAAGGCAGCGGGCTATCGCCATGTCATGGCAACGGCGTCGTACCGCCTATATGTCGACGCGATTGCAAAGCGGCTTGGCTTTGATGATGTTATCGCGACGGACCTTGCCACGGACAGTACAGGCCATGTTCTGGCGCGCATTGACGGGCATAATTGTTACGATGCGGCGAAGCTTGAACGGGTCAAAGGCTGGATGGAAGCCCATGGTCTGTCGCGCGAAAACTGCCACGTCCGTGCCTATTCAGACCATGTGTCCGATGCCCCGTTGCTGAGCTATGCCGATGAACCTTTTGCCACCAATCCGCACGGACCGCTGGCGCGCCTTGCTGCGACCAACGGTTGGCCCATATTGGATTGGCGTGATCCTAAAGCCTGAGCGAAGGCCTGTTCAAAGTGGGATAGCAATTTGGCTTAATCTTCCTCGATTAAGCTCGTGTCGCGCGTTTCAGGAAGCATCAGATAGGCAATAACGGTCGCACCGACGCAGATCGCGACATACCAGAAAAACCCCGTTTCGTTGCCCGAACTTTTGAACCACAAAGCGACATATTCCAGCGTCCCGGCAAATATGGTGTTCCCGACCGCATAAGGGAACGCAACGCCCAGTGCACGGATATGAGCTGGAAACAGCTCCGCTTTTACCATGGCATTGTTGGCGGTATATCCGCCGTGGAGTGTAATCGGAATCAAAATCAACGCAAATGCGAGGATGGGCGAGGTGGCTTGGCCGACAAGCGTGTAGATTGGCACTGCGGCCAACGCGACCCCTGCACCGGCGATGAGCAACAGCGGTTTTCGTCCAAAGCGGTCCGCCAGCATCCCTGCGATGGGCTGCAGACAGAATGACCAAATCAAAACGCCGGCGATAATCAACGTCGCAGTTTGCTTTTCGAAACCTGCGGTGTTGATCAGATATTTCAACATATAGGTGGTGAAAGCATAAGAGGCGAGGCCGCCACCACCGGACATCACGGCAACCAAAATACATGAGCGCTTGTGGTCACGCCAAAGCAATTTCAGCGATGAATGTTCGCGTTTCTGGTCGATATTGGTGAACGATTTTGTTTCAGACATCGTCCGGCGCAAAAGATAGACACACAAGGCCAGCATTGAACCAATCACGAATGGTATACGCCAGCCCCAATCGCCCATTTGCGCCTCGCTTAATAGCGCCTGCAAGATCAGGGCGACCAAAATGGCCAGCAACTGCCCGCCGCTCAGCGTTGCATATTGGAAGCTCGACCAAAAACCGCGCCGCGCCGCCGGGGCCATTTCTGACAAATAGGTGGCACTTGACCCATATTCACCCCCGACGGACAGCCCTTGGACCATCCGTGCGATGACTAAGATGGTCGGCGCAACAACCCCAGCCTGCGCATAGGTCGGCGCAAAGGCAATGGCGAGCGAACCGCCCGCCATTAACAACACCGACAAGGTAAGTCCCGCCTTTCGACCATGCTTGTCGCCATAGATGCCCATCACCCAGGCCCCGATTGGACGCATCAGAAAACCAGCCGCAAAGATTGCCGCTGTGTTGAGCAACTGGGCTGTCAAATCGCCTTCGGGGAAAAATAAGGGCGCAAAATAAATGCTGAAGGTCGCATAGGCGAACCAGTCATACCATTCGACCAGATTCCCCGCGGAACCGCCAATGATCGATTTAAAGCGTTGCCGCGTTATGCCCGATTCAGCCACCATCATTGCTCCGTATTCCAATCAACGACATTTGTCCGCCATAGCCCGGTTCACTGCGGTGGCAGCTGCGCCGATAGCTGAAAAAGCGGTCTGGCTGGCTGTAGGTATCCTGTCCCGCGCATTCGACCCTTGTGATACCGGCGGCGGCAAGACGCGCCGCAACATAGCCTTCGATATCAAACTGATA
>JBEEIJ010000001.1:0-13024 GCA_041169905.1 Pseudomonadota bacterium | reverse complement strand
CCAGATCATTGATCTGGCCAAAGGGACATGCGCCGAATGGTTCCGCATTGATGGCGCGGTCAAAGAGATCTTTGACGTCGCGATCATCACCGGCCATGCCTGCCCCATGTCCATCGGCCCCAGCGCACCCGAAATTATCAAGTTCATAACCCACGCGGCTTAAGCGGCCAGTGGCGGCCTAGCATCAGCGGGTAGAGGCCAGATCAGATTTGCGTTGCTGTTCCCGCAACGGCGTAAAGCGTCACCAAAATTCCGGCTATCAGTCCGCCCGAACGATAGCTGCCCGTGCGTTGCCATGTGAATATCGCGATGATGGCGATGGCAATCAGCACGGGTATGAACTGAATGGCGATGACGGTGCTGAGCGGATCAAATGCGGTAATCAGCGAACCGGTCATGAACAGCAGGCCGTAAATGACGCTCAACAAGACAATGAATCCCGTTATGAGCGTGCATATTGCCGCCATGTAACGATGTCCGTTGCTGTCGCTGCGCACTGTGGCATCGGCCAGTGATTTGGTTGTGACCAGAAAGGCGAGGGTAAGCGGCACGACGTAGATCGCGGCAATCCCCCACTGGCTGGCGCTTGGAAGCTTGACCGCGACAACCCAAAACCGAAAATCCGTCAGGAACAGCATATCGACGAGCAAGAGCGCGGCATAGCCAGCCGCGACGGTCGCCAGGGCCAACAATATGGATTTAAACCATTCAGATTGATGCGTGGCAACGCCGCGTCCCATCATGCGACCAATCAACAGGCTCACACCAGCACTGGTCACAGCCCAAAGGGTAATCTGCGTCGTCACCGCCTGCGGGAGCCATCGCGATGCCGGAAGAAGAAGATAGGCGGCAATGAACGTTGGGAAGAATAACAGAGCGGGAAGCAGGGTGCTTAACGCGAAGCCTTTCCACCACGCGCCATCGCGTTCTGCCGACGCAGGGACCGGTGCGCCTTTCACCGAAGCGAAGAAAGGCAATCGGACCAACGCATCAAACGCGCCGAGCATAATCATCACAAAACCGATAAGGCCAATGCCCGTGCCAAATTCTTTCCAGTACCAAATTTGATTGCTTGCCGGCCTGGGTGTGCCACCGGTCAGCGTGGTGCCAAACCAATCAATCGCGTGTCCAATGGCTGCCGTGGATGCATGGTCGCCGGGATGGGTTGTTGCCGGCTGATAAAGCTTGCGCGCGGTCCCGTCCGCAACGCTGCCATATAAACGGTTTTCGACAACGGGCGCCTTCGTGCCAAACAATGTTTGCAGCTTGCTGCTTGTCGCAACATCCTGCGCACGGGGAACGCCCCACATCAAGTTCGAAAACTCGTCATAGCGGCTGAAAACCACCGCAGCATTGCGTGGCCAGTTGGGCGATCCTTCCTGCGCGAATGGCGCGCCGGTGGATGATCCTTCGAGCACCATAGACGTATAATCGTTGGGCATGGCCGCGGCCGCAGCAAGCACCGTCCAGCCACCCATGCTGTGTCCTTCTAGGCCGATTTGGCGCACATCGACCATCGGCAAAGAGCGCAAATATTTCAAACCATCGGGACCGCCAAAGCCATTTGAGAATGCAGGCCCCTGACTGTAGCCATGGCCTGTTTGATCAAGGGACAAAACCACATAGCCCCTGCGGGCGAATTCAATTGCAAAACCGTCCTGCGTCTCGCGCGCGTTAATGTAGCCATGTACGGCAAGAATGCCCGGCGCCGGCGTCGCTGGCGTGGCGCTTTTGGGGACGTAGAGCAAAGCGCTCATGACTGTCCCATTGGTGCCTTTAAAGCGTATGTCGCGCACGATTGTGCCATCTGCCGTTCGGATGCTTTGGGCGAGAAACGCGCCTGCAAGAACGATAGCCAATCCGATCAGGATCAACCACCAGCGCGGTTTTGTGTGTAAGGCGTTGCCCATATTTTTATCTGTGACTGACACCCGTAATACTCCCCGCCCCAATGTGCTTTTCCCGACTTCGCATAAGGTAAAATGAGATAAAAAAGCCCGCCGCTGCACTGGGCAGGGCGGACTTGATGTTTTTTCCGGAAAAAGACTCTTACTTGTCTTCTTCCGTCGTTTCATCGGCAGCGGCATCAGCGTTTGCGGCGGCAGCTTCGCCTGCTGCTTCTGCAGTGGCGTCAGCTGTACCTTCAGCAGCCATCATGGCATTTTCTGCGCCAGATTCAGCGGCTTCGCCGGTTGCTTCGGCTGCTTCTGTGGTTTCTTCAGCTGCCTTTTCGCCAGCTTCGCCGCATGCAGCGAGCGAAATTGTGAATGCGAGAGCGGCAACAGTTGCGACAACTTTCTTCATATTAGTTCTCCTCAGTCCCATAAACCCTATTGGGTATTGAGGGGTAACGGATGAAGGCCAGCATACGCAACTATTTTTCCGTCCCCCGTGAAATCCCCCATTGGCGCGCGACGGTGTAGCCAAGATAGCCTGTACCAAATAGAGCATATAATGGTTCTGGCAGGCCGTTGAGATAGGCATTCATGCCCGCGGCGATGTTGGCGGCGGTCTCGGGCTGGACGGCGGAAATCAGCCCCATCGGAATAGCCCAGAGCAGCATGGCATACATGACGTATAAAAAGCTTGGCCGCGCTCTGCTTGTCCATGGGTCCGCCGATTGCGCTTCGGCCAAGATACCCGACAGCTGTGTCCTTATATTCTCGAGCTCCTGACTGCCCTGTAATTTAAGCAGTTCAAGCTTGGCGGTATCGCGCGCCTTCGGATCGGGAATGATTTTGTCGATGATGCTGGCAATTGGCCCAATTAATCCGTCAACCAATGACATAACAAATTCCTTGTGATTTATCCAATACGGTTCGATAGCCAGCCATAGAGAAAGGCTTCCTGTGATGGCCGTGCCTCAGCCAGCCGGACATAATGGGCACCCTGCAGCGCATCCATTGCCTTCAGCAGAACATTTTCTGCAGCGCGTCCACGTTTGTCGAAAAAGGCAGACAGCGCCGACAAAGTTGCCGCACCCATTTTGCGATCAACCGCAATATCCGCATAGTCACGCCCATTCCGGTTCAATGCGTTCAACGCGCGCTGCAGAAAGCCAGTGGCCGTTCCGGTGCCCATATTGACGCCGGTATCAAGCAATTCCGCGGCCAATTTTGGCGCAATTGCGGCAACATCGGCAAAGCCGGGTGCGTCCCAATATATGCGTTTGTAAATGGCTGCGGCTTCGGTCCGGGGCAGCTGGGTCATCTTGTCATGATAGCCGTGCCGACGCGCCACCGCCTCGGTAATGCCCCAACGGGTCGGGCCGCCTCGGTCCGCCGGATGATGTACATAGTCGCCTTCACGGGCAATCAAATCATCAATCAGCGCGTCAATATGTTCCATGTCGTCGAGTCCTCACTTTCGCAACAATAATAACCAATATGGTTATTTGTAGGAAAGTGAAAAACGCAAAGCCGCAGCGCTGGCGCGTTGCGGGCATATTTGATGAATATTTTTTGGAATAATTGGTCGGGACGACAGGATTCGAACCTGCGACCCCCACACCCCCAGTGTGATGCGCTACCAGGCTGCGCTACGTCCCGACCGCCAAAGACCTCGCTGAGGCAATTGGAAGCGCGCCTATATGGCGCTGGTTTCCTAAAAGCAAGCGCGGTTTGGACGCTTTGACGTTGCGTCCGCTGGGTGCAGGTGATAATCGCGCCCGATTGTTTCAGGACTGCGCCTGCATTGGGCGCCTTTTTTTAAAAATGTGAGGTTTCCGATGGAGTTTGTTATCTTGAGCGCTGCAGCTGGTGGCGCGGGTGGTTCGGCATTTTTTGTGCAGCTGTTCCCACTGCTTTTGATCTTCGTCGTTTTCTACATGTTTCTCATTCGTCCGCAGCAAAAGCGCGCCAAGGAGCATGAGGCGAAAATCAACGCGGTGCAAAAGAATGATGACGTCATCACTGCGGGTGGCTTGATGGGCAAGGTGACGAAAGTTGCTGATGACTATGTCGAAGTCGAAATCGCGCCAAATGTAAGGGTGAAGGCGGTTAAATCCACCATCGCCAATGTGCAGCCGCGCGGCGCCAAAGCCGCTAACGATTAATCGCAGGGGTTGAACAGACGTTCTGTTGACCCCAAATTCCGTTTTCCCAGTTCGTTCGGACCCAGCCTATGCTTGATTTTCCCCGTTGGCGCGTATGGATGCTCAACACCCTGATTATTCTGGGTGTGCTTTTTGCCATACCAAGCGTGTTGCCTACCCACATCAGGGCGCAGCTCGCGCAATTTGTGCCGACGCCGACCATCAACCTTGGGCTCGACCTTGCGGGCGGTAGCCACATTCTGCTTGAGGCGGACACTTCGCAGCTTGCCGAGACACGGTTGGAAGCTTTGGAAGATAGCGTCAGAACGGCAATGCGCCGCGCCGATCCGCGGATTGCGATTTCGGATGTGTCGCGTGCCAACGGGCAATTGAGCTTCACCGTCGACAGCCCCGCGCAAGTCGACGCAGCCCGTGAAGCTTTGCTGCCGCTGACCAGCAATGCGACCGGCAGCCGCGACTGGAACATCGGCGTGAATGACGGCAACCGCATGATCCTGACACCAGCGGGCGCAGGCGATGAAACCGCGCTCGACCAAGCGATGGACACGGCCAAGGATGTTATCGATCGCCGCATTAACGCCTTGGGTACGCTTGAGCCTACGATCATTCGTCAGGGTGAAAATCGCATCGTCGTTCAGGTCCCCGGATTGGATGATCCAGAGGCGCTGAAGGCGTTGATTGGTAAGACGGCCAAGCTTGAATTCAAACTTGTCGACGAGCAAGCCGATCCCGATCAGACCGCGCAGGGCAAGGCCCGCGTTGGCAGCCAAGTTCTGCCCTATCCCGATAACCCCTCCGGTCTGCCGTACATTGCTGTGCGCCGGTTGGGCGGCATTTCCGGCGACAAGCTGGTGAAGGCAGACCCGACGTTCGATTCGCAGACAAATGAGCCAGCGGTCACCATCCAGTTTGATAGCGAAGGCGGGCAGAAATTTGCCCGTATGACGCAGCAGAATGTCAATAAGCTGTTCGCCATCGTGTTGGACGGACAGGTGATTTCTGCGCCGCAAATTCGCGAACCCATTTTTGGCGGTGTCTCTCAGATTTCTGGAAGCTTCACGACGGAAAGTGCGAACGCGCTGTCCATCTCGCTTCGGTCGGGCGCATTGCCGGTTGACCTGAAGATTGTCGAGGAACGTTCGGTTGGCCCAGATTTGGGTGCCGACTCCATTCGTCGCGGCATTTTGGCCGCGGTTATCGGCACCACTGCAATTCTGGTGCTGATGTTCCTCGTTTATGGTCGCTTCGGCATGTATGCCAACGTCGCGTTGATCATCAACGTCGCCATGATCCTTGGCGTGATGGCATTTGCCAATGCAACGCTGACGCTGCCGGGTATTGCCGGCTTCGTCTTGACCATTGGTGCTGCGGTTGACGCAAACGTGCTGATCAACGAACGTATCCGCGAAGAATTGAAACGGGGCCGCCGTGTCGTGCAGGCGATTGAATTTGGCTATAAAGAAGCCAGCCGCGCCATTTTCGACGCGAACAGCACCAACGTCATTGCGGCGGTATTGCTGTTCATTTTTGGTTCCGGACCCATTCGCGGTTTCGCAGTGGTATTGATGATCGGGATCGTCACATCGGTTTTCACCGCTGTTACCATCACGCGCATGTGGGTCTCACGCTGGGTGAAACGCACGCGTCCCCATGACCTGACGATTTGAGGATATAGACATGAAACTGCTCAAACTCGTTCCTGACGATACCAATATCGATTTCCTAAAATGGCGCAGCTGGGCCTTTGGCATCAGCCTGTTGCTCATGGTCGCGTCGGTTGGCTTGGTGGCTGCAAAGGGCCTGAACTTTGGTGTCGATTTTATCGGCGGCCAAATGATCCGCGCGACATTTACGCAAAGTGCATCCGCGCCGGTTGGCGAGCTGCGCGAAACGGTTGCGAAGCTTGGCTATGGTGACCCGACCATTCAGCGTTTTGGCGCGGAAAATCAGGTCTCGATCCGCATGAAATTGCCCGATGGCGCAGACAAGAACCCTGAGCTTGCCAATGCCATGGCAACAAAGATCACCGACACCTTGAAAGCGGGTCACCCCGACGTCCGCATTGACGGCGTGGATTCGGTGTCTGGTAAGGTATCGGAAGAATTGTTCAGCAAGGGTATCCTTGCGCTGCTCGCGGCGATGGCTGGCGTATCGATTTACATCTGGTTCCGGTTTGAATGGCAGTTCGGCGTGGGCGCCATTTGGTCTCTTGTCCACGACGTAACGCTTACCTTCGGCCTGTTTGCGCTGACAGGTTGGGAATTCGACCTGAACATCATCGCGGCCCTGCTGACGATCATCGGTTATTCGTTGAACGATACCGTGGTTGTGTACGACCGTATTCGCGAGAATCTGATGAAATTCCGCAAGATGGAAATGGCATCGCTCTTGAACCTTTCGGTCAACGAAACATTGTCGCGTACTGTTATGACCAGCGTGTCGATCTCGCTGCCGTTGATCGTGCTCGTGTTGTTCGGACCAGATGTTATTTTCGGGTTCAGCGCGGCGATGGCGTTTGGTATTGTCGTTGGAACATATTCGTCGATTTATCAGGCTGCGCCAATCCTCATCTGGCTCAAGGTCGGCTCGCACAGCTTTGTGCCATCCGATGAAGCCGGTTCAAAGGCTGAGCGTATCAGCGAAGGTTTTGAATCCTAATCCTGACGTCCGGATATTGTCCGGAAAAAGTCGGCAAGCTGGCAGGCATTCTCTTTTCACGAGAATGCCTGCAGGTTCGCAGTGACATATGCTGCTGCAATCGCTCTACAGCTTGCGGACGAGCCGTACGGCTTTCGCAATCCACGCCGGATCCGTGACGATTTGTTGCCGCGCGCCTGCTTCCAGCGGTAGCAGATGCAGCTTGCCCGCCTCGCGCCCCAACAATCGGCCAAAGAGGAAACGGCCACCGGGGCGTGGAACCAAAACGTCGAGATTGAGCGCAGATCCAAAAGCGTCGGGCTGAATCTGTTCGAGCCATAATTCGTCGCCACGGCGATATTCGCCCGTTGCCGCGGCAATACGCAGGCCGACCATCGTTCCGCCCACGTTCGGCACCATGATGCGCTCTTCCTTGGTCGGCGCGTGCGTGCCGTCCTCGCTTAAGATGGCGACCACAGGCAAATACTGCTGATCGGGCAGGGCCACCAAATCGCTCGATTCAACGCCCAAGGCGTCTGCAATGCGGTTAATCCAGATCAGCGACAGCACCCGCGTGCCTGTTTCGAGCCGTCCAATGGTCTGCGCCGTCGTTGCGGGTTTGCAGCGTTCGGCAACATCGGCAAGCGTCATCCCCTTGGCCCTGCGCACATCACGAATTCGGCTTTGCATAAAATACTCCATCACCAGATAGGTTTTTCTTTCCTACAATATTTACCACATGGCAAGGGTGATTCGCTGACGTAGCGGAGAATAGATATGCCCTCAAAGTCCCATGCAAATCGTAACCTGCCTGATCCAAGGCTATTGGCTGAGCGCGGATTGCGCGAAAGCGGGCCAGTGCCGCGTGATGCGAAAGCCCGACGCACGGTGACCGTGAATCTCGCAGAATCGCCGCTTTCATGGTTGCATGCGCGTGGACATTTGTCGGACCGGCAGATGCTGGCGGGGGAAACCTTGCGCCGCGATTATGAAACTGCCGCGCTCGGTCCGCATGTCACCATGTCTTGGGAGAATGTTCCGGTCGGGCGGCAAAAACGCGCCGCGCCGGCTGGTTTGAACCGGACAGAACGGATGATGAGCGCCAAGGTGCGTTTTGACGACGCCTTGTCCGCGCTTGGGCCGGACCTGTCGGATATTGCGTGGCGGGTTATCTGCGTGGGCGAGAGCATGCCTGCGGCAGAACGGGAAATGTCATGGCCGGTGCGGTCTGGAAAGCTCGTGCTGAAAATCGCGCTCGACCGGCTTGTGACCTTCTACCGGATAGAGGGTTAGGTCGCCGCTTCTTCAACCATCATGGCCAATTCGAGCCAACGCTCCTCCGCCGCGTCCTTTTCGGCGCGCAGCTTTTCGGTCTTTGCCGTCAGTTCGGCAAATCGCGCCGGGTTCTTCGTGTAGAGCGTCGGCTCGCTTATTTCCTTTTCGGCGGCCGCAACCTCTGCATCGATCTCGGCAATGCGGCTGGGCAGCAGATCATAGTCGCGCTGGTCTTTGTAGGTCAGCTTAACCCGTTTGGCGGGCGCGGTGTCGCTGCTTACCTCTGGCCTCGCAGGCGCTTTATCGGCCTTTTTCGCTGCGGGTTTATCGCGCTTGTCCCGCTTCGCTTCCCAATCGGCATAACCGCCCGCAATGATATCGACATGCCCTGATCCATCGAGGCCCAGAGTGAGCGTCACCGTTCGGTCAAGGAAATCACGATCATGGCTGACGATCAGAACTGTGCCGTCATAATCGGCAATCACTTCTTGCAACAGGTCCAACGTTTCAAGGTCGAGGTCGTTTGTGGGTTCGTCCAGCACCAGCAAATTGGCCTCACGCGCGAATTCGCGCGCCAGCAAAATGCGTGATTGTTCGCCACCTGATAATGTGCCGATCCGCGCCTCAATCAATGCCGGGTCGAACAGAAACTCTTTCAAATAACCCTGAACATGTTTGCGCACACCGCGCACATCAATCCAGTCGCTGCCATCGGCGAGCACATCGCGCACGCGTTTTTCGGGGGTCAGCAATTTGCGCTGCTGGTCGATGACGATGCCGGTCAGCGTTGGCGAAAGCGTGATGCTGCCGCTGTCGGGCTGCGTTTCACCGGTCAGCATTCGGATTAAGGTGGTTTTGCCGGTGCCGTTTGCGCCGACGATGCCGATGCGGTCGCCGCGCTGGATACGCAGCGTGAAATCCTTGATAATCGTCCGGTCGCCAAAGTTTTTGCCGATGCCCTCTGCGTTGATAACGGTTTTGGTTTTGCTATCGTCGCTTGCGGCGGCAAGCTTGGCGGTGCCTTGCGGGCCGATCATTGCGGCGCGTGCGGCGCGCATTTCCCAAAGCTTCGCGAGCCGTCCCTGATTGCGCTTACGCCGCGCAGTGACGCCGCGCTCAAGCCAATGCGCCTCGATCTTCAGCTTGGCATCCAGCCGGTCTGCATTGCGCGCATCTTCGGCATAGACCCGTTCAGTCCACGCATCATAGCCGCCAAAGCCAATCTCATTTCGGCGCAACAGGCCGCGGTCCAGCCAGAATGTCTGCCGCGTCAGCCGCGTTAAAAACGTCCGGTCATGGCTGATGACCATGAAGGCGCCGCGATACCGCGTCAGCCAATCCTCAAGCCATTCAATCGCGGCGAGGTCCAAATGGTTGGTCGGCTCGTCGAGCAACAGCAAATCGGGTTCACTGGCCAATGCGCGGCAAATCGCGGCGCGCCGTTTCTCACCACCGCTTGCGGTCTTGGCTTCGCGGTCCAGATTAATGCCCAATTGGTCCGCAATGGCGCGCACGGCATATTCGGGCGGGCCTTTTTCGCCATGAATGGCAAAATCGACGAGCCGGTCGAACGATGTCACGTCGGGGTCTTGTTCCAGCATGACGATATTTGTGCCGGGAACGACAACGCGATTGCCTTTGTCCGCCTCAACCGAGCCAGCGACCAATTTCATCAACGTTGTTTTGCCCGCGCCATTGCGGCCGATCAGCGCGAGCCGATCGCGTGCGCCAATAAACAGGTCGATATCCTGAAACAGCCAGCCGCCACCTTGTTGCAGCGCGAGATTTTCAAATGCGAAGATTGGGGGTTGGGACATATGCGCTGGCGGATAGGGGGTCGCAACGGGAATGACAATGTCGATGTTGACGATTAGCGACGCTTCCAGCACAGACGTCATATGCGCACTATTTATCTCAACGGGGAATATGTTCCCGAAACCAATGGCAAAGTATCGGTGTTTGACCGGGGCTTTCTGTTTTCTGACTCTGTCTATGAAGTCGTCTCTGTGCTGGGCGGCAAGCTTGTGGATTTCGACGGCCATGTGCAGCGACTGGCCCGCTCGCTGGGCGAACTGGGCATCAAAGGCGCGCCTGATGCCGCAGCATGGCTCATCATTTGCCGCGAGCTTGTTGCGCGCAATGCTGTCGAGGAAGGCATGATCTATTGGCAAGTCACGCGCGGTGCGCCGACGGATCGCGATTTTGTCTTCCCACCCGAAGGCACAACGCCGACCGTTTTGGCCTTTAGCCAAAGCCGTGCATTGGCGGACACGCCATTGGCAAAGCGCGGAATTCGTGTGGTCACTTTGCCTGATTTGCGCTGGGGCAGGGCAGATATCAAAACGACCCAATTGCTCTATGCTTCGCTGATGAAGAATGAGGCGATTGCCCGCGGCGTTGATGACGCGTGGATGGAACGCGGCGGCGTAGTGACCGAGGGGACCGCGCAAAACGCGCATATCATTACGCATGATGGCGTGCTGGTGACGCACCCGCTGAACCGCGAAATCCTGCATGGCATTACCCGTGCCGCCGTTTTGCCAATGGTCGCGCAAACAATCGAAGAGCGGCCGTTCTCGGTCGCCGAGGCGGAACAAGCGGCTGAGGCTTTCGTTTCGTCGGCATCAGGCTTTGTGATGCCCGTGGTGGAAATAAACGGCAAAAGCATCGGCGATGGAACGCCCGGTTCGGCAACCGTTCAGCTTCGCCAAGCCTATATCGATTGGGCACGCCACACCGCGATATAATTGGTTGGCATCACATAGGAGCATCTTATGCGTAAAATGTTTTTTGCAGCGTTGCTGGCAACCGCAGCTTTGGTATCGAGCGAAGCGATGGCGACGCAGGTCAATATCACCGCCGCAAACCCCGTCATTGATTTGACGATCACCGAATCTGTAGACACCAAGCCAGATGTCGCCACCTTCTCAACGGGCGTCCAAACTGTGGCACCAACGGCGACCGAGGCGGTCCGCGCAAACAATGTGCAAATGGCGTCGGTCGTTGCGCGGCTGAAGAAATTGGGTATCGCCGAACGCGATATCCAAACCACGCAGATTAGCCTCAATCAGCAATTTGACTATCGCGATGGGCAGCAGGTTTTCAAAGGCTATCAGGCGTCGAACATGGTAACGTCCAAACTGCGCGACCTGAAGAAATTGGGTGCGTTTTTGGATGCGCTTGCGGTCGATGGCGCGACAAGCTTCAATGGTCCGACATTCGGCATTGATGACGACAGTGCGTTTCGTGCGGCGGCTCGTGACAAGGTTTGGGCAACGGCGGTGAACCGCGCACAAAACCTCGCACGAAAGGCTGGGTACACCGATGTCCGCGTATTGCGTGTTGAAGAAACCGACAGCCAAGGCGGTGGCTATCCACGGCCCATGGTCATGCGCGCGATGGATGCGTCTGAAAAGTCGACACCCATCGCGCCGGGTGAGCTGAGCGTCGCGGCAACCATGTCATTCACCTTTGAAATGGTGAAATAATCTTATCGGAGGCCGGTTGGATGATCGGCCTCCATTCATTTTACGTTCAATGCCATGGGGGTAGTGCGCAGGAATGTTGAACCGAATTTCAATCTTTGCAGGGCTTTCGGCCATTGCGTTGCTTGCTGCCTTTCCCGCCGATGCGCGTCGCGGTGAACAGGATGATGCGCGTCAGGACATGGCGGCTGGAAAAGTAAAATCGCTGCGCGAGATTGAGGCAAGCGTTGTGCCGCGTATGCGCGGGATGCAGTATCTGGGGCCTGAATATGATCCAAGCGCGCAGGTTTACCGGTTAAAGTTCATCAACAAGGATCGGGTCATCTTCGTCGATGTAGATGCCCGAACCGGTAACATTTTACGCCAACGCTGATAGGATTTTGTGGCTGCACGTGAATCTGCTAGCCCGATTTTGGCATGAATTTTAACAACATAAGGGGACAGCATGCGCATTTTGATCGTCGAAGACGAACCCACATTGGGCAAGCAACTGAAGTCCACCCTTGAAGGGGCTGGCTATGCGGTTGATTTGTCGACCGACGGCGAAGACGGCCATTATATGGGTTCAACCGAAAATTATGATGCGGTCATTCTCGACCTTGGCCTGCCTGAAATTGACGGCCTGACGGTTCTCGATCGCTGGCGCAAGGAAGGCCGGAAATTCCCCGTTCTGGTTCTGACAGCGCGTGATAGCTGGTCCGACAAGGTCGCTGGTCTGGACGCGGGTGCCGATGATTATCTCGCGAAGCCATTCCAGACGGAGGAGCTGATCGCGCGTCTTCGGGCGCTCATCCGCCGCGCATCGGGCAATGCTTCGTCCGAGCTGACCGTTGGCGAGGTTCGCCTCGATACGCGCTCAGGCCGCGTCACGCTGGGTGGCGAGCCTGTGAAGCTAACCGCGCAGGAATACAAATTGCTGTCGTACCTGATGCACCACAAGGGTAAGGTTGTTTCGCGGACCGAGTTGATCGAGCATATTTATGATCAGGATTTCGACCGCGATTCCAACACGATTGAAGTGTTCGTAACGCGTATCCGCAAAAAGCTTGGCCAAGATGTGATCTCGACGATCCGTGGCCTTGGCTACAGTCTTGAGGAACCCGAAAGCTGAACCCGCCGGTCGCCATGAAAACGGCCAATCAAGCACCGACGTGGCGAAGCCAGTTTCAAAGCACGGGTTCGCTGTCCCGCCGGATGATCCTGACCGCTGCTGCGTGGATTACGATATTGTTGATCGGCGGTGGTGCTGCGCTTGACCGCGTGTTGGTCAATTCGGTCGAGCAGAATTTCGACAATCAGCTGGAATATGTCCTGACCGCGATGATTGCTTCTGCGGAAATCGGTCCCGATGGTGAAATCCGGATGAACCGCCCGTTGGGCGACCAGCGTTTCCTTGAACCCAATAGCGGCCTGTATTGGCAAATTACCGGCAACGGCGCGATGCCGTTTCCATCCCGGTCATTATGGGACCGCGCATTGAGCGCGCCGGCCAATCATAACGACCAAGCCGTCCATTTTCGGGATAGTAACGAGTTTCGTGACGAACCGCTGCGCATTGCCGAACGCGCAATCA